>CAMSTM010000157.1 GCA_947063675.1 uncultured Lachnospiraceae bacterium | reverse complement strand
AGGAAAATCCGGATATCCGCAGCGCCATCACCATGGACGACGGTTATATTTACGGGCTTCCGGCAGGGGAAAGAATGGGAACTGCAGGAATCGGCGCGGCCGAGGATTACAGCATTTATTCCATTCCCCAGTTTTCCATGATTAACAAGGCATGGCTGGACGATTTGGGGCTGGCGGTTCCCACGACGTTAGATGAGCTGCACACAGCGCTGAAAGCTTTTAAGGATAACGATATGAGCGCAAAATATTACGGAAACGCGCCGGGAAGCACGATTCCCATGAGTACGGGATTTGACGAATGGTGCTGGGGACAGAATATTTTTTATGCCGGTTTCGGTTTTACCAACTGGCCCAACGATGTGTGCAAGGATTTGGTTCTTAAGGACGACGGCACGGTCGAGTTTGTATGCGTGTCGGACGCCTACAGAGATGCGGTTACTTATTTCCATGACTGGTATGCGGAAGGGCTGATGGACGTGGAAATGTTCAGTCAGTCGGACACTCAGTTGATTTCCAAATGCTCTCAGGGCTATGTGGGCGTTTCCACCTGGTGGTACATTGAGGAGCTGATGGGGGATTACGCCGATGATTATGTATTTCTGCCGGTTCTGGACGGGCCGGAGGGAACCCATAATGTGACAATCCGCACGGGCGGCGGCATAAACAGTGGAAATCTTAATATCACAAAGGCGTGTAAAAGCCCGGCCAATCTTCTGAAATTTTATGATATGTGGTACGACCCGGAGATTGTCATGCAGCTTCAGTACGGCGCCAAAGGCGTCTATTTCACGCAGCAGGACGAAAACGGTGTGTGGCTGAGTATTTCCGACGAGGAGAGCCGGAAGAAATACGGAAAAGGCTCCGGAGAATTAAAGGGCGAGCAGGAAGTGTATGGACCAAAGCTGATTCTCAGCGACTATTACCAGACAACCTTTAAGATGGAGGACCGGGCCATTGAGCGCCTGACGGATTTATATGATTACTGGATGCCTTATGTGGAAAGCAAATCCGTTTACCCGGTGGACTGCGTGTTTACCAGCCGGGAACTGGATGATATTGACTGGTATAAGGTAAGCTTTGAGAGCGCAGTGGCGGAGCAGGAGGGGCTGTGGATAAAAGAAGGCGGCCCCACGGATGAGGAATGGGAAAGCTATATCGAACATTTGCGGAAAAAATGCGGAATGGATAAGCTCCTTGCGGTTTATCAGGCAGCTTATAACCGGTACGCAGGCATAGAAAACGAGGAATAAGGGTGCAGACGCACAGGAAAAAGTATTTACACAGGGAGGCTTGAAGGAAGTATTATGACAAGTCAGAGTTTACGCGACGCGCGGAAATATGAAGAAGAGATGGAAAGAAAGCAGGCGGCGCAGCTTCGCCCCTCTTTCCACCTATCGGCCCGGACGGGATGGATGAACGACCCCAACGGTTTTTCCTTTTACAAAGGAAAATACCATCTGTTCTACCAGTATCATCCTTACAGCTCCGTTTGGGGGCCTATGCACTGGGGGCATGCCGTAAGCGGCGACCTGCTGCACTGGGAACAGCTTCCGGCGGCGCTGGCGCCGGACAGGGATTACGACAGGGACGGCTGCTTTTCGGGAAGCGCGCTGGTTCTGCCTGACGGGGAACATTTGCTGATGTACACCGGCGTATCAAAAGAAACGCTGCCTGACGGGAGCACGCGCGAGGTGCAAAGCCAGTGTCTTGCTTTGGGGGATGGGACGGACTATGAAAAGTATGCGGGAAATCCCGTACTGGATTATCGGAATTTGCCGGAAAACGGAAGCAGATTTGATTTCCGGGACCCTAAAATGTGGAAAAAGAAAGACCAGACCTATCGGTGCGTGGCGGGAAACTGCGACGAAGCCCATGACGGACAGGTGCTTCTTTTTTCCAGTCCCGACGGCTTTTGCTGGAAATATGAAAAAGTGCTTGCCGCCAACCGGGGGCGATTTGGAAAGATGTGGGAATGCCCTGATTTTTTTGAACTGGACGGAAAACAGGTTCTGCTCGTAAGCCCTCAGGATATGATGCCTCAGGGGTTTGAATATCATAACGGAAACGGAACCCTCTGCCTGATTGGAAGCTATGATGAGGAAACCGATACCTTTACGGAGGAATGCAATCAGGCCGTTGACTATGGAATTGATTTTTATGCGCCGCAGACAGTGTCCGCTCCTGACGGGCGTCGGATTATGATTGGCTGGATGCAGAACTGGGATACCTGTAACCTCCATACGCCGCAGCAGCCCTGGTTCGGACAGATGAGCCTTCCAAGGGAGCTCTTTGTAAAGGACGGACGCCTGTTCCAGAAACCGGTGCGGGAACTGGAGGCGCTTCGGGGAGAAGAGGTAAGGTACGAAAATATTACATTTACCGATAGCATCAGGCTGGAGGGAATCGGGGGGCGGAAAATTGACATGGAGCTTTCCGTACGGCCGGGCGATGGGGAGAATGTTTACCGAAAGTTTGCGGTGCGCTTTGCTCAGGATGATACTTATCAGACCTCTGTCAGCTACAGACCCTGCGAATCTGTTTTGAAGGTGGACAGAAAGCATTCCGGTTCCAGGCGGGCAATTATTCATCAGCGCAGGTGTCTGGTGAGAGAAGACGGCGGAAGAATAAAGATACGGATTATCCTGGACACTTTCAGCGCCGAGGTTTTTGTAAACGACGGGGAGCATGTGCTTTCCGCAACCCTTTATACAAATCCGGAGGTCGGCGGCATTTCATTCTATGCAGACGGAGCTGTCACAATGGATGTTGTGAAATACGAACTGATGATATAGCGGGCGTCAGAAAGGAGAGCATGCCGGCGGCGTGTTCGGAAAATGACGTGCACATGAACAGGGAGCGGGCGTAAGATAAGCGCGAAGCTCCCTTTTTTACTTTGCAGGATAATGTTTTTCCAAAATCCTTTCCAAAAGCGGGAAAGAAGTGTTAAGATTATAGGGCATGGGATAGAGGAAAAACGGTCGGGCGATATGCGATGGGAGGAAATGCGATGAGATGGATGATTGCGTCCGATATTCACGGTTCGGAATACTACTGCAAAAAGCTGCTGGAAGCTTATGACAGAGAAAATGCCGGGCGGCTTCTTTTACTGGGCGATATTCTCTACCACGGGCCGAGAAATGATTTGCCCAGAGATTACAACACGAAAAGCGTGGCTAAAATGCTGAATGAACATAAAAAGGACATTCTCTGTGTGCGCGGGAACTGTGATACGGAGGTGGACCAGATGGTGCTGGCATTTCCCATTCTGGCGGACTACTGTGTGATAGCGGAGGGAGAGCATTTGATTTACGCCACTCATGGGCATATTTTCAATGAGAAAAATCTTCCGCCGCTGCATCAGGGAGACGTTTTGCTGCACGGGCATACCCATGTGCCGGTATGTAAGGAGCGTGGTAATTATACCTGTTTGAATCCGGGCTCCGTGTCCATACCCAAGGAGGAAAGCTGGCACGGATATCTGATTTTGGAAAACGGAGTGTTTGTATGGAAGGATTTGGACGGGGAGGAGAAAATAGTGTGGAAGCTTCGGGAATAAAGCCGGTTGTGGTTCGGGAGATTTGTGAGCTTGCGAAAAAATATGACGTTGACAGAGTGGTATTGTTCGGCTCAAGGGCGCGTGGAGATTACAAAAGAGTCAGCGACATTGATTTGGCGGTCAGCGGCGGAAATTTTGCGGGATTTGCGCTGGATGTGGATGAAGAAACCTCTACGCTGCTGAAATTTGATATTGTAAATCTTGACGGAAGCGTGCAAAGGGAGCTGAGAGATTCGATAGAAAGGGAGGGGAGGGTTTTGTATGAAAAAATATGAAAATTTTTGCGCCGCGCTGACAAATCTTAAGGATATTTACCTGTATCAGGAACCGTATGATAACGTGACAATGACAGGGCTGGTGGGTCTTTATGAAATATGTTTTGAGCAGTCGTGGAAAATGATGAAAGATATCTTGGAGCAGCACGGATACGAAGCCGCTGCGACGGGCTCCCCCAAATTAATCATAAAAACGGCGTATCAGTCGTCAATGATTCTGGATGAAGACAGATGGATGGCTGCGCTGCAGGCAAGAAATAATGTGAACCATTCTTATAACAGGGACGTCGCCCTGGATATTATCAAAAATACAAAGGAACAATTTTATGATATGTTTTGCGTTTTAAAGAAAACAATTGACGGAAACTGGATTTAAAAGGGGCTTTTTAAGGGAAAAACCTTGCTTCCCAGAGAACAGGTGGAGACAATGAAACTGATTATAACAGACATAGAAGACTTTCACTTAAAGGTGGAAGGGGAATATAAACTAATCGGCCCGAAAGGCAGCATTCATCCATGCACCGGGTGCTTTGGCTGCTGGGTAAAAACACCGGGAAAATGTGTGATTTGCGACGGATATGAGAATACGGGAAGGGATATGGGCAGGTGCTCGGAGCTTATTTTAGTGAGCAGATGCTGTTATGGCAGTGTAAGTCCTTTTGTAAAAAACGTGCTGGACAGGGCGATTTCCTATGTACACCCGGATTTTGTAATCCGGAAAGGTGAGATGCACCACAGGCGCCGATATCAAAATGTAATTTCCCTGTCCGCTTATTTTTACGGGGAAAAGATTACGGAAAAAGAGAGAAAAACGGCTGAGAAAATGACACAGGCCAATGCGGATAATTATGACGGCGTGGTGAAGTCTGTCCGTTTCTTTAACTCATCAGAAAAACTGGAGGAAGTGACATTATGAGAATCGCGCTTATAAACGGAAGCCCAAAGGTAAGCGGAAGCGCCAGCGGTATTCTTCGGAATGATTTAAGGACAAAGCTTACAAAGGAAAAATGCGGGGAAACGGAATTTTCGGAAGCAGAGATTGCGGAGGTGAATCTGCATACTTCGTCTGTGCCGGAGAAAGCACTGAAAGAATTAAAGGATGCCGACGTCCTGGTGTTTGCCTGCCCTCTTTATGTAGACGGACTTCCGGCGCATCTCCTGTCCTGCCTTATTCAGCTTGAGGCTTCCTTTTATAATAGGAAGAAACAGGTCTATGGGATTGTCAACTGCGGGTTTTATGAAGGGATTCAGGCGGAAACGGCGCTTGAGATTTTCGGGAACTGGTGCGTAAGCGCGGGGCTTAACTGGTGCGGAGGTATCGGCGCAGGAGGGGGCGGAGCCCTTGCCGTTCTGCCGGATACGCCATCAGGAAAAGGCCCGAAAGCACCCATCGAGAAGGCGCTTTCGGCTCTGACAGAAGCAATTGTAAGGGAAAACGCGTTGGAGAATATTTACGTTTCGCCTGCCATGCCGCGGATTCTTTATAAGATGGCTGCACAGGCGGGCTGGCGGCAGACGATAAAGAAAAACGGGGGAAAGAGGAAGGACTTAAATAAAAGGCCGGAATGAAAGACTGGAATGAAAGCGCTTTGGCAGACAAAAGAAAGCAAGCAATGTCGGGCGCTGCCTGTTTTTCAGGGATATAATCAGTATCAGAAAGGAGCAGGGCCATGGAATGGACGGAAGTAATTGGAGAGGCAATCGACTATATAGAAGCCCATATCGAGGAAGAAATTTCCCTAAACGATATTGCAAAGCAGGTTCATATTTCGCCATTTTACTTTCATAAAGGCTTTGGTATGCTGTGCGGATATTCCCTGAATGAGTATATCAGGAACCGCAGAATGTCGCTGGCGGGAGGCGAGCTGATTTCCGGTGATGCCACAATAACGGAACTGGCTTTAAAATACGGCTATGATTCTCCGGACAGCTTTACCAGAGCTTTTTCCCGTTTCCATGGAGTTTCACCTTCGGCAGTGCGGAAGGAAAAAGCGGCGGTGAAAAGCTTTGCCCCTTTGAAACTGACAATATCTTTGAAAGGTGGTTATCTGATGGAGTACAAAATTACAAAAAAAGAAAGTTTTACCGTTCTGGCGGCGGCAAAGGAGTTTGATTATGAAAACGCCAAAAGAGACATTCCGGCGTTCTGGCAGGAACATTATGCCTCGGGGAAGGGCAAAACCGTATGCGGCATGTTTGGAATCAACATTGACCCGCAGATGGGAAATGAAAGGTTTGAATATCTGATAGCGGATATTTATCATCCGTCCGTGGATATTCCCGAGGGCTTTACGGTGAGAACGATTCCCGCTTTTACATGGGCGGTGATTCCGTGCCGGGGCGCGCTTCCCGATTCTTTACAGGATGTCAATGTCAAAATATTTTCCGAGTGGCTTCCGGCTCTGAAAGAGTATGAATTTGCGTCGGGCTACTGCATTGAGATGTATGATTCGCCGGATAAATATCCGAAAGGAACGGCGGATGAAAATTATTATACGGAAATCTGGATTCCGGTGAAAAAAAGATAGCCGGCGTTTGGATAAATTCAGAAAACGGCTGCATGGAGAAAAGATGCAGCCGTTTTTATTTCTAAAACTAATACTGCGGAAGGGACACGGAAAAGGTGGTCCGTTCGTCCTCGCTTGTGGCGTTGATGGCTCCGCCGTGGAGAGTGACAATCTCCTTTGCAATGGCAAGTCCCAGACCGGCTCCGCCCGTATTTGTGCTTCTGGCCTCGTCAAGCCGGAAGAACTTTTCAAAAATGGAATTCAGCTTTTCGGCGGGAATGGTCTTTCCCTGATTGATGAAGCAGATAAAAATATCCTTCTCCCTTTTCCCGGCATAGACCTTGATGGGCGTATTGGGATAGCTGTAGGAGATGGCATTTTTTAAAATATTGTTGAACACTCTTGCCAGCTTCATGGAATCGCCGTAAACCGTCAAATCATCCTCGGCCTGTAGCTCCACCGTATTGCCGTGGTTTGACAGGAGAGGGTAAAATTCGTCCGTAAGCTGCATCAGCATGAAGGAAAGGTCGATGGTTTCCTTTTCCAGGGCAATCTGCTGCAGGTTATATCTGGTAATTTCAAAAAATTCGTTTATCAGTTTTTCCAGGCGCAGCGCCTTTTCCAGTGTGATATGGATATATTTTGTCCGCAGCTCGGCAGGCATGTCGGAGGCTTCCTCTAACAGGTCGAGATAACCGATTACCGAAGTGAGGGGGGTTTTCAAATCATGGGCAAGGTAGGTAATCAAATCGTTTTTGCGGTCAACCTCATCCTTTGTGGCCTGTTCATGGCGCTGTACAGAGGATTTGATTTGCACAATCTGCGTGGCCACTTCCGCATAAGCGGGCGGGAACACATCGTTGGAATCAAGGTCGTGATGCATGTAGGTATGCAGCATACGGGCCGTAGCAGAGATGGATTTTTTCACCCGCCGCCGGGCGTAAAAATGCGAAACCAGAAAGAGGGCAATCAGCAGGGCGAACAGTATGGCAATCAGCAGTATAATTAAAATTTCAGGCTTCAATTTTGTATCCACACCCCCAGACTGTTTTAATATACTTGGGGTCTTCAAAGGAGTCGTTCATTTTTTCACGCAGATGCCTGATATGCACGGTAATGGTATTGTTGCTTTTGCTGAAATATTCCTCGCCCCAGACAGAGTGGAACAGCTCCTCGGCGCTGATGACCTTGCCCTTTTTCTGGCAGAGGACGTAAAGAATGGTAAATTCTGTAGGTGTCAGGGAAAGAGGCTTTTCATCCAGCGTACATTCATGGGTGAGGCTGTTAAGCATCAGACCGCCGTGGGTGATAATCTGGGAATCCTCAAGGGGCGTTACCTGATTATACTTTTTGTATCGCCGAAGCTGTGCCTTTACCCTTGCAATCAGCTCAAGAGGGCGGAAAGGCTTTGTGATATAATCGTCGGCGCCTAAAGTGAGCCCGGTGATTTTGTCAACCTCCGCTTCACGGGCGGTAAGCATGATAATCGGATAATTGTGCTGTTCGCGGATTTTCTGACAAAGGGCAAATCCATCCATTTTCGGCATCATCACATCTAAAATCGCCAAATCAAGTTCTTCGTTTTCTGCCTTTTCCCAGGCCTTTTCGGAATCATAAAAGGGATAGACAGTATAATTTTCGTTTTGCAGATAAAGGGTGATTAAATCGGTGATTTCCTTCTCGTCGTCCACAACCAGTATCTTCTCACTCATAAGTACTTCTCCTTCCGTATATTTCTTCCAATTCATCATTATAACAGATGGGAAGGGGATTTGTCTAAAAAAATACAGGAAGAAATAAATTTCTGTTAAGGACAGCTACCCACATATTTTTTCATGTGGTATACTTTCTTATACATTGCAATAACAAATGGGTGAAAACAGTTGGAAAACGGAGGAATTATGGAAGAGAAAGCTGTGATTGATTTTATAGGGGAATTATGCAGATATGCCGGAGAAAGCGAGGCTTTTGCGGAGGAGTTTTGGCAGAAGCTCAAAGGCGATGCGGAGATTTATGAGGAATTTACATATTATATTACCCACGGAAATTTTGCGTGCAAAGCAAAGATAGAAGGTTACACTGTGGTGGACATTATGGTGTGGCAGATGGACCATTTCAAGGCAAGGCTGGATGCGGATAACAGCGGGATGAGGCAGAACGGGGACCGGATGCTGCTTCTTGCCTTTGATACGCTGCTTCGCATGAGGAAAGAGCCGGAAAAGTATATTTACAGGATGCAGAACGAGACAGGGACGGACTATCCCGATAAATATTAACCTCTTAAAAGTGCAGCCTTCTGCGCACCGCGTCCCGAAGTCTCCTTCTTGAGAGGGTGGTGAGAAGT
>CAMSTM010000156.1 GCA_947063675.1 uncultured Lachnospiraceae bacterium | reverse complement strand
AGCGAAGGCTTATTCAGTGCACAAATCGATTTACGGGCACAAGGTGACCGGAAATTGATTTAGCCCAGGTGTACTGAATAAGCCGAAGCGGAACTTAAAAACAGCATCCGCCTGGAAGTGCACGGAACGATTTACAGACGCATAGCGGCTGAAAATTGTTCCAGACAAAAGGTGTACTGAAAGGCGGATGCGGAACTCTAAATAGGAGGGAACAAGGAATGTGGAATTTTGCGAGTAAGGATTTGACGGAGCGTGTTACGTGGATTACGGACCCTACAGGGGTTTCGGCTTTTCTGGTGAAAGGGGAGCAAAGAGCGGTACTTTTGGATACCTGTGTGGGATTTGTGGGACTTAAGGAGAAGGTGGACAGTCTTACATCTCTTCCCCTTTCGGTGATTCTGACCCATGGACACGGCGACCATGCGGGAGGCGCGGGAGAGTTTGAGAAGGTTTACATGCACCCCGCGGACAAAGAGCTGACCGGTATTCACGGTCTTTCCATGCGTATGGGATACGCGGGAGGAATGCTGGGAGCGGGAACAACTTTATCGGAGGAAGATTTTGTACCGGTGAGGACGGCGGCCTTTGAGGAACTTTCCGGCGGACAGGTCTTTGATTTGGGAGGAATCAGCCTTGAAATTATCCATGTTCCGGGCCACACGAAAGGAAGCTGCTGCGTCCTCATTCGTGAGGAGAGAATGATTCTTTACGGGGACGCCTGCAATGCCAATACCCTTGTGATGGACGGGAACAGTACGGATATCAGTACCTATAAAAAGAGTCTGGAATATCTGAAAACCTTTGATGAACGCTATGACACGGTACTTTATTCCCACGGACCGGCCATCGGACCGAGGAACAGCCTTGAGGACAATATCGAGCTGTGCGGCAGGATTCTGGCAGGGACGGACGACGCAGTACCCTGCGAATTTCTGGGACGGAAAGCGATTCGTGCGGCGGCCATTGAGGAGGGCGGTTATGCCCGGCTGGACGGAAAATACGGAAATATCGTGTACAGCGAGGTTACAAGAAAATAAAAAAAGAGTGAGCCGTAGGGCCGAAGCGGAACTGAAAAAACAGCGAAGGCCCGGAAGGCGCACAAATCGATTTGCGGACGCATTATCAAGCGGCCGAAAATCGATTTATCCCAAGTGTGCTGTAGGGCCGGAGCGGAACTGAAACAGGAGGATTATTATGACATTAAACGAGCGGGTAAACCAACTGCTTGCAGGCAAAGGGGAAAACTACATTTTCCCCTTTTTCTGGCAGCATGGTGAGGAAGAAGCGGTTTTAAGGGATTATATGCAAAAAATCAAAGAGGCCAACATCGGAGCGGTCTGTGTGGAAAGCCGTCCCCACCCGGATTTTGTGGGTGAGAAGTGGTGGAAGGATATGGACGTGATTCTGGACGAGGCGAAAAAGCTTGGCATGAAAGTCTGGATTCTGGACGATTCCCATTTTCCCACGGGATATGCGGCGGGAAAAATGGAGACGGCGGACAAGGAGCTATGCCACCAGTATCTGGATTACAATGTGCTGGAAGCCTGGGGGCCGAGGAAGAAGATGGAGATAAACGTGGAGGCTTATGCAAAGCCACAGCCTCTTCCGCCCTGGATGCCGCCCATGCCGGGAGAGCCGAAGAGAAAGCTCTGTGATGACAGTGTATTTCGCGTGATTGCGTGTCCGGTGGAGGAAAAGGGGCGGATTGGCGCGCCGGTGGATATGACGGGGCAGGTGAAAGACGGGAGACTCATCTTTGACGTGCCCGAGGGTTACTGGAAAATTTATGTGGTATATCTCACAAGAGATGCCAGAGGAAGAAACAACTATATCAATTTTCTGGACGAGAAATCCTGCCGCGTGCTGGTTGACGCTGTCTACGAGCCTCATTATGAAAAATATGGAGCGCTTTTCGGGACGGTGATTGCGGGCTTTTTCAGCGACGAGCCGCCCATCGGAAACACGCCGGGCTATACCAGAGGGGATTTGATTGGAAAACCGGATATGTCTCTTGCCTGGTCGGGTGAAATGCAGGCCATGATGGAAAAGGAATACGGAAAAGGGTGGGAGCTTGAAACGCCGTTTCTGTGGAATCAGGGAAGCGACGGACAGCGGACGGCACGGATAAGAACCGCCTATATGAATGCGGTGAGCAGGCTGGTTTCCCGCTGCTTTTCCAATCAGCTCGGAAAATGGTGCGGGGACCATGGGGTGGAATACATCGGCCATATGCTGGAGGACTGCGATTCCAGCGCCAATTTAGGGCCAAGCATGGGACACTTTTTCAGGGGGCTTTCCGGCCAGCATATGGCGGGCATCGACAACATCGGCGGCCAGGTGCTGCCGGTGGGACAGAATGTACGTCGCCACGAGCCGGATATGTGTCAGGACAGCGCGGGATTCTACCACTATATGTTGGGACGCATGGGGGCTTCCATGGCGGCCATAGATGCAAAGAAAAAGGGACGCTGTATGTGTGAAAATTTCGGCGCATACGGATGGCGCGCCGGTGTTTCTCTGGAAAAATATCTGATGGACCATTTTCTGGCAAGAGGGGTCAACCACTATGTGCCCCATGCTTTTTCACCCAAGGCGTTTCCCGACCCTGACTGCCCGCCTCATTTTTACGCCCACGGGGAAAATCCCCAGCTTAAAGCTTTCGGCGCGCTTATGGCCTACACCAACCGGATTTGCCATTTGATTAGCGGCGGCGTGGGAGAAGCGCCTGTGGCTCTTTTGTATCACGGGGAGAGCCAGTGGGCGGGAGAGTATGAGAGCAACATTTTAGCCTGCCGTTCTCTGACGGAGGGCCAGATAAGCTTTCTGATAATTCCGGCGGATGTGTTTGCGGATACGGAAGGGGCTACGGTATTTTCCGAAAAAGAAAAAACGCTGAATATCAATGGAAACGTCTGCCGCGCGCTGGTGATTTCCGGCTGCCGGTATCTTACGAAAGCAGCGGCGGAATTTGCGGCAAAAGCGGTGGAAGCCGGTTTTAAGGTTGTCTTTACCGGAAGGCTGCCGGAGGGGATTTCCGATACGGATAAAGAAGAAAGCAAAGCGCAGACGGAAAAGCTGTCGGGATGCAGGGTGGTTCCCGTGGAAAAACTGGCGGAGGAATTTGCGGAGGATAGCTGGCGGACGGTAAGCCTTGAGAAGCCGGAGAAGTATCTGACGGCCTATCATTACAGAAACGGACAGGATTTGTATCTCATATTAAACGAAAATGCGGCGCAGGGAGTAAGCCAGTGGATAACGCTTCCGGCAGGTGGAACGGAGATTGCGGCATATGACGCATGGGAAAACAAAATCCGTCCGGTGCGGGTACGGGAAGTACCGGATGAGGGAAAGGGCGGAAAAGTTCAGGTTTATGTGGAGCTGGAGCCTCTTGAGATGCTGGTGCTTTTGTGCGGTACAGCAGACGGAATGTCGGGAGCGGACTTGGAAAACGGCGGCCGGCGGGCGGAGTTAGAAGAATGCGGAAAGAAACTTTCGGATGACGGAGACAGGGAAAAAATTTATAAATTGAATGAATTTACCGTATCCCGTTGTGAGAACAAGGATTATCCAAACTTTGCCGACGCTGAGGAGGCGGATTTGGAAAACGGGATGGCTCTGCGGCACCCGGAATTTTCAGGTATCTACCGTTATGAAACCACTGTGTCTTTAGAAAACGCGAAAGCAAACGAAGAGGCAGCGCACAAGGAGAAAGCGCATATGGCAGAGTGTAAAGCCTGGCTTTGCCTGACAGAGGTTTATGACTCCGCGGAAGTGTTTGTAAACGGACAGTCTGTGGGAATCCGTGTGGCGCGCCCTTACCGGTTCGACATAACAGAAGCGCTTGGGGACGGCGAAAACCGGATTGCAATTGAAGTGGCGACCACCCTTGAGAGGAAAGCGGCGGCCATCGGAGCGGGAGACAGAGGAATGGGAGCGCTTACGCCGCTTTCACCTACGGGTCTTATTGGAGATGTGACTTTGAAGATACAGGCGTAAAAAATCAGGGGCCTGCCAGGCAACAGAGGAAACGTGATTTGGCAGAGCGCCGGTTCGCAGAGAAGGGGACGAAAGATGATAAAAAGACTGATGCTTTACATTGCGGCGATTTTCATTTTGGGATTCGGCATTGTTTTAAACACAAAAGCGGGGCTGGGGGTAGGTTCCATTAATACACTTCCCTACGCTGTAAGCCGGATTACCCCTCTTTCTCTGGGAACGGCGACTACGTTTATGTACTTTGTATTTGTGGCGGGACAGACGGCGGTTTACCGGAAAATTAACGCCAAAGTCCTGCTGCAGATTCCCTTTTCCTACGTGATGGGAGTGGTCATTGATTTTTATGATAACCTGATGGATTTTCAGGCGCGGACGCTTCCCGTAAGTTTTCTTCTTCTGGCGGCGGCAATCGTGTGCACGGCCTTTGGCGCCTATGCGACCGTGACCATGGATTTTATACCCAATCCGGCTGACGGTATGGCAAAGGCGGTTAGCGTTGCGCTCCGTAAGGAATTTGGGCAGGGGAAGCTCATCTTTGACTGTGTGATGATTTTGGCGACTGCGGCGGTATCCCTTGCGTTTGCCGGAAAAATTATCGGAATCGGTATCGGAACGGTGCTGTCCGCAATTTTCATCGGAAAGCTGATTGGGGTGTTTGGCCGCAGGATTGGCGGATATATGAACGGCGTGGTGGAAAGAAGCCGGAAATGATGACAATAATCAGGCTTGAATAAAAAATCTTATCATTTATAATTTAATGACAGTATTGAACACAGGGGGAAAGAGCATGAAACGTAAATATCCAAATCTCTGCAGGCCAATCACTTTGGGCAGGGTAACCTTCCGCAACCGCATGTTTTCCGCGCCTATGGGCGGAACTGACATTACAAACGACGGCTGTATCGGGCCGAAGTCAACCGCTTTTTACGAACTGCGGGGAAAAGGCGGCGCGGCGGCCGTAACCGTCAGCGAATGCATGGTACACCCGAAAACGGACGGCTCCCATGCTTATCATCTGGATACGGCAATCTTAAATTCGCTGGCCTCTGCAACCTATACGGCGGACGCAATCCGCAGACACGGGGCGATGCCCAGTATCGAGCTGTCCCACTCCGGCATGTACGCGGGCACCTATATGACCGACAAGAGCAGGCAGAAATCCATGAACCAGTGGGGCCCTTCGGACACCACGCGGCCCGACAGGGTGGAGGTAAAGGCCCTTACCGGAGAACTGATAGATGAGATTGTAAGCGCTTATGGCAATGCTGCCGGCCTTGCAAAGCGGGCGGGTTTTGAGATGATTATGATTCACGGAGGACACGGCTGGCTGATTAATCAGTTTTTGTCCCCCTATTTCAATAAAAGAAGCGACGAATACGGAGGGTGCCTTGCAAACAGGTGCCGCTTTGCCGTGGAGGTGTTAAAGGCGGTGCGGGAGGCAGTGGGGCCGTATTTTCCCATAGAATTTCGTATGAGCGGCTCGGAGCTTTTTGAAGGCGGTTATGATTTGGAGGAGGGCATCAGGATTGCCAGACAGATTGAGCCTTACATAGATTTGCTTCATGTGTCGGCGGGGACTTACCAGAGAGGATTCGGCGACACCCATCCGTCCATGTTTAAGGAGCACGGCTGCAACGTGTATCTGGCCGCCGAGATTAAAAAGAATGTGTCGGTTCCGGTGGCCACAATCGGGGGCTTAAACGACCCGGCCCAGATGGAGGAAATTATTGCCAGCGGAAAAGCGGACGTGGTTTATATGGCGAGAGCCCTTTTGGCCGACCCCTTTCTTCCCCGGAAAATCATGGAAAACAGGGAAGAGGATATTGTAAAATGCCTGCGCTGCTTTACCTGCATGGCGGAGCGGGCGGCTACGGCGACCAGAAGATGTACAGTAAATCCCCTGATAGGCCGGGAAATTGAGGGGGACGAGGTGCGCCCGGCACCTGAACGGAAAAAGGTTCTGGTGGCAGGCGGAGGCCCCGGCGGGCTGTATGCGGCCTACACCGCCGCAAGACGGGGACATCAGGTAATTCTCTGTGAAAAGGAAAAGGAAGCGGGCGGTATTCTGAAAAGCGAGCAGGCCTTGCCCTTTAAGAGAGAAATGTATGAGTTTTCTCTGACTTATCGGCGTTTCTGTGAGCAGGCGGGAGTGGAATTCCGTTTAAATACCGAGGTGACGGCAGAGTATGCGGAAAAGGAAGCCCCCGACGCACTGATTATCGCAGTGGGCTCAGAGCCGCTTCTTCCCCCGATTCCGGGTCTTTCGGGTGATAATGTGGTTCTGGTGAACAATTATTATCTGGAAAAGGATAAGGTGAAAGACGAGGTTGTGGTTTTCGGCGGCGGCCTGGCCGGGTGTGAGTGTGCCGTTCATCTTGGAATGGAAGGTAAGACCGTCCGTCTGGTGGAAATGCGGGATGAACTTGCCCCCGACGCCAATGTGCGCCACAGACCTTTGCTGTTAAAGGAGATTGAAAAATACGTTACCGTATACACCGGATACAGAGGGCTTTCGGTGACAAAGGAGGGAATTGTCTGCGGGGATAAAGAGGGCAATGAAATCCTTGTGCCGGGAAAAACCGTTATCTGCGCACTGGGACAGAAATCCCGTCTGGATGTGGTGGAGAACCTTCGGGACAGTGCGCCTTACGTTGCCGTGATTGGAGATGCGGCAAGGGTTTCCACAATTACAAACGCCGTGTATCAGGGGTATCATGCGGCGCTGGATATATAGGCAGTGACAGAGAGGGCTTTTGGCGATGGATGCGCCGGGAGCCCTGTTTTTGGCTTTTTAAAGTTGAATAAAAAAATTTTATGATTTATAATAAAATTAGTCCGACAACTTCGGAGTATAAGCGAATGAAAGAAGACATAATATAACAAAACCAATGAAAGGAGTTGTTTGATATGATTACAGCAGAGCTGGCAAAAAAAATTGATTTACTCCCGCTGGAATCTTATAGTAAGGTGGAAGAATTTGTTGAACAGCTTATTGCTCTTAATATGCAGGAGGATAAAGAAACCGCATTCAGGATATTTACGGATAAAATGAATGAAGCGGAGCAGTGTGTCCGAGAGAATGGGTATTATACAGAGGAGGAGGTTGAAGCAGAGCTGGCAAAAATATGACGCAAAGAAAAATTATTTATTCAGAGATTGCGCTGACAAAAAGGAAAGCAATTAAACGAGATATAAAAGAAAAATACGGACAGGAAAGAGCAGATAAGTTTTCCGAAAATATTTCAAAGGCCTTGGCTAAATTGAAAAAGTTTCCAGAATCAGGAATTTCTCTTAGGAAAACTTATCAATTAGATTGTGATTATTATATTCTTTTTGCAGAACACAATTATTTTGTATACAGAATAACAGATAATGCGATTTTGATACTTCAGGTGTTTAATGAAAAAGAAGATTTTTTGTATCACATGTTTGGCATCGTTACTCTTTCGCAGGATACTATTGATTACTGGAAGGAATAGTTTGTAAAAGTAGCACATTACATCGGATAAATGGACAGATACATAAACGGATACACTTTCAGAACAGTTCAAAATTTCTGGCTTTCAGGAAAAATTCTTTTCACAGAACTTCACCATACAAAAAAATTACAAATCCCCCCTTGACCCTTACGGAGCGTCATAGTCTACAGTTATTTTGTGGCAGGCAGACGCCGCGGTCAAAGACTGCATTTCGTGTGTCTGCGTTATGAAAAATCAGGAAACGGGAGGTTATACAGTTATGAGGACAGTAAAGGAAATATCGGATTTAACAGGTATCAGCGTGCGTACGCTTCACTACTATGACGAAATCGGGCTTCTTGCGCCCACGGAAAAAAGTGATGCGGGATACCGGCTTTATGACGATAAGGCACTGGAAACATTACAGCAGATATTGTTTTTCAGAGAATTTGACATTCCCCTTAAGGAAATCAAAGCGGTAATTGAAAACCCGGCTCTTGACAGGAACCACATACTGTTGATGCAGAGGAAAATGCTGACGATGAAAAAGGAGCGTATGGAACGCCTGATTGCCAGCATTGACAACATTCTGAAAGGAGAAAAGAAAATGGACTTTGAGGTATTCAGTAAGACGGAGCTTGAGGGAATGGCGGACGATATGATTGCGAATATGAACGAAGCGCAGAAGGGAGCGCTTATCGAAAAGTTCGGCAGTGTGGAGCAGTGGCGGAAGGAGTTCCTTAAGAAGGCTTCCAGCGAGGAGGCTCAGAGAAGCTTTGAAATCGTGGTAGGTTGGTACGGAAGCAAGGAAAAGACGCTGGAGGCAATGAAGGAAGACAGGGAGCCGGGTAATTCGGAGCTTTTTACGGCTTACCAGAAGCGTTTTAAAATCGTTATGGAGAAAGTTGCCGCGAAAAAGGGCTCCGATGTAAATTCCTTTGAGGTAAAAGAACTGGTTGGGGAATATGATTTCCTTTCAAAGCAGATGTACCGGATGGACGACGTCACGGAAATGATGCTGGAATACGCAAGGAGCTGCCGGGAAAAGCCGGAGATTGTGAAAATGCTGGACGACGTTTACGGCGAAGGAATGGCGGAGTTCTTCGGACGGGCGCTGGAGGCTTTCTATACACGGAAATAGGCTTTTTTTACCCACATGCAAAATACTGACAGTCTGCGTCAGGATTTTGTGGTACAAGTGCGCCCAGCGGCGCACGTTTCTAACGGGCTAAAGTCCCGAATCCGCCC
>CAMSTM010000155.1 GCA_947063675.1 uncultured Lachnospiraceae bacterium | reverse complement strand
CAATCAGTTCTTGTCTTGCCGCTTCATCAGCGGTATGGTCAATCCAATAGGACAGGCCAGAATATTGCTGTGCCTCGTGACATTGCGTTTTCCCGACTCATAGCTGTCGATAAAGACCTTTTTTTCCGTATCATAAAAATAGCGGAATATCGCTTCCCGGAGAAGATTTGCCCTCTGTCGGCACCCTCTGTCGTCTTTTCCGGTAATCCGGCAGATATCGCTGTAGCTTTCCAGCGCCCTGGCATATAAAATCTGCTCCCCGCATAAGGCGCCCGTTTTGTCCATATCCGACCAGTCGATAAAAATCCAGTCGCCGGGCTTTCCGCGCATGAAACCGTCCTCGTCCGTCCTCCCGAGACAGAAGGACATTACCTCGTCAAGCTGGGGGAATATCTGGTTAAGGAAATCCTCGTCCCCGTAGGTGTAATAGTAATCATACAGGCTGATAATCCAGAAAAAGGTGTAGTCCATAATGGTGTTGATATGCATCTTAAAGGGACTCTTTCCCCCAAGGGCAATCAGGGTCCGTTTTTCCAGCTCCCTGTCAAAAAACAGATAACGGTTGACAAAAAGGCTCTGGTAAGCATCCGCCGACCACACCCAGCGGTCACGCTTGATGCCGTCCAGCAGAAATTCCCGGCTGTTTAAGTGGAAGGTGTAAGCCGCCACGTCCCAGACCCTGTTGATGATTTCCTCGTCACAGTGAAATTCGCCCCTGTATGTGAGCGGAAGGTATTCGTATTCGGCAGAAACCTCCGCTCCTTTATCGCTGACGAAAATGAAACGGAAAGCATAAGGCTCGTAGGAAAGAACGCCGTCACCGGATTGGCTTTGCGAAAGAGCGCCGCCGTACCCTTCCTGTCCGTCTGCCTGAAAAGTTTTCCGGGGGGCATCTTCAAAGCGAATCACGCACCACTTAGCATCAAGGGCTTCCTCCCGTGATTCCCCGAAACGGACGCTTACTTTCTCCCCGGTAAGCCCGGAAAATACGGTTCTGGCAAAGGTTTCCTTTCCGAAATCAAAAAGCACGCCCTCCGGCAGAACTTCCTTTTTCACATAATCAATTTTTTCATAGGAAAAGGGGAAAAACTCGGGGGTTTTATCCGGGGACTGAAAACAGTCGTAACAGCCCACAGTCGCCCAGTTTCCGCTTAAATCGTCAGCCTCCCAGCTTGCGTCGCTTTCCACCGCGCCGTCCACAAAAAGGCAGGGGAAAGTGTTTTTCCCGGCAACCCTTATGGAAATGGTAACAGTTCCGGGTTCCAGAGTGATTTCAGACTGTCCGCCGTACTTTTTCTGTTCCCAGGGCATATCGCCGCCTATGGTTACGGAAAAGTTTCCGCAGGCTTTTATTCGTATCACGCCGCCGTCAGTGGTCACCTTTTTGCGGAAATGAACCACCGGCTCCGGCGCGTAAAGCTTCCATACCACCGGCTCGGGATAGCCGTACTGCTGTCTGCGGTTGTGCAGCAGAAGATTGTGGTACACCTCAAATTCTCCGAATTTCCAAATCCATTTGCTCATAATACTTGCTCCTTATTTTACTCTATCTTACCATATTTAAACCGGCTCGGGGAATAGAAAATGTAAAAGATTTATAACGGGAACTTTATTGTAAATGCGAGAACTTTTTTGTATAATTAAATACAAACGATTATGATGTGCTTGCCTGATTAAGAGCAGATAAAACAGGCATAACAAGTCAAATCAGCATTCTAAAGATAAGGAAGAATCCCATATAGCTAATGAAAAATAACCTTATAATAGCTGGAAAATATGATAACGCTTTTGACTCGTATCTGCCATGGAAAATAACCCATGAAATTATTTATCAATCGCCAGGGCTGGCAAAGCATATTCTGAAACGCCACCCCGAATGTTTGAAATACGTGAATATGATACCTTCCATTATATCATCTCCGGATTATATTGGGGTTAATCCTAATGAAGGCGGAACCAGTTTTGAACTTGTTAAAGTCCTGTCGGAAAATGTACAGATTGGAATAAAACTTGATACCAGAGAAGATTATCTGTATGTTGCAACACTGCATACCATAACGGAATCAAAATTAAAACATGGCATATTCAATGGTCGATTAAAAAAGTTTGACAAGTAAATCTGCATAAGCTATAATTATTACACATAAAATAACTATTAATCAAATTGCAAAGGTCGGAAAGGCCCCCGACACACTCGCAAGAGTACCTGAGATGATGGATACGCCGCCCATCTTGCGATTTGATGAACGTAAGAGTGTGGCCGGTGGTTACACTCTTTTTAAAATTAATATAAAGATGCATGGATAATGATTGATGTAAGCCATGCGTCTTTTTTGTGTCGAAAATGACGCGGCGACTAAATTTCTACGGATTTCAATGAAGTTCTCCTAGTATATTGCGTCGTTTTTTGGTATGTTTAAGGAGTAGAGATTATTTTATATAAACCGGGAAAGGTTTCCGGCGGAGAAGAACAGGGCTGTTTCAATGAAAAAGAGCGGGGATAAAGCAGAAAAATTTATTTCTTTAAACAGAATACTGACACTGGTGGTGATAATTGCATACATTGCATTTCTCCTGCTGTTACTCTGGATGGATACGATTCTGGTGATAAATTACCGCAAGGGGCGGAAGGCTGAGGAGAGACAGCAGGTGAGCGGCTATGCCGATATGCTTGACGAGCATCTGGGCAAGATAGAGGAGCTTTTGTATGATATTTATGTCTATAATGAAGACTTCCAGAATTTAAACGGGATGCAGACGGATATTGAGGAGTTTAGCAGCGTTTATGAAGTGGACTATATAATACGGAACAAGATTGCGCTGTATCACTGGATTAACGGATATATGCTTAATTACCATACAGGTGAAAAGTGGCGTTATTATTTTGAGAGCAGTTCGGCTGGTTCGGATTGCATAGATGAGATGAAGGAATTTGTGAGGGAACAGATACGGAACGGAGACGACCTAGGGCGGTCAATAGTTTGCTTTGGAGAGCGGGTATATTGCTTTCTGTTTTGCAGTAAGGAAAACGTTTCCGTCTGCGGTGTTTATGACTTGAGTAAGAGTATTGAATCCTATGCCGGGAACCTTGAAAGCGGCGGGAAAGTGTTTTTTGCCACTGATAATCAGATATATGGAACGGAGGATGGGAGTAACGGCGGACTGGCGGAGGAGATGTTTGCCCAGACAGACAGTCTGGCTGACAGCTTTGAAGAAAAGGAAGGGGCAAATGAGTATTTTGGAAAAAGGGTCGGCGGCACGGAATTATGGGTTATTTATAAAAGGCCGGTTACCATTTTTACATTTATGAACGTCATACATATGCTGTTATTTTTGCTGACTTTCAGCACACTTATAATTGCGTGGTTTGCTTACAGGTATATGAAGAAGAATATACTCCTGCCTTTACAGGGACTGGCAGTAACGATGAATGAAGTCAGCAGGGGAAACTGGGACAGTGTCTATGACCACGGTTCCAGACTGGAGGAAATCCAAAGGGTGGACGAGGCTTTCAATGTCATGGTTTCCGAAATAAAAAAGCAGAAGATACTTTCTTATGAGCAGATTATTGAAAAACAGAAAGCGCAAATGCAGTATTTACAGCTTCAGTTAAAGCCCCATTTCTATCTGAACGGATTAAAGACGCTCAATATGCTTGCAATGGAAGGTGATACCGAAAAGACACAGAATCTTATCATGCATTTATCTTATCACCTGCGTTATCTTTTGCAGGTAAACAGAATGCTGGTTCCGCTTGCTTCGGAGGTTGATTACACTAAGAATTACGGAAAGATTCAATCGGAGATGTATGGCAGGGGAATTGTGATAAACTGGAATATCCGGGGAGATGTGGACAACATACCCGTGCCTACGCTGTGCATACAGACATTTGTGGAAAACAGTTTCAAATACGCAATGCCGAAAGACGGGGGAAGCGGACTGGAGATAACCGTTAAAATATATGAGCTTGAAACACAGAACGGGAAGTTCATTGATATTACCGTAAGGGATAACGGGGCAGGATATCCACTGAATATTCTTGAAGATATCAATGCAGAATCAAAGGAAGAGAGTATAAGCGTTGGTATCAACAACTTAAAACGCAGGTGTCTTTTTATATATGGCGGCAGGGAAGAGTATAATTTTTACAATAGTGACGGAGCGGTGAGCGAGATAGTGCTTCCATGCGACAGGGGGTAGATTATGAGGCTTTTGTTGGTGGACGACCAGAGGGAGATAACGGAGAGCCTTAGAAAGAGTATTGATTGGGCAAAGATAGGGATTGACGAGGTCTGCACAGCCGTGAGCGCCAAGGAGGCCAAGCTTATCATGGTAAATGTGGAGATTGATATATTGCTCACGGATATAGAAATGCCCGGAGAAAGCGGACTTGAGCTTTTCAGGTGGACAAGAGAGCGTTATCCCGACATCATAGGCATATTTCTGACCTCTCACGTGGACTTTTCTTATGCCCAGG
Organism: uncultured Lachnospiraceae bacterium; assembly: GCA_947063675.1. Classification (GTDB taxonomy): domain Bacteria; phylum Bacillota; class Clostridia; order Lachnospirales; family Lachnospiraceae; genus Suilimivivens. The sequence continues at coordinate 4,340 of CAMSTM010000155.1, read as the reverse complement.
AGGCGATAAGGATGGGGGGATTCGATTATATTCTGCAGCCGGCAAGGTATCAGGAAGTGGCCAATGTGGTGGTAAGGGCATCCAGAAAATCCAGGGAGAATACCCGGACGGAGAAGATTGTGAAAAGGGCCAGATTATTGGCGGACCAGTGCGATAATTTACTGGAACTTCTGTTTATGCGTTTCCGGGAAGGAAAATATGAGGAATCTGCCGCCTATTTTGAAAAGCTGAAAAATATTTATAAATTACAATATGAAAAATCGCTTTTCAGGATAATTTGGGTACAGATTGTAAAATTTGAAAACAGGGAGGCATGGAATGACAGCCTTCTTAAAATGGTATTCAGAAATATTCTGGAGGAACTGTTTGAAAGAGAGGACTCGGTTTCGGTGGCCCGCACCTGTGACGATTGTTTTTGCATTATGCAGGCATTTGGAACGTACGACATAGATTCTGAAAAATGGCGGGACAGCATTGAGCGATTCCATTTCTTTATAAATGAACACATGGATTTTAAGATAGCCATTTATCCGGAAATGACCGGGATTGCAGATTTTCCTCTGGATAAGCTCACAAGGGCTTTTTCACTGACAATGCCCGATTCAGGCAGCAGCCCCGACATTTTCTGGGAGGGTGGCGATGCCGGCAGGAATCCGGCAAGGAGCAATGAGGAGTGTATTCATATCGCAGAAAAATACATCAGAGATAATATCAGCCGGAGTATATCCCGGGCCGAGGTGGCGGAGTATCTGAACTTTAATGAGGAGTATTTTTCAAGGCTTTTTAAGAAATACAACGGCGATACCTTTAAGGCATTTGAGATGAAGGAGCGCATAAGAGAGGCGAAAAAGCTGCTTCAATATTCCAATTTTTCCATAAACATAGTAGCTTCCAAAGTTGGATATGATAATTTTTCGCATTTTTCAAAAGTATTCAGGCAGGCGACAGGGTATACGCCGCAGGAATACCGCGGACTAAAGTCACAAAAATAACAGATAAAGTACATAAAATAACAAATCCGGAAATGTTCTTTTTGGAAACCTGTTTTCAGGTCACAAAAAGAACATTTTTTAGTTACAAAAATTATAGATTATTTTTTTCCTGTTTTATAAAATTTTAATAACGAATTATTATTGACAATGTAAAAATCAGCAAAAGAAAATGGAGGGAAAGAAAAATGAAAAAGCTTTTGACAATTCTTCTGGCGGCCGCAATGACCTTTGGGCTTGCCGCGTGTGGGGGCGGTTCCGGCGACAGCCCTGCCAGTTCCGGAAACACGGCAGATTCGGGAGAGGTTCAGAATGTAATTGTTGCCATACCTACTCTTTTTGACATCAATGACTCGCAGATAGTTGCGGATGCCATCAATAAGATTTCGGCAGATAAGTATGGTGTGACAGTCACGCTGGAATTTATTGCAGCCGGTAACTGGGCGCAGCAGACAAATCTTCTTCTTACATCTGACGAAGTGGATGTACTTGCATTCTATGGAACGCCTCTTACCACTTTTATTAAAAACAATCAGGCTCTTCCTCTTGAGGATTATGTGGCAAATGCTTCGGAGGAATTTAAGGCTGTCTGGTCGGAGGCAGAGCTTCAGGGAACCAGTATGAACGGACATATTTACGGAATTCCCAATCTGAGGAATTTTGGCAATACCCGAGGGCTGGATATTGATGCGAACATAGCGGCGGAGTTTGGTATTGAGGACGGACAGAAAATGACAATGGATGAGGTATCGGATTTTCTGTATGCTGTCCATGAAGCATACCCGGACCGATATGCCATTGTGCCTCAGGGAGGAAGCCAGATGGTAAGCGGATGGACCTGGGATGGTCTGGGAGACGCCAAGTTCATCGGTGTTCTGGAGGACTGCGGACAGGACCTTACGGTTAAGAACCTGTTTGAAACAGACGATTTTAAGGAGTTTTGTACCTACACAAGAAAGTGGTATGAGGATGGTCTTAGCATGTCGGATGCGCTCAGCAATACCGAAGACGGCAAAAAGCTGATTCAGGCGGGGAAAGCCGTTGCCTGTTTCGAGAATTATGCGGTTGATACGGCAGAAGGATGCATCAGAACCGTAGTGGTGGATGCATGGGCGGTTTCCAATTCCTATGCGGAACTTTCCTACGGAATCAACACAAACAGCTCTAAAAAGGACGCAGCATGGAAAGCGATTGAAATGTTTTATACCGACAAGGACATTTGTGAACTGCTCACAAACGGTATCGAGGGAACACATTATACGGTAAATGAGGATGGTACTACATCTTATACGGAAAATGACGGTTACTATATCTCCGCCATTGCATGGGTACTGCCTTATTCTGGATATGCCCATCCGATTGAGGCAAACGGCCCGACTTATTATGAAGACCTGATTGCGTTTAACGATTCCTGTACGAAGTCCAAAGGCCTTGGTTTCGCTTTTGATTCTACCAGCGTTGCAAACCAGTATACAGCGTGCTGCAACGTAATGGATAAATATTATGCGGCGCTTATGTGCGGTACTGTAGATGTGGAGAGCACAATTGCACAGGCAAACACGGAGTTTGAAGCGGCAGGCTTATCTGATATCATATCGGCGAAGCAGGAGCAGTTAGATGCATTCCTTGCGGCCCAGTAAGATTGTATTTGAGGGAAACTGCGGTTTTGAAAACCGCAATTTCCTTTTTTGGAGGAGAAAACATGACGAATACATTAACAAAGAGTAAAAAAAGAGGTGGAATGAACGGCAAAACGAAAACATCAATTGCGCTTATTTCCATGATGCTTCCCGGTATACTCTATCTTATTATCAACAACTACATACCTATGGCCGGTCTGGTGGTGGCGTTTAAGTCTTTTGACTATGCGAAAGGTATCTGGGGAAGCGGATGGGCAGGTCTGGGAAATTTTACATATCTGTTTAAGACACAGGACGCTTTTAATATTGTCCGTAATACCCTGTTATATAATATTGTATTTATTATGCTTGGAAATGTACTTGCAATAACGGTGGCGGTCATGCTCAATTTTCTGCGCGGGCAGATGAATAAGAAAATTTATCAGACGCTTATTCTGATACCGTATCTGATTTCCATGGTTGTGGTTTCTTATATCGTATACGGCTTTTTAAGCATGGACAGCGGCTACTTGAATAAGCTTATCGAATCTTTCGGCGGAGCTGCCATAAGCTGGTACACAGAGCCGAAATACTGGCCGGTTATCCTTACGCTGGTACACCTGTGGAGCGGCTTTGGGTATTCGAGTATCGTATACTATGCGACGGTAATCGGTATAGATTCCTCCCTCTATGAGGCAGCCAGCATTGACGGAGCCAATGTGTGGAAACAGGTATGGCATATTACACTGCCGGGGCTTCGGATTACGATTATTACGCTTGTTCTCATGGCTATGGGACGTATGTTCTATTCGGACTTCGGATTGTTTTATCAGGTGCCGATGCGCTCGGGTCTGCTTTCCGGCGCGACGGATACCATAGATGTGTTTGTGTATAAGGCTCTGACACAGCTCAACGATGTGGGCAGGGCGTCGGCAGCAGGTCTTCTGCAGTCGGTTCTTGGATTCCTCATGGTTCTTACGGCCAATCTGATTGTCCGCAAGGTTGATTCTGACAGCGCATTGTTCTAGGAGGTGAGGTATATTATGGCTACGAAAAATAAAATCGGACAGGGAATACTCAATATTATTTTTATTCTGCTGTGTATAGCTGCTGTTTCCCCGTTTTTACTGCTTTTGTCATCTTCGCTCACCGATGAGGAGACGCTGCTCAGAGCGGGATACAATTTTATCCCGGCAAAATTCAGTCTGCAATCCTATGAATACCTGATGGGCAGCGCCGGAAAGATTACGGGAGGATATGGAATTACAGTGTTTGTTACACTGGTGGGAACAGTGGCCGGTATGTTTATGACTATCATGTTCGCCTATCCGCTCTCCCGCAAGGAACTGCCTAAAAGGACATTTTTTTCCTTTTTCGTGTTTTTTACAATGCTTTTTAACGGCGGCCTTGTACCCACATACATGATGTGGACGCAGACCTTTCATGTGCGCAATACCTTATGGGCATTAATAGTACCCGGCCTTTTGATGAACGGTTTCAACATCATTATGATGCGCTCCTATTTTAGCGCCAATATTCCGAATGAGCTCATTGAAGCGGCAAGGATAGACGGAGCGGGGGAGTACAGGGTGCTTTACCAGGTGGTGATACCACTTTCAAAGCCAATGATTGCTACGATAGGGCTTATGATAGGACTGCGTTACTGGAACGACTGGACGAACAGCCAGATCGGAAGAGCGTCGTGTAGGGAAAGAGTGTAGATCTCGGTGGT
>CAMSTM010000154.1 GCA_947063675.1 uncultured Lachnospiraceae bacterium | reverse complement strand
TGCATAAAATTTTCAAAGTTCACAAATTTTTGCTTGACTTTTTATTTGCAGACTTATTTATTTGTTTTACAGATAGAGTTTATCACGCAAAACACGTCAATGGTGTGTCATGTTTAGCAAACTGACCCTTACAAATCAAAACCGTCTCCGCTCCCATAAACCTCCAACATTTTCCTCAGAGACATACAGAGTTCCTCCCGCAATTCCACAGGTTCTAAAAGCTCCGCCTTCTCCCGGAAGGTCAATAGCCAGGTGACAAGCTCCTCCCTGTTCGTATAATCTGCATGGAACAGCAATCTTCCGTCCTCCTGCTCCTTAAAGCAGTCCGGGCCGAACTCCTCCACCAGCCGCCATTTGCAGCTTTTGTCAAACAGTGCCTTCACCCGAATCCCTCCGGGAAAAATCTGCTCGTTTTTCAATTCAGGCAGCGGGGCGCTTCTTCTGGAAAAAACCTCCCCGGACATCTTAAGTCCATCCATCCGGTTCAGCTTAAAAAGCCTGAAATCCTCACGCCTCTCGCACCACCCCCACACATACCAGTTCGACCAACGGAAAATCAGATAGTAAGGCTCAATCACCCTCTCGCTTTCCCCCCAGGGTGAATAATAAAAGAACGCCAGCTTCCGGCAGCCCTCAATGGCGCTGCGAAGGAGTTCTATTTTCGGTGCCAGAGACGCCTTGTTCCAGGAGGACAAATCAATCAGAACCGACTGATTTCCCGTCATAAAATCCGAGGAGCCCACCGAGAGCTTTTCCATCAGCTGGCCGTAGCGGTTGGTTCCGTTGATACTGTCAAGGCTGCGCAGCCCCGCCAGAATATCCTGCATTTCCCCGTTGGTCAGAAGCGCCCTTTCTATTTTATAATTTTCCATAATGGAAATGCCGCCGCCCGCCCCCTGCCTTGTCACAATCGGGATTCCCGCCCGGCACAAGTCCTCTATATCACGGTTGATTGTCCGTCTGGAAACCTCAAACTGCTCCGCCAGATACGGAGCCGTAACGCTGTCCTTCTGCAGTAACACAGATAAAATGCCTATCAGCCGGTCGATTTTCATAGCTGCTCCTTTCGCCTGTGAAAATGGGTTTGAAACAATCAAAAAGAGTGCAATCCTTTTGAATTTTCAATCGGATTTACACTCTCGCTTTGCTGTTACTCTTTTATTCTGTCAATATCAGTAAGATTAATGCCGGACGATGTAAGTATAACTTTTAACGTATCATACCTTACTTTCATAGCTTTATAAACTTCCGAATCCTTATCAGCTAATAACATAAAGCTTTGCAACAATACAAACTCTTCAATATTTTTTTGCATCATCTCTTTTTCTGTCATCTTTTCACCGCCTTTTATATCTGTTAACCGGTCGTTACGTTTTAATTATAACAAATCAAATATAAAGTGTAAACCTTATTCCCACGGAAATCAATTTTCAGATTTCGGTGAAAGGAAGACTGCCAAAGAGGATGTCAACCCGGATTGAAACTAACGCCGGGCCATCTTCCTCCGAATCCCCGCATAAACCGTACCCGAAATATTATGCCACACGGAAAAAATCGCTCCCGGCAGTGTGGCAAGCGGATTTGCCGCAAAGTTGGCTGTTGCAAGGGAAATCGCAAGACCGCTGTTCTGCATGCCCACTTCAATTCCGATTGCCGTCACCTTTCTCTCCTCCAGCTTCAGCACCTTTGCCACGCCTGTTCCAAGGCACAAACCCACTACGTTATGAATCGCTACCACAACCATCACCAAAGCTCCGCAGGACACAATTTTCTCCGCATTGCTCCCCACAATCCCGGAAATAATCATTACGATGGCAGCAACCGACACCAGCGGAAGCAGTTCCCGAACCGCGTCTGTCTGTTTCGGAAAAAGCTGGTAAATCAGTATACCCAGAAGAACCGGCAAAAGAACCACCTTTACCACGGACATCATCATGGAAAGAAGCGATACCTCCACCCATGAACCGGCCAGCAGATACACCAGCACCGGCGTGCATACCGGGGCAAGTATGGTTGACACAATCGTCATACCCACAGAAAGAGGAACGTCTCCGTCCGCCACATAGGTAATGACGTTGCTTGCCGTTCCTCCCGGACAGCACCCCACCAAAATAATACCCAGCGCCAAATCGGCGGAAAGCCCGAACGCCTTTGCCAGCGCAAAAGCCGTAAGGGGCATGACGGTGTACTGAAGCACAAATCCGATACATAAATCCTTTGGCCTTGTAAAGACAACCTTGAAATCCTCTGTTTTAATCGTCAGTCCCATACCGAACATTGCCGCCCCGAGAAACCATGTGGTATAGTTGGTCGCCCATGAAAATCCCTTCGGATAAAAAAACGCAATTACAGAAAATATGATAATCAGCACCGCAATATTTGACGACAGAAAGCCGCATATCTTTTTTATTTTTTCCATCCTGTTCCTCCATAATAAAAGCCTTTTGTCAGGCTTTCAGCACACCGTGCTTTTCATAACGCGCCACGGACGTAATCCGGTTGCTTTCATCCACGAAAACCACCTTCGGCGGATTTTCCTTTCTTTCCTCCGGCGTCATACCCGCATAACACATGATAATAACCTTATCTCCCGTGGAAACCATGCGCGCCGCCGCCCCGTTTAAGCAGATGGTTCCGCTCCCGGCTTGCCCGGCAATCACATAGGTTTCGAACCTAGCTCCATTATCCACATCCGCAATCTGCACCTTTTCATATTCATAAATTCCCGCCGCTTCCATCAGGCTCTCGTCGATGGTAATGCTCCCCACATAATTGAGCTCCGCCTGAGTGACCGTGGCGCGGTGGATTTTACTCTTTAACATTTCAAGAATCATATTTTTCACTCCTCTCCCGTTACCCGGTATGTTGTTTTCGCAGTATTTCCCACAGCTCTATACTTCCAGAATAAAATTGTCAATCAGACGGGTATTTCCAATATAAACTGCCATAGCCACAAGGACGCTCCCCTCCGCCTTTGTAAGCGGCTGTATACTGTCCGCATCCACCATTTCCACATAGTCAATCCTTGCAAGGGGCTCCGACTCTATCAGTTCCCGCATTGCCGCAAGGACAGCTTCGGCGTCCCTCTCACCGTTTTTCATCATACTTTCCCCGTGAAAAACCGCCTTTGAGAGCACCAGCGCCGCTTCTCTTTCTTCCTTATTTAGATAGGTATTCCTTGAGCTCTTAGCCAGTCCGTCCGCCTCCCGTATAATAGGGCAGCCCACAATCTGGATATCCATGTCCAAATCCCGCACCATCCGGCGGATTACAGCCATCTGCTGCGCGTCCTTCTGTCCGAAATAGGCCCTGTCCGGCATAACAATGTGGAACAGCTTGCATACCACTGTACATACGCCCCGGAAGTGTGTAGGCCTCGTCCTTCCGCACAGACCCTCGCTTACTTTCTGCATTTCCACATAAGTTGAAAAATCCGGCGCATACATTTCCTCCGCCTCGGGGTGAAAAATCAAATGTGCTCCCGCTTCGCCGCAAAGCCGCTTATCCGCCTCGATGTCCTTTGGATAAGTCGCCAAATCCTCGTTTACCCCGAATTGTATGGGATTGACAAAATCGCTGACCACCACTCTGTCATTTTCCGCGACCGCCCTGTCAATCAGGCTTCTGTGCCCTTCATGCAGATAACCCATGGTGGGCACAAGCCCTACAGTCAGTCCCTGCCTTCTCCACTCCTTTACCTGCGCTCTTACTTCTCTGATACTTCCTGTGATTTCCATAATGATTCTCCTTTCAGCGCCCGGCCTTTTGCCTCTGCTCACACCGCTCGGCTTCGCCTCGCTGTCGCGGCGTTCGCAAAATGCGGATGCAAGCACCCCCGCTTTGCTCTCTGCTCACGCCGCTCGGCTTCGCCTCGCTGTCGTGGCGTTCGCAAAATGCGGATGCAAGCATCCCCGCTTTGCTCTCTGCTCACACCGCTCGGCTTCGCCTCGCTGTCGTGGCGTTCGCAAAATGCGGATGCAAGCATCCCCGCTTTGCTCTCTGCTCACGCAAAAAAAGCCTGGGCATTTTACTGTCCAGACATACAATGGAAAACCCTTATATGGAAATGTGCCGCCCAACGGTGCAGCCATCTGATATAAGAATTCGTTTATTTACTTTATGTATGCGCTGGTACAGTTCAGTTTCTTTGATACTGTCCGTCAAAAATAGTAACATACGTTTTTGTGAAATGCAAGGATGTACGGAAAACAATACAACCGTAACAGTGCGCAGCCCGAACTGGCGGCGGCTGGCCGGCAAAAAATCACTCTATGGCAGAATGCTTCCCACCGCAGCCCCGTATGCGGCTTCTTCTTCATAACGCGCCAGTGTCAGCTCCACCTCAAACATACGGCTGAATATTTCACGCAGAATCCGGTTTTTCCGAAGTCCGTTCCCGGAAGCTACAAGACGCTTCACTTCAAGCCCCGTTACTGCATGAATCTGTCCGTACAACTCAAAAAGCTCCTGCGCCATGCCCTCAAGCACTCCGCAGACCATCGCCTCCGGGGTAAAATTGTCCTCGTCAATTCCGCTGATGCTTCCCCGAAGCCCCGGATTTACTCTGGTTCCCCGAAAAGCGGTGACCACCTTCATCCTATTTTTGCCTGCAAAGCCTTTTTCCGCAAGCTTTTCCATGACCCTGTATTGTTCTTCCTTCTGCCCCCCGCACACCACAGAAAGATAGCTCCTGAAAAAGCTTTCCAGAATGGCATAAGCCCTGCCTCCGCAAAGAGACGCGCCTGTAAGGAGATACTTCCCATTAAGATAAGGTCTTGCCTCAATCCCCGGCGCTTTGCAGTAACTGTCCGAAAGTGCCGAAATCTGTCCGCCGGTTCCCATATTCACCAAAAACGCGCCTTCCTCCATCCCCACCGAGCCGAGAAAGCTGGCCTGGCTGTCTCCTAACGCCGCTGTCACGGGAATTCCCCGGTACTCTCCAAGCACCGCCAGCCGGTCTGTCACCTCCGGCAGTATCTCCGCGAACCTCCCCTCCGCCGGAATCACATCCTTTCGAAATGTTCCTTTTTCCCCGTCAAAAAATCCAAGGCTGTCCGCCATGCTGGTATGTAACAGAGGCTTACGCCGCCCTGTCAGCGCCATTCCGAAATAGTCGGCTATGGTGCATAAACAGGCCGCTTCCCCCGATACATTCCTCTGCCCGGAGAGTAAAGCGTTTTCCTCCCTCTTTCCGTCCGTGCCGTACCCCCGGTAATTTCTCATATTATAAAAATGAGTCACCAGCCCGTAGCCGGAGGCGGTTTTTACCTGATACTTTTCATAAATCTCCTCCACAAGACTCTTCCCGTCAGGCCCCGGCAGATTTCCCCGCCCGTCCTGCCAGGTATAAAGGGGACTGATGCATTTTCCCTTTTCATCCACATATAAAATCCCGTGCATCTGCCCGGTAAGCCCGATAGCTGCTGCATCATCACAGCAAGCAAGCAGCTCGTCCAGCAGTCCTTTTGCCTTTTCCACGATAAGTCCCGCGTCCTGAATGCGCTCCCATTCATGGCCGGTCTTGATGAAACTGCCGTTTTCTATTGTCCTTGCCAGCAAAACTTCTCTGCCTGACGCGTCGATTATGACTCCGCTGATGGTGGTTGTTCCGATATCGATTCCGATTGCTTTCATGGTATGCTTCCTCCCGGAAAAGTCTGATTTTCTTATTTTAAAATACAGGAAAACCGTGAAAATAGCAACAACAGGAGGCTCGTTTCGCAGGCCGGCTTATTGTAAGCAAAACGCCGGGAACTTTCCCCGAAAGGAATTTTCCCGGCGTAAATTCTTCAACTCTGCTGCCGCTCCTCCCCGCTTCCCCGAAATCCGTTCCGAAACACAGAGGGCGATTCTCCCTCCACATTTTTGAACACCTTCGTGAAAACCCGGTAATCCCGAAAGCCCACTTCCCCGGCAATCTCCGAGATACTTTTCCCGGTGGAGGCAAGAAGCGTTTTGGCTCTATCCATGCGCAGCTTTGTCAGGTAATCGTGATACTTCATTCCCAGCTCGTTCTTAAAGAGCTGACTGATATAGGAAGAATTCAGATGAAATTCCTCGGCGATGCTCTGGAGAGAAATATCCTCGGCCAGATGCCTGGAGAGCCAAGCGGCAAGCTGAAATACCAGCTTGTCCCCGTGTTCCTCCACATTCCGGCACTTGCTCTGAATCAGCCTCAGTTTGATATTTTCAATAACCTTTCCGAACTCGCTAAAATCCACCGGCTTTAAAATATAGTCCGTAATCTGGAGCCGCAGAGCTTCCCGGCAGTACTCAAACTCGTCATAGCCGCTGACAATGATACAGGCGCAGTCTCTGTTCTGCTCGCGAATCAGGCGAAGCGCCTCGAGACCTGACATTACGGGAATATTGATATCCATAATGATGATATCCGGCTGATAGGTTCTGGCCTGATTTACCGCCATTACCCCGTCGCATGCCTCGCACACTACAATGCAGCCGTATGCTTCCCAGTCAAAGAGCCTTTTAAAACCCTCCAGAATCGTCACTTCGTCGTCCACAAGCATCACCTTGAACATACTTCCCATACCATCCCCCTTCTAAAAACTTTCCAAATCTGCCGCCTGCAAAAAATCTAAGCAGCACATATCTGTCAGCCTGAAGCAGCCTCTTTTACGCTTCCCGCATCAGAGTCACCTTTACTGCCCCGGAGGAATGTCTTCCCTCCAGAGATACCTCCACAATGAACTCCAGCCTGCTCTCCGCAAATAAATCTGTATTAAACTCTATTTCTGCCTCTGCTTTTGAGCCGTAGAGGTTATTCAGAGGAAGGCAAAATCCCCTTCCGTTTACCGTCTCCACTCCGCCTGGCATATAAACGCTGATTTTTGCCCACTGCTGCTGCCGCATGGTGTGGGAATTGGTAACGGTTACCTTTACCTTACGGTTTTCGCCTGCCTTGAAAAATACGGAGCCTTCATAGTCAACCATGATGTTAAAAGCCGGGAAGGAATACCGCACCACATAAGGGGAAAGACTGCACAAATCCTTGACAGGGAGCGCCTCGTCCTTTCCGTTTCCGTTGATTTTGTAAAGATAATCCGTGGTTTTCCTGCAATAAAGAGCCTCGCCCTCCTTACACTCTATGGTCATCCCGCCCTCGGCAAAGATGTCGCAGATATCCTGTCCGAGGAAACCGGGAACCGCTTTCATCACTCTCTCCGTCAGCTCTGTCACCGTCTCGGGAACCCAGATGCCGCGGCTGGTCTTGTCGATACAGAGTGTGGCAATCTTGTCGTCCAGAGGAGCCGTCCATTTTTCAGGAAGCTTTGAAGCGCCGGAAATAATTCCCAGAACCGCCCCTAATGTAGCGCAGGTGCAGTCCGTGTCCTCGCCGCAGGCCACCGCCAGGCAAAGGCTCTTTCCGAAATCCTCTTCTCCGTAAAGCCAGCCGGCAATGGTAAAGGCCACGTTTTCCGGCGCGTCAAATCCAGGAGCGCCGATTTCCATACCCTCATTTCCCTCCACGGGGATTTCCTGCAAGGTGCCTCCCTGAATACCGAAGGTGCCGGGGGCCGCATTATGAATCTGCCTGCGCGCTTCCGTAAACTCCACATGGCTGTCATAGCACTCTATGGCCTTTTTGATTGCCGCTGCGGTGACACTCTCCTCCGGTATGTAGGAAAGCCCGATGTCGATGAGCTTTCTCTTGTCGCTCTCCACAAACGCCGCGCTTTGAAGGGCCGCAAAGAAAATTTCCCCGTACATGCCCTCGCCCTCGTGGTCAACGATGGCGTCCTCGTAAGCATAGCGGGCAGCCAGCTCAGGATTGCCGGGCGCAAGACAGGCCCAGATTTCCGAGCGGATGTAGCAGCCGCAGCTGTCCTTGTAGGTATTGTCAATAAGGCCGGAAAGGGGCGGCTGCAGTCCTGCCCGCAGGTTCGCCTTGCCGGTTCCGTATTCCACCCAGTTGGGAATTACATAGGAGAGCCAGTACTCGCCTAATATAGAAGCGTTTACGTTTCTTCCGTAACGCTCCACCGCCGCCAGCCAGATAATCTGTAAATCCAAATCATCATTGGGGGGAGGCCCCATGGATAAATCCTGGGTGTAAAAGGAAATGTCGTTTACCTGGCGCAGTCCCTCAAAGGGCGCGCCCAGTACGCCTCCGATATTTTTTCCCGCCCAGCAGCCCATCACCTTGTCTTTGTAGGTTGCAAAATCCAGTTTCATTTACTCATTCCTCTCTTTCTATATTATTTTTTATAATTAATATTACCGTGACCCCGCCTTCAGGGTTGTCGTGGTAGGACAGTCCTGCCGTGTCCGGGTAATATATTTTCAGTCTTTTCTGCACATTTACAATACCGATGTGCTTGTCCTCCTGTTCTTCCCGCGAGCCGCTTCCGCCTCCTTTATCTGACTTTCCGATGTCTTTCTCCTCATTGCCCTCCTGCCTGCCGCAGTCCTTTGTGCCGTCCCTCCTGGCGCCGCCCTCATTTACGCCGTTCTTCTTTTCACCCGCGTCGGCGCTTTTCAGCACATCCTCCAAGTGCTTTCTCGCTTCCGGCGACATTCCCGCGCCATTGTCGTAAACCTTAATTACGATATTTTCGGGATTTGACTCATCCCGGCTCACAGACAGCCTTATGGTGCCCCGATAGCCCACCTGCCGCAGCCCGTGCATCACACTGTTTTCCAACAGAGGCTGTAAAATGAAATTAGGCATTTCCACCGAGAGAAGATTTTCATCAATCTCATATTCGCAGTTAAGCGCCGGATACCGGTAACGCATGAGGTTTAGATAGGACTGAATCAAACGGATTTCCTAATTGTCTCTGCCTCATATACTTCATCTTGCAGACTCTGGACTTCGC
>CAMSTM010000153.1 GCA_947063675.1 uncultured Lachnospiraceae bacterium | reverse complement strand
AAGTAAATAGATTAAAAGCAAAAGAGATTATTTTTATGATGATATTGACAGCAGCTGTTACACTTATTTTTTATTACATTTTGCCTACCGCTGGTTGCCCCACCGCCCCGCCTCCGAAATGTTTGGAAAACGTGCAGTAATTATTACGCAGTGCTTAGGCGCAGGAGCAAAATCAGCGGCAAAGGATATAAAGCACAGCTTATCGTGGTGGGGAATTTCTAAAATCGGAATATTCACCGGCGCATTGATGAGCGATATTGTTTGGGAAAGACTTTCCCAAAAGAAACAGGACGAACTGACAAAAAAAGTAAAAACATTATCTCAAAAGTTCGCACGGATAGACTATACAAAGCCCGCACACACAAATTTGATTACAAAAGCCAGGTTTTCCGTTTGCCGTTTGATGCAGCAAACACTACATAAGAATGACCCGGAATATCTCGATGGAAAGTATTGGGCAGAGCAAGGTTGGCTTGACAAAAGCCGACCTTGGAAATCATAGGTGGTCCCTTCCCTGCAACTTATGGAAATTAAATTCCGTCTCTTGAGAATTATAAAGAGGAATGATACAATATAATCTGGTTAATATGCAGATGATAAGGACAGGGAATGTTATGGTCAGTTTTTCCAGCCTGGAATTTTTGTTCCGGTTTTTACCCATATTTTTAATTTTATATTTTGTAATACCTTCGAAATATAAAGAAACGGTATTACTGGCAGGGAGTCTTGTCTTTTATGCGGTGGGCGAGCCTGTCTTTATTTTGGTGCTTATTCTTGCCACTTTTTTGAACTACTTCTTCGGAATACGGATATGGAAGCATGGGGAAGGATTTGCTATCCATGAATGGCAGAAAAGAAAACGCAGAAACGCCATGATATCAGCGGTCTTGCTGGATGTGCTGATTCTTGCGGTATTTAAAATTCTTGCAGTATTTGTGGACAATGCGCTGCTTCCGATTGGTATTAGTTATTATATTTTTAAAATGATTTCCTTTCAGGCGGATATGCTTCGGGGAGAGGTGTGGAAGAAACCGAAGTTTGTCAGCGTGGCGCTCTACTTTACCATTTTTCCGCAGATTGTATCCGGTCCTATCATGCGGTATGATGAGGGAGGATTTGGAGATGAAAGGCGCTGCAGTCCGGAGCAGTTTGAGGACGGGCTGAAATATCTGACGCTGGGGCTTGGCATGAAGGTGCTGCTGGCCGACAGGCTGGCGATTTTGTGGAATGATTTGCAGATGATAGGATTCCAGAGTATTTCCACTCCCTTGGCATGGTTCGGGGCGGCGGGGTACTCTTTGCAGCTATATTTTGATTTCTGGGGATATTCTCTGATGGCGTCGGGGCTGATGGTGATGCTGGGCTTTGAATTTATTCCCAACTTTAATCATCCCTATGCCGCGAAAAGTATTTCTGAGTTTTACAGGCGCTGGCATGTGACGCTGGGGAGCTGGTTTCGGGATTATGTGTATATTCCCCTTGGCGGCAGCCGGTGCAGCAAATCCCGCCTTGCCATGAATCTTGCAATCGTATGGCTTCTCACGGGAATCTGGCACGGAAACGGCCTCAATTACCTGATTTGGGGCGCTGTGCTGGGGCTTTTCATTATTCTGGAAAAGCTGGTGTACGGAAAATATCTGAAAAAGGTGTCGGCAGCAGGAAATTTGTATGTGCTGCTTTTGATTCCGCTTACATGGGTGATTTTTGCCGTGACGGACCTAAAAAAGCTGGGAATTTATTTCGGGAGGCTTTTCCCGATGATTGGCGGAGCCGGGATTGCCGTGAATCAGCAGGATATTTTCAGATATGCCGAAAACTACGGCGTTTATTTTATTGCCGGAATTATACTCTGCATTCCGGCGGTTTATGAGTTATTTGAAAAACACAAGAGAAATCCGGTTGTTATTTTACTGCTTGCAGCGGTATTCTGGGCGTCCGTTTATCTGCTGTGCAGCAGTGCGGGAAATCCGTTTATGTACCTGAAATTTTAAGAGAAACATTTATATGCGTGAATGCTGGAAATGAGGAAATAGATGAAATTTATCAGGAAATGCCCGTTTTTTTTACTGCTTTTAAGTACAGGTCTGTTTTTTTCAGTGATAGGCTTCGGAGGCCTTAAAAATATTTATGCCACTCAGGAATATGACCCGGTAAAGGCGCCGGTGCTCTCGGTGATGTTTACCGCGCTGAATGATGAAATTTATCCCTGGCAGATGTTTGCAGAAAAGGGGATTATGACGATTGCAAATAATGTGGATGAGAATACCGGCAAGGCAGGGGATAATACAGAAGGTCAGCAGCAGGATAAGGCGCCGAAGGAGGCGGACAAAAATCAGGAGGAGAGTCCCCTTAAGGACGTATCCGGCAACTCCCTGGACAATACGGTAAAGGGTGCGATAGCAGGAGCAATAAGCGATTCTTTTAATGAAGCCATTGACACCACAATCAAAAATTCTATGGAAAGCGGCCTTGCTGCAAATGATTCGGAGGAATTCCCCAAAGGACGGCTTGCGCCGCTGCGGGAAAGCACCCAGGAGGAATATCTGAATCACATATCGGCGGATATTTACGGAGATGTCGGCGTACAGCGTGCGGCGGCCTTCGAGTTTGAGACGGTTGATGAAAGCTATTTTGACGACGCGCTTTTTATCGGGGATTCAAGAACGGTAGGGCTTCGGGATTATACGGATTTGTCGGAGCACGCGGATTTTTACTGTGAGACCTCCCTTACCATTTATAAGGCTCTTACACAGAAATTCAAGGGAAAGGGAACAGTGGAAGAAGCCCTCTTAAAAAATACCTACGGGAAAATCTATATCATGGTAGGCGTCAATGAGCTGGGACAGGGAACCACCGAGAATTTTATGGAGGAATATACAAAGGTGGTGGACAGGATTCACGAGCTGGCTCCCGAGGCAAAGATTTTTATTCAGGGAATTATGCGTGTGACGGGAAAGAAACATAATTCCGATGCAATTTTCAACAATAACAATATTAATGCAAGAAATAACGCCATTGCAACTTTAGCGGACAATGAGCAGTTCTTTTATATTGATGTAAATGAGGTTATCTGCGACGAGGAAGGCAATTTGAACGCCGAATATACCCACGACCAGCTTCATCTTCTGGGAATGTACAACGATTTATGGAAAGAGTTCCTGATGACCAGAGGAGTCAATTGATTTCCGCAGGCGGCGAGCCAGGCGACTGCCAGACATACAAGCTTTGAGACCAAAAGTTATCCGTCCGGCGTCAATGGAAATAAAAAATAAGAACGAATAAAAATTTCCGATATGAGAAAAGCTATTCAAAAGAAATTTTATCCGGATGCGGCAGAAAAACGCTCCGGCATGGAGGAAATTTTTATGGAAACAACGGTTGGAGCAATTTTTGAGCAGGGCGCGCGGAGCATTAAGGTTCCGGTGCCTGTATATATAAGAGCCAGCGCGTCAGTGGTGGGGACGAAGGAAGGACAGGGGCCTTTCGGAAGCTGTTTTGACGTGGTGGGTCAGGATGATAAATTCGGCTGTTCAACCTGGGAGGAGGCGGAGAGTACCCTGCAAAAGGAAGCGCTCACTCTTGCCATTGGGAAAACAGGATTAAAGAACAGCGAAATCAAGTATCTTTTTGCCGGGGATTTGTTGGGGCAGTCCATTGCCAGCAGCTTCGGGCTGGGCTCTTTTCAGATTCCGCTGATTGGGATGTATGGGGCATGTTCCACCTGCGGGCTTACGCTTTCGATGGCAGCCATCATGATTGCCGGAGGGATGGCCGAGCATGCGGCCTGCGTGACTTCAAGCCATTTTGCCAGTGCGGAAAAGGAATTTCGTTTCCCTTTAGGATACGGGAACCAAAGACCCCTTTCTGCAACCTGGACGGTGACGGGAAGCGGGGCTTTCATTTTGAGCAGCATAAAAAGCAGCGGCGACAGGGCGATGATTGACGGGATTACGATTGGGAAAATTGTTGATTTCGGTTTGAAGGATTCCATGAACATGGGGGCCTGCATGGCGCCGGCGGCCTGCGATACGATTTACCAGCATCTGGTGGACTTTGACAGGAAGCCTTCCGACTATGATAAGATTATCACCGGCGACCTGGGCAGCGTGGGACAGAAGGCGCTTTGGGATATGATGCGGGAAAAGGGCATGGACATTTCAAAGGTGCATATGGACTGCGGCATGGAGATTTACGACCAGAGCCAGGACGCCCACGCTGGCGGAAGCGGCTGCGGCTGTAGTGCGGTTACCTTGTCCGCTTATATATTAAAGCAGCTGGAGGAGCAGAAATGGAAGCGGGTTCTGTTTGTTCCCACAGGGGCGCTGTTATCTAAAACCAGCTTTAATGAAGGACAGAGCATACCGGGGATTGCCCACGGGGTGGAACTGGTGAGCTGTAAGTGAAATAAGGGATTCTGACAGGAATGGAAGGGGCTGTAACCTGTAATTCAGGTTATGGCCTTTTTGCCTGAAAATAAACAATCAGAAAATTGATTTCCGCGGCCGTACCTTAAAAAACTTGACTTTCCCCGATAAATCTATATACAATGGAATACAGGAAGAAAAAAGAAGGGAATGGGGAAATATGGGAAATTACAAAGTAGAGAAGAAAGACGGTTACACGCTTTATAAGAATCAGGACGGTCCGGTTCTTGGCAGCGCCACGGGGAAGGTTCTGGAAAAGGACGGCTTTGTTTTCAAGGATTTGGCGGGATGCGGCGAGCTGCTTCCCTATGAGGACTGGCGGCTTGGGGCGAAAGAGCGGGCAGAGGATTTGGCCTCCCGGTTATCTGTGGAGGAGATTGCGGGGCTGATGATGTATTCGCCCCATCAGATGATTCCGGCGCTTCCGGGCGGCGTGTTTGGCGGAACCTACGATGGAAAGGAATATCAGCCGGGGGTGACTGAGGATGATGCGCTGACAGACCAGCAGCGGGGATTTTTGTCTGACGACCACATCAGGCATGTGCTGGCAATGGTGTATAAGGACACGGAAGTTGCGGCAAAGTGGAATAACAGGATGCAGGCTTTTGTTGAAAAGCAGGGATTCGGCATACCGGTCAGCATTGCCACGGACCCCAGGCACGGCGCAGGGAAAAGCGGAGCGGAATATAAGAGCGGTTCTGCGGATGTGTCGAAATGGCCGGAAGGTCTTGGCATTGCGGCGTCCTTTGACACGGATTTATGCAGGAAATTCGGGGAAGTGATTGCGAAGGAATACAGGGCTTTGGGGATTACCACGGCTTTGTCGCCTCAGGTGGATATTGCGACGGAGCCGCGATGGATGCGGTTTGAGGATACTTTCGGAACCTCGCCGGAACTGGTGACCGCCATGTCAAAGGCATACTGCGACGGGCTGCAGACCACCAAAACGGCAACGGACGCCGCCGGCAAAAGCAATAGTACGGCGGCAGGCGGGGACGAAGGCTGGGGCATGGAAAGCGTTGCGGCCATGGCCAAGCACTGGCCGGGAGGCGGCCCCTGTGAAGGGGGAAGGGACGCCCATTATCCTTTCGGGAAATTTGCAGTTTATCCGGGAGGACAGTTTGAAACCCATTTAAAGCCTTTTCTTGAGGGAGCGTTTTCACTGGACGGGCCCACGAAAACGGTGGCGTCCATTATGCCGTATTATACGGTTTCTTACGGCGTTGACACAAAGGATGGAAAAAATGTGGGCAACTCCTACAGTCATTACATTATCAATGATTTGCTGCGTGAAAAATACGGCTATGACGGAGTGGTCTGCACGGATTGGGGCATTACCCAGGACCCTGCGCCCGAGATAGACTCCTTTGGCTCACGGTGTTTCGGCGTGGAGAACCTGACGGAAGGGGAGCGGCATCTGCTGGCCATTGAGAACGGAGTTGACCAGTTTGGGGGCAACTGTAAGATAGAACCGGTACTTGAGGCTTATCGGCTGGGATGCGAAAAATACGGCGAAAGCGCCATGCGGGCAAGAATGGAGCGCTCGGCAGCCCGCCTTTTGCTGAATCTGTTCCGCTGCGGTCTGTTCGAGAATCCTTATCTGGATGCGGAGGAAAGCATGCGGACGGTAGGATGCGGGGAATTCCGCAAAGCCGGGTATGAAGCCCAGTTAAAATCAGTGGTTTTGCTTAAGAACAGCAAAATTTCCGGGGAAAATCAGTCCGGTACGTACGCCGCTTCGGAAAATACCGGGGGGTCTGCAGACGCCGGAAAAGAAGGTGAGGCAAGGGTGCTTCCCGTTTCCGGGCGGAAAAAGGTTTATGTGCCGAAGCGGTTTGTCAAGGCGCAGAAGAACTTTTTCAGGGGAATGGATGCCGAAAAGGAAGTGATTGAGGCGGACAGGGAGAGCGTTGCGCCCTGGTTTGGCTGGGCAAAGGAGCCGGAGGAAGCTGATTTCGGACTGGTATTTATAGAAAGCCCTCTTTCCGACGGGTACAGCGGGGAGGATGCAAAGGCAGGGGGAAACGGTTATTTGCCGGTATCTCTGCAATACCGTCCTTATAAAGCGGATGCGGCGAGAACAGAAAGCATTGCAGGCGGCGATATCCGGGAGAATTTTACCAACAGGAGTTATGCCGGCAAGACAGGTACGGCGGCTAATGAAAGGGATTTGGATATTGTGCTGGAGACGAAAAAGGCAATGGGCGATAAGCCGGTGATTGTCTGCATCCGTATGCATAAGCCCGCGGTACTGGCGGAGCTGGAGCCTTATGCGGATGCGATTATTGTTGATTTTGGCGTGCAGAGAAGCGCAATTTACGATATTTTATGCGGCAAAGCGGAGCCTTCGGGCCGGCTTCCCATTCAGCTTCCCAGGGATATGGAAACGGTGGAGAGACACTGTGAGGATGCGCCTCTTGATATGGATTCCTATGTGGACAGCGAGGGCAATACTTATGGGTTCGGCTATGGCATGAACTGGGAAGGCGTGATTGCAGGGGACGCCCTTTCGGGAGTGCGCTGACGGAAGGCAGATTATGTTAAAAAAGGATTTTCTGGAGAGCATGCGCGACGGGCAGGAGCTGTCGCTGTGGCAGCTGGCGGTTCTCACAATGCAGCTGAGCATTCCTGCGATTATGGCGCAGCTCTCCTCCATTGTGATGCAGTATATTGATGCCTCCATGGTGGGGCATCTCGGCTCCGGGGAGGCGGCCTCTATCGGGCTGATGTCCTCCAGTACCTGGATGATGGGAGGCTTATGTTCTGCTTTAAGCGTCGGATTTACCGTACAGGTGGCTCATTTTATCGGAGCGAAGGAGGAGGATAAGGCCCGGGGAATCGTCCGGCAGGGACTGGCTGTGGCAGTGATATTTAGTTGTATACTGCTTCTTTTCGGTGTGCTGATTCATCAAAAGCTTCCGCTGTGGCTGGGAGGGGAGGAAGGGATAAGGGACAATGCGGCCGTTTATTTCCTGATATATTGTCTTTCCCTTCCGGTATTGCAGTTAAATGCAATGGCAGGCGGTATGCTTCAATGCAGCGGAAATATGAAGGTTCCCAGCATGCTCCATATTTTGATGTGTATTTTGGATGTTTTGTTTAATTCTGTTTTAATTTTTGACGACAGAACGATTGCGGTGTTCGGCAGTGAAATCACAATACCGGGAGCAGGCCTTGGCGTCCTGGGAGCGGCTCTGGGCACATCTCTTGCGGAACTTGTGTCCGTGGCTTTTATGTTATATTTTTTGCTGGCGCGTTCTCCGGCTCTCCGTTTGCGAAAGGAGGAGCGGCTGGCATTTTCAAAGGAACAATTGATAAAGGCTTTCCGGCTCTCGCTTCCCGTGGGATTTGAACAGGTGGTTATGTGCGGCGCTCAGATTATGTCTACAAAAATCGTATCGCCTCTGGGGATGGCTGCCTTAGCGGCCAATTCCTTTTCCGTGACGGCGGAAAGCCTGTGTTATATGCCCGGCCATGGAATAGGAATGGCGGCCACTACGCTGATTGGACAGAGTGTGGGGGCAAAGAGAGAGGATATCACGAAGAGGCTGGGCTGGCTTACAGTAGGACTCGGCATTTTAGTGATGACCGGCACCGGGATTCTGCTTTATATCTTTGCGCCCTGGATGATTGGCATTTTATCTCCCGACCCGGAGATACGGCAAATGGGAACCCGCGTGCTTCGGATTGAAGCCTTTGCGGAGCCCATGTATGCGGCTTCTATTGTGGCCTCCGGCGTGTTCCGGGGCGCAGGCGATACCCTGATTCCAAGCTGCATGAATTTTTTCAGTATGTGGGTAATCCGGCTGCCGCTGGCGGCATTTTTGTCAAAACGCTACGGCCTTGCAGGGGTATGGATTGCCATGTGTATTGAATTGTGTGTGCGGGGAATTTTGTTTTTGATTCGCCTGTGCGGTAAGCGTTGGCGGAGTTTTGGACAGGAGAAAGTAAATTGAAAAAAGCAATCAGAAGAATTATCATTTTCCTATTTATTATTGCCGTAATTCTCGGAGGTTACGTTTTTTATGTTTTTAAGGCATATTACCGCCTTCCCGACAAATTGACTCTTGAGGTCAAACGCAACGGGGAAAACTCCTATTTTGACGAGGATTTCAGCGTGAAGCCGGGGGAGGCTTATTTTATAATGACTTATAACATCGGCTTTGGCGCTTACAGAAAGGATTACAGCTTTTTCATGGACGGAGGAAAGTCCTCCTGGGCGAAGGACGAAGAAAGCCTGATGGCGGCTGTGTCCGGCATGGGGGATATTATCAACACGGTGAAGCCTGATTTTGTCCTTTTGCAGGAGGTGGATGTTGACGGAACCCGTTCTTATCATGTTGACGAGCTGGAGCTGATGAATCAGTTTGTCAGGGGCTATTACTATGTGTATGCCCAGGCCTACGATTCTCCTTTTCTGTTTTTCCCTCCTTTAGAGCCTCACGGCGCC
>CAMSTM010000152.1 GCA_947063675.1 uncultured Lachnospiraceae bacterium | reverse complement strand
TTAGCTCCTGCATGTAATTTAGCTTGGGACCAATTTTTGCCATATCCAGCTTTCCGCAAGGGTGATATCCCGGACCCCATGTCCGTTCAGCCACCGGACCACAGCTTTGATTACCAGCGGATGGGTGGTGACGGGAAATTCAGGTTTTTTAGCCATAATCAGATTCGGCTTTATGACCACTTTTAAGTCCGGCCGCATGTCCTTTGCAATATCAAGCGCTTCCAGAGCCTTACAGATGGCGGGATAAATCAGCTCCTCCTTGTATTCTTGTACGTGATATAATGTCTGTAGCATAGGGCGTCCTTTCTTCCGGCGGTGGCCGGCAAAATTTTCCTTATGTCCATGATATCAACCATATCAGAAAAAAGCAAATCTTTACACCTTAAAGGCTTATTTGGTATAATACATTTTAACAGTTCAGTCATTACGTATAATCTGGTGGCTTATGAATGGCATGGCTGAACTGTCGCATAAGATTATTGATGAAATCGGGAAACAAGGAGTCTTAAGAAATGGCGGAATACAGAAATTATATTTTTGATTTATATGGAACGCTGGTGGATATCAGCACCAACGAGGCGAAAGCCTCCCTGTGGAAAAACATGGCGTGGCTGTTTTCCATGATGGGAGCGTCTTATGAGCCCGCAGAACTCAAAAAAATGTATAAAAAGCTTTATGCGGAGGAAACCGGGAGGAATCTTCTGCGGGTTCGGGAGGAGCTTAAGGACAATCAAATCACGGCGGGCGAGGTGGAGATTCATTTAGAGGACGTATTTGAGAAGCTTTTTGCGGACAAGGGCGTGGAAATCGACAGAAAGCAGGCATGGCAGATAAGCCTGATGTTCAGAAGCCTTTCCATGAACGGAATCAGGCTCTACGAGGGTGTGGAAGAATTGTTTAAACGGCTTAAGGAAGCGGGGAAAAAGATTTATCTTCTTTCCAATGCTCAGAGAATGTTTACTGAGCCGGAAATGAAGCTGTTGGAACTTTACGACTGCTTCGACGGCATTTTATATTCTTCCGATGCGGACGTAAAAAAGCCTTCTTTTTATTTTTATGATGCAATCTTTCAGAAATACGGATTAAAAAAGGAAGAAAGCGTTATGATAGGTAATGAATATTGTGCGGATATTCAGGGAGCGGACAATTACGGGATAGACAGCATGTATGTGTTTACCGCCCAGTCAGGAAAAGAGGCGGATTTGCTGCCGGAAAGCAGCAGAAGAATCGAGCGAATCGGGGATGTATTTTAAATTACTTTGAATAAGGGGAAGCATATGCAAAATATTCCAGGGCCTGGACAAATATACAGGCATTTTAAAGGAAAACTATACAGGATAGTGACGCTGGCAGAGCACAGCGAAACCGGGGAGGCGCTGGTAATCTATCAGGCGCTTTACGGCGAATATAAGGTTTACGCAAGACCCCTTTCTATGTTTATGGAGAGGCTTGACAGGAACAAATATCAGGACGCGGCGGCGGAAATGCGTTTTACACTGCAGGAGGAGCTGATTGCCCCTGTGGCGGCGGAAATAAAGCCGGAAGTGAGCGCCGGGGCGGAGAGGAGTTCCCGGACGGAGAGGACGGCGGGGGAAGGAGGCGCCGGGGCAGCAGGTTTGACAGAGGCGGAAGAATCAGAGGAAACCGGCTTCAAAGCAGCCGGCGCCTCCATACCGGCACAGCCGGCAGGAAGCACAGAAAACGCGGATATTGAAACTGAATACGCTCCTGAAGCGGCGGAGGGCGCAAAAGAATCTGCCGATGACGAAACAGGATTCAGCCTTGACCCTCTGGTGATAGAATTCCTTGATGCAGACACCTGTGAGAAGCGTCTGAATATTCTTTCAGCGCTGCGGGAGCGGATTACCGATGATATGATAAATATCATGGCAATCTCCGTCGGCGTTGAAATCAAAGAAGGGGATGTAGAACGGCGGTATGACGAGCTTCGGAGCTGCCTTTTAACCTTCGGAAAATATGAGAGCAACCGGCTGAGATAATTGAAACGGCAAAATGTCATCCGACCTGCGGCGGTTTCGGACGAAGGAAGTCCGGCAGGCGGATGAGAAACCGGAGATGAGGAGAAAATGACATACGATAACATAGAGGAAGCCCGTTTTGAGAGCCGTCCCAACAGGTTCATTGCTTACGTGTCGGTTGAAGGAAAACAGGAAAAGGTTCATGTTAAGAATACGGGGCGGTGCCGGGAGCTTCTTACGGAGAACGCGGCGGTGTTTTTGAACAAAAGCAAAAATCCGAAAAGAAGTACATGTTACGATTTGGTGGCTGTCCAAAAGGGCAGCCGTTTGATTAACATGGATTCACAGGCGCCCAATAAGACCGTGCAGGAATGGCTTGAAAAAGGGGGACTTTTTCCTGATACGGTGTCGGTAAGGCCGGAGACGACATGGCACAATTCCCGTTTTGACTTTTATGTGGAAACGGCTGAGGATAAAATTTTTATCGAGGTGAAAGGGGTTACCCTTGAACAGGGGGATGTCGTACTTTTTCCCGACGCTCCCTCACAGAGGGCGGTAAAGCATGTGACGGAGTTGGCGGAGGCTGTAAGGGAGGGCTATAAGGCATATGTGATTTTTGTGGTTCAGATGGAAAATGTAAAATATTTTACGCCGAACAGGAAGACACAGCCGGAATTTGCCGACGCGCTTCTTGCGGCCAGAGGGGCGGGGGTGCAGATTCTTGCATACGATTGCAAGGTAACGCCGGATTCCATGGAAATAGGACAAAGCGTCCCGGTAAAACTGTCGGAGATGGAGATTGCCGCAGAACCGCTTCTTTCCTGGTATGATAAAAACAAAAGAACCCTGCCCTGGCGGGAGGACCCCACGCCTTACCATGTTTGGGTATCGGAAATTATGCTCCAGCAGACGAGAGTGGAGGCGGTGAAGGGCTATTATGACAGGTTTATGAAAGCTCTGCCGGATATCGCTCATCTGGCGCAGGCAAAGGATGAGGAGCTCCTGAAGCTTTGGGAGGGGCTTGGCTATTACAATCGGGTCAGAAACATGAAAAAGGCGGCCCGGATGATTATGGAGGAATACGGGGGCGTTATGCCGGAGGAATACGAAGACCTCTTAAGGCTTCCCGGAATCGGCAGCTACACGGCCGGGGCCGTCAGCTCTATCGCCTGCGGGAGGCGGGCTCCGGCCGTGGACGGAAATGTGCTGCGGGTTCTCTCGAGGCTTAAGGGGGACGGGCGGGATATCGCGCGGCAGTCTGTTCGGGACGACGTCACGGAGGAATTGTGGCGGGATATGGATACGGAGCGGCCCGGAGATTTCAATCAGGCGTTGATGGAGCTTGGGGCGACAGTGTGTATTCCGGTGGGCGCGCCCCATTGCGGTGAGTGTCCGTGGGAGGCGCTCTGCGCCGCCCACAGGGAGAAAAGAGAACTGGATTTCCCCTTTAAGACGCCGAAAAAACCAAGGACAATCGAAGAAAAGACGGTGCTTGTGATTCTGGATGAAAACAGGGCGGCTTTGCAGAAGCGGCCGGAGGGCGGTCTCCTTGGGGGAATGTATGAATTTCCCTGCCTTTCAGGGCATCTTTCCAGACGGCAGGTTCTTGCGTACCTGAAAGAGGAAGGACTTTCGGTGTTAAAAATAGAAAAGCTTGCCGACAGTAAGCATATTTTCACCCACAAGGAGTGGCACATGATTGGATATGCCGTCAGGGTGGACGAGCTGGCAAACAAGAAAAACAGCGGGGATTTGATATTTGCGAAAAAGCAGGAGGTCAGGGATAAATATCCTGTTCCTTCCGCCTACGGCACCTATCTTTATAATTTCTTAAGTTGATTCTTTTCGGTAAAATGGGTATGATAAATAAAATAACTATCGGATTGGAGAAAACGAGGAGAAATGAAGCTGTTATCTTTTGCAGTGCCCTGTTATAATTCAGCGGCCTATATGAAAAAATGTGTGGATTCCCTTTTAAAAGGCGGAGAGGACGTGGAAATTCTCATTATTGACGACGGCTCCACCGACGAAACAGCCCGGATTGCGGATGAATACGAAGCGGCTTACCCGTCCATTGTCAGGGTAATCCACAAGGAAAACGGAGGACACGGCTCCGCAGTAAATACCGGAATTGAGAATGCGCAGGGACTGTATTTTAAAGTAGTGGACAGCGACGACTGGGTAAAGGAGGAAGCTTACGAAAGGATACTTGACGCCTTAAAGGGCCTCACCGGCGGAGAAAAGGTGCTGGATATGCTAATAAGCAATTTCGTCTACGAAAAGCTGGGGCAGGAGCGGCATAAGGTGATGCGGTACAAACATGCGCTGCCTGTGGACAGGCTTTTTGGCTGGGACGAGGTCAGGCATTTTCATAAGGGACAGTATATTCTTATGCATTCCGTGATTTTCAGGACAAGGCTCCTTAAGGAATGCGGTTTAAAGCTCCCTGAACACACCTACTATGTAGACAATCTTTACGTATTTGAGCCCCTTCCCTATGTAAAAAACATGTACTATCTGGACGTGAATTTTTACCGCTATTATATAGGAAGGGAAGGCCAGTCCGTAAACGAGGATATCATGATAGGAAGAATCGACCAGCAAATCACGGTCAATAAGCTGATGATAGACTATATGACGGAAAATAAAGGTCTGATTGCGCCTGTGAAAAAAATGAACCACTATATGACCAGCTATCTGGATATCATCACTACGGTATCTTCGATACTCCTGATTCGTTCAGGCACGAAGGAAAATCTGGCAAAGAAAAAGGAACTCTGGAATTATTTAAAGAAAAAGGACTGGATTTTATATAGAAAGCTCAGATACGGGCTGCTGGGCCAGTGCACGAACCTTCCCGGAAGAAGCGGCAGGAAAATTTCTGTGGAAGGGTATAAAATCTGCCGCCGGTTTTTCAATTTCAACTGACGGCCAGGTCAGCTTACAGGAAATTTGCTTTCCTGAAAACAAAACAGGCGGGAAGCTGTTTCGTGCTTTCCCGCCCTGACTGCTGCTTACTGAATATAGATTTCGGAAACGGTATTTTTTACGCCGTTGATTTCCAGCCTTACACGAACCTTTCCATTCTCAAACTCATTCAAAGGATATTTAAGAGGTTCCGAAAGATTTGTGACGTCAACAGATATTGCGTTGTCTTTCTGTACCAGCCACAGGACAAGCGACGCGCCTTCCGGTACTGTGCCGCAGGAAATATCAGCGTAAAGCAGCTGGGTATCCTGGTCCGTAATCGTCATATTCTGTTCTTTTACAAATCCTTTGCTGGCGCTTCTGAAATCCAGCTTCCATACACCGTCCAGAAAAGAATTGTTATTCATACTGATTGCGCCCAGATTCCAAACCTCCTCGTTTGAAGCAACGTCTGTGTTGATACCGTTTCCGGCGGCAGCGTTGACGATAAAGCCTGTCAGACATCCTGTCATAAGCACCATACTAATCATACCGGCAATCATAAGTTTTAAGTGATGGGTTCCCTGATTCAACATCATACTGTTATCCTCCTTTTCAATATGTGTTCCGCATTCTTCGCAATAGTTTGCTTTTACTGAAATTCGATGTCCGCAGGCCGGACATATTGTTTTGGTTTCCGCGCGGTGCAGAAAGTAAATCAGCAGTCCGATAAAGGGTGTGGCTGCAAAAACTACAATCGCCCATAATACCGGGTCGTCGCCCCGCCTTTTACAATCCTGATATATCCACGCTGCAAAGAAAGCGGATGTACCAAGGGCAAAAAGGATGGAGCAAAAAAGCAGGACGGGGAGCAGCATGGAAAGGCCGCTGAATCCGTCGCTTTTCAGATAATACAGGCCAAACCGTAAAAAAATCAGCAATAGGACAACCGCGATGCCGATAAAAAGCAAAAGACGGTTCTTCTTCGTATGATTCATGCCAATACACCTCTTTTCTCAATGCGGACTGTGATGTCCTCCTTCAGGTTTGCTCTCTTTACGCCCGCTATGGTGAGCAATATCCCCGCCCCGACGGCATAAAAGCAGATACCGGCGGCAAAGTAAGACAAATAAATATTTTCAATCATTATCAGAGCCAGAACAGCCAGTAAAGAAAAGGTTATCAGGTTCAAAACCATCGGCAGATACCAGAGCGGTAATTTGTACATGCCAGGCTGCCTTCGCAGGACGGTTTCCCGTTGATACAGGGCGGCTTTCAGTTTATTATTCAGCTCCGGGGGCGGCGTATCCGTCATTTTCACAGAAGCCCGGACAGCCTCTTCTGTTTTCAAATCAAAAATTTCCGTGTTGGAACGATTATCTCTCATAACCAGCATCCTCCAGTCTTTTTTTTATTAAGCTTCTTCCCTTGAACAACCGGCTTTTCACCGTACCGGGAGGTTTCTTTATAATCGCCGCTATCTGCTCTACGGTACAATCGGAAAGGTAAAACAGTATCAGCGGTATCTGAAATTTTTCCGGGAGAGTCTGAATGATTTGGCGGACCGCTACAATCAATTCTGTATGAAGATAGCCTTCTTCAATATTTTCATCAGAATGCAGTACCGCCTCCGCTTCATCATCAAAATTGCTGCAAGGGGCAATCGTGTTTCGGCGCGCCAGTTTTCTTCTGTCGCTTTTCCAAAGGCTGTGGGCCAGAGAGAAAAAAAGCGCTTTCGGATTTTTCTCCCAGTCGAGCGTCCATTTTGTTTCTAACGCTCTAAGGAAGGTCTGTTGATATAAATCATCGGCGTCCGCCCTGTCAGCACAGAGCTTTAAGCAAAATCTGTAAATATCCGTGCTGAAAGCATCGATACATTTTTCTATTTCTCCTGCGTTCACTGTTTCACCTCCATTGCCTGTTCACCCTATATTCGCCATGACTTTGCATGAGGTTCATTTTTTTACAAAAAAATTCCGGGAGCAAAAATGAGATATTCTCGCTCCCGGTAATCATATTCAGAATTCTTTTGCAGGGCGCCTTATCTTAAACCCTGCGCACCCTGCCGTGCTGCTTTTGGGCTCTGCCCGCCTGGTACAGGGCGACAACGTCAGCCTGATACACCACAAGGTACATAATTCCGGCCATAATAAAGGCGGTCAGCACGTCAAACATGGAATGCTGCTTGATAAACAAGGTTGACAGGATAATGGAAACACAAAGCGTAAGGGAACCTCTGCGCAGTATTTTGTTATCCGCCAGCTTTTGATTATGTATAACGGCTAAATGGGCGCCGATGGAATTATAAACGTGAATGCTGGGCCATAAATTGGTAGGAGTATCCGCACGGTATAAATGGGTGACCATAGCGGTCAATACATTTTCTCTGGGCATTACCGAAGGGCGGAGATGATGTCCATTGGGCCAGAGAGTGGAAATTACCAGAAACACAGTCATTCCTGTAAACAGAAATACACAGGTTTTCCAGTATTCCTGCCTGTTTTTGAAGAAACAATACAAAACAGCGGCAGACACATACAAAAACCATAAAAAGTATGGAATAACAAATATTTCGCTGAAAGGAATTATATCGTCAACCTTCATATGAATGATGAAAGGGGGATATTTCACGGTTCTTTCAAGCCATGCAAACCAGACACAGTAAATTACGGCATAAACAATAAGCGGTATCCCATGCTTATACCTTTCAAAATAAATTTTTTTCATAATTCTCCTCTTTGTAAAGCTTTTTATCTTTATCCAGCCATTATCCCGACGGGACTTTTGCCCTCTCGCCGGAAACTTATAATAAAAGCTGCAGTTTTTCGCGTTCGCAGGTCAGCGTAATGGAACTGCTTTTCATGGTAACCTCTCCGTCCGTATGCACCCACAAAGGAGCGGAGGTTTCTATGTGGACCCGGGAGGCGTAATAGCGGTCAATCCCGTCAAAGCGGTAGTGATTTCCCTTAAAAGCGGTCGGGAGAGCCAGCAGTATCAGCCATTTCGGGATATTTCCCACGGCGCAGATATCGATGATTCCGTCCCTGGGGTCGGCGTCGGGACAGAATTTAAATCCGCCCCCCTCATACTGGTGAATCATTCCCGCCACAAATAGAAATTTGGGAATGGAAACCGGCTCCTTGCCGTCCAGCGTGATGGTGCAGGTGATTTTTCTGGCCATGATGAGCTGCTTAAGGGCAATGGAAAGATAAGTCAGCTTTCCAAGACCTATTTTATTCAGGATGTTCTTAAATTTAGAAGCAAGAGCCTCCTCACAGACAGCGGCGTCAAAGCCGATTCCGCTGCTGACTGCAAAATAACGCTTTAAGGAAACCTCGCTGTCATGCTGCCTGGAAAGCTGCTGCGAGGCCTTCTCATAGACAAGGCAGCCGATATCCAGAAGCAAAGGCTTCTCACAGCGCAAAATATTATCAAGGATTTCAAGAGGGCTTGCGGGCAGCTTTAAATCCCTTGCCATATCGTTGCTTGAGCCGGTGGGAATATAGCCGAGCTGTACCCGGCCAAAATCGGAAATCCCCTGAATCGCTTCATTCAGAGTTCCGTCGCCGCCAAGGACAATCAGCTTCAGGGCGCTTTCAGGATTCCGCAAAAGCACCGAGTCTGACAGGTCGCGCACAAGCTTGGTGACATGACCGATTTTTGCGGAAAAGAAAACCTTATATTCAATATCTCTCTGCTCCAGAACCGGCATCAGCATGGACCAGATTTTAGCGCCCCGGCCTGATTTGGAAGCCGGATTCACGATTATGTAATACATCATATTTTCCCCTCTGAAATCTTTCCCTATTTTAGCAGTTAATTTGGCGCGAGTAAAGATTTTTTAACATCTTCCTTAAATCTTAATGATTTATTAGGAATATGGTTTTTTTTCCGGGCAGCATGTGTTAAACTACAAGTTGAAAAAAATATGTGCAGTTGCGGAACGGTAAAACAGCGAAAGTCTGACAATGCCCGGAACGATTTCTGGATGCGAAGCAGCCGGAAACCGTTCCAGACAAGGGGGCATTGGAAGACAGGAGCGGAACT
>CAMSTM010000151.1 GCA_947063675.1 uncultured Lachnospiraceae bacterium | reverse complement strand
TCTTACCAAAAAAGAGGATTTTTTTTCCAAAGACACAAACTATTTTACACTACCTTTTTATTAGTAACTATAAAACAAATCCAATTTATTGTATTGATTTCTTGATTTTTACATACTAGACTTAATTTATAATCATTACATATATTTTTCACATGAAATAAACCTAACCCTCTATTTTCACCTTTTTTACTATAACCTTTGGAGAAAAATGAGTCTATATCTTCATAATTTATATAATCATTTTCATTTCTTACTTCTATAGTAAAATTCTTATTGCTTTCTTCAATAAAAACATACATCCTATTATATCTTTTTGAATTAACTAATGCTTCCAATGCATTATTAATTAAATTACCTAAAATTTCTACCAACTTATAAGTAGGAATTTCTGTTTTTAATTCTTGAATACTAATTTTATAAGAAATATCAATTCCGTATTTATCAATTTCAACAAATTTTCCATATAAAAAGCCAATAATTACAGGATTTCCTGAAACTAATAATTTATTAAAGCGATTATCTATCGTGACAAGTTGACAATATTCTTTTTGGGCTTCAACTAAATCATCGTAAGTTTTATAAACGTAATGTTGACTATATATAGTATTAATATGATTATCAAATTCATGTTGCTTAGCTCTTATATTATCAATTAAATTATCAAAAGAATCCGCATACAAATTATGCATTTTCAATTCTGCTTCAATTTCTTTAGATTTAATTTTATATCTTCCCATTTTAATAATTAAAATTCCAATCATAATAATACACATAGCAAATAAACTATATTGATATAAATCATACTGATTGAGATAATTTATTTCTTTAAAATTAATTAGCCAAAAAGCTGTAATAATAATGCATATTATTAAGGAGACAAACAGTATTTTTTCCTTATCGTTTAACAAAGCTACTAAATACTTTATTCGAAGTCTCGGTTTTACAAATATTACAATCAGTAATATCACTATATTTGATATCATGGATTGCAATCCAATAATAATCGGCTGTATCTCTAATGTATAAAATACCATCATCACAACTATCTGCAAGATACCTATGATAATCAAATATAGTACATTATTCACAATTATCCTTTTAATATCAAACCCAAACTCTACAACACAATATCCCGCAACAACCAAATAAAACAACATCGACAGCTCTTTCGGCCACCCAAAATAATCTATCGCCTGCATCATTATCATTTCAATTGTCATCAGGCTGGCTGTTGCAATATCAAATCTGAATTTCTTCCCGTACAGGCGATGCAAACATACTGCAATTGACAACGCTTCCAACACAACGCAAATTCTATCTACCATTTTCAAACTCCGCAAGCACTTTTTTCTTAAATGTAATTCCAATCAAAACCTTGTCACTGATATCCTTGAAGGAAATGTATCTGTTTTGGACATCAATGTTATAGACATGGTTCTTATTGATAATCGTGCTTCTGCTGCATTGTATCAGACAGGACGCGTCAATTTCACTCAGCAGTTGTTTGCAGGTTTTATAAGGTATTGTCAGTATGTTATCCTTTTTCATATGGATACAGATTTCATGGTTAATACTTTCCATATAAAAAATATCATCTACCTTTACAGGATAAAGAATACCGTCTTTTCTAAAACAGTAAGTTTGTTCTTCTTCCTTTTCCGTAGAAAAATTTAATGCCTTTTTCACTACTTGTTTAACTCTCTCCGGTGAAAAAGGCTTCTCTATGTAGCTCAGGCAGTTTAAGTCGGTATAAGCATACTTTGTAGTATCTTCCAACGAAGTTACAAACACTACAGGCGTGAACATATATTTCGGAATCGTCCTGATTCTTTCCACCAGGCGCAGGCCGGAAGTGTCTCCTGATTTCTTTGTATCTAAAATGATATCTATTATGAATACATCTATGGTCTTTTCCAACAAAGTTGCGTATGCTGTACTTACGTCCCTGACCGCATAAACTATAGTTCTCTCATCCACCTCCAATACCAGTTTCTTCATCATTTCCAACTGTGATTTACTATCTTCAACAATTAAAACTGACTTTTTCATAATGCACCTCACGTCTTAAGAAACCCATATACCTGTTCCACAAGAGATAAAATACTTTTTCTTACAGGCGGCGTAATATCATTCCACAAATCGTTTATAATCAGGCTTTCAACATTAATACAATTGAAAAGCAGGCTGGGCTTGCAGCCTGTTTCCTCATAAATGCGAAGCAATAGCTCCGCATCCGGACACAGCTGTTCTTTTTCCAGCTTACGATATTTTTTTATATTTACGCCTAATTTTTCAGACATTGGTATCTGGGCAATCCCGGCAATCTTTCTCGCTTCGTACAGAACTGATTCAAATTTTTCCTCGCTTGCCCTCTTTTTCAGGATTCCAATTTCACATTTTGTTTCAAAGCTGATATCCAAGACGCATTTATTGATTCCCTGCTCCAAAAACCATACAACAGCGCTGAGCAGTTCTTTTCTGTACCTTTCCTCCACCCCATCCATCAGAAGGTTTATTTCGGAGGTATTTTGACATGTCTCCTTTCCTGTTATGAAATAATCTACATCCCACCCCATCTTCATAAGAAGCACCAGTACTTTATAGGGTATGATTATTTTTCCAAGTTCCATCTTGCTAAATTGGCTTTGTGTAATACCAAGCTCACTGCTGGTTTCTTCCTGTGTCATGTTTAGCCGCAATCTGTACTGATTAAGCCGATATAAAAAGTTATCATACTTATCACGCATAAACCAATCCCTCACGAACTCTCTTTTGTTCTTTCTATTTATAAATTTTACGAGATTGTACTTTTCCCACCCTAGAGTTAATTTTGACTATTTAAATATTATGCGAATAAATAATGATTTTGTGTAAAAAAGTTGAATAACTTCAAAAAAACAGCGGACAGTTGTGTCATAAAATATCCTGTCCGCTGTTTTCTTTGTTTACAGCACCTCTACCATGCAGGCATGCTTCTTTGTCTTTCTGTCATAGCCGATTCCAACCGCCAGAATCCTTCCCGTGTATTTCGGCTTTTCCCCCACCTTTCCTTTAAAACGCAGCGCATAATTTCTGTCTTTTATCTGCCTGATTGCGTTTTCCGGGGTATCGTCCACCTTTAACTCCAAAATCAACCCATCCGCTCCTTTCCGCTCCGGGTAAAAAATAAAATCCACATATCCCTCTCCGGCTTTATCCTCACGCTCCACGCGATATTTGTCTCTGGCGGAAAGATACACCAGATTGACTACTGCCGACAGCTCGATTTCACTGTTATAGGAAAAAATCGGTGATTCCGTGTCGTGGGCAAGTTTTAAAATCTCCGCCATTGCCCCGGTATCGCCTGCCAGTGTCGCTTTCAGCATTCTGTCGGACTCTTTTGCAAGATTATGGACATAGCCCAGGCTTTCATTTGTAAGCAGCAACTCATCGTACTTATCCATCAGCTCCCTGTTGGGAATAAAGACCTCGCCATCCTCGTAAGTCAGAAGTCCGTATACAACCATTGCCGAGTAAATCTGATTCTTTGTGGAAAGCTCCTGCGAAGTGGCCGCATAGCCCAAAAGCTCGATTGCCGCCCGTCCTCCCGACACCATCATAACCAAATCATCCCGGATATCCTCTATATTATTACGTATATAATAAAAAATCTCATCATAAGGCCCCGAGCTGGTCCAGTAGTTGCTTATCTGATTATTTGTCAATGCCCCAACAACCGAACGGGGATTATAGAGCCTCGCGCCGGCTGCCGTGTGGTAGCCGTCATACCATTCTGTCAGGTCTTCCCGCATGATTTGAGGATTCTTTGTCTTCTTCCGGTAAACGTCGAACAGGCTGTCAACCTCCGAGTCCAGAAAACCGAAATACTCGCTGAATTTTACCTTGGTCACCATATCGTACTCAATAAACATATTCATCTCAGAACCGCTGGAGTATTTTGCAATGGGCAGCACGCCTGTCATATAGGCAAGCCCCACATAAACCTGCCCCTTCAGCAGATTGCGCAGGAATCCCAGATAACTCTTTTTATTCTCCTCCGTGACAAAGCTCCTGTGAAAAATCGCATCCCACTCGTCCATCACAAAGATAAATCTGGTTCTTTCCTGTTCATATATCATCCGCAGATTGTCCCATACCGCTCCGTTTATATCAAGATTAAGTCCAGGCCATTCTTCCGTCAAATCTTTGTTGATTCCGCTCTCAATACGGTTCATATACTGTTCGTAGCTTTCACACTCCCTCGGCAGTATACTGAAATCAACAGATATCACGTGATAGCTGTTCAAATATTTCTGATAATTACTGCTCTGCGCAATCTTAAGCGTACCAAAAACATCCTTTCCGTCTCCTGCTCTGCCAAAAAAAGCCGCAACCATATTCGCCATAACGCTCTTGCCAAACCGCCGCGGTCTGGTGAAGCAAAGGTATTTCTCCCCGCCCGCCATGGCCATATCTATGATTTCGTCAATCATTTCAGACTTGTCAACAAAAAATCTGGTTCCTGCAATTTCTCGGTATCCCGCAAACGGCGCTATGCTGTTTAAAAACATTCCCATATATGTTTCCCCCTGAAATGACTGTTTTATAACAGTATATCATATATTTTAAAAAATGTATGTATTTACAGATACGATATTTGAGCCGGACTGAAATTGCTCATCGCAAAATCACCCTGATATCCTTCACGCTGCCTCCCACGCCAAGCCTGCGCCCTTTTTTACATCCTTTTACAAAAACAGACGCCACTTTTTGCTCTCCGGGTTCGAAATCTGTTGCGTAATATTTACCAACTTATTATAATAATAACAGGTTCCCTTTTGGGCTTCCGTGAAAGGAGTTTTTGAAATGAAAAAGAAATGGATAATACCAGTCATTGCAGGCTCGCTCCTGCTGATTTTAGTTATAGTCAATGTGGTCAACGCGTTCCTGTCCCGGGTTCCCTCCAATGACATATCCGTCACCGGAAATACTGCCGGCAATCTGAACAACGGCGGGCTTTTTGCGGAGGCAAACGGAAAGGTGTACTTTTCCAACGCCTATGACGGCGGACGGCTCTATTCCATGAACGCCGACGAAACGGAGATTAAAAGGCTCACCGGCTCCAGGGTCAGCTCCATCAACGTGGGGGGCAAATTTCTTTATTATTACATGGATAATTCCAACGGCGGAACAGGCTTTGGTTATGTCATCCGTTCTTTCGGCCTTTACCGTTCCCGGCTTGACGGCTCCCGCTTAAAGTGTCTCGACAGAAGCGCGGCTGTGACCCTGCAGCTTGTGGGCGATTATGTCTATTATCAGCGTTACACCAACAAGGATTTCACTAAGCTTTATAAGGTGAAAACTGACAAGAGCGAAATGCAGCTCGTATCCGACACCATTATCAATCCCAACGCCTGCAATAACGGAACCATTTATTTTAACGGCACGGAAAAAGACCACTACCTATACGGTCTGGACACCAGAACGGACTCCGTCTATACGGTATACAAGGGAAACCTCTGGTATCCCGCTTACCACAATAATTATATTTACTATATGGACGTCTCCTCCAATTACCGGCTCTGCCGTTACTCCCTTGCAGACAGCACCGTGGAAATTTTGACCACCGACAGGGTGGACACCTTTAACGTAGGCGACTTCTTCATCTATTACCAGAAAAATTCCGCTGAAAGTCCCGCGCTTATGCGGATGGAACTTGACGGAAGCAATCCCGAGGTCGTGGCGGAGGGCAATTACACGAATATCAATCTGACATCATCCTATGCGTATTTCAATGCTTTCGGAGAGGAAACGCCGGTTTACCGTACCCCGGTTTACGGAAATATTAACGTAACGCCCTTTACGGCGGCGGAACAGGCGGCCCTCGATAACTGATATAGCCGGAAACAGGATATTTTTGTAACAATTATGGCGGTATGCTCTGAACGTAAAAAGCATACCGCCCTTGTTTCATCGGGAACAATTTTTACCGAAAAATATTCTTTAAGCAGCCGAGGCAGACGGCTCATCCTCTCACCGAATCACCCTCAAGTTCTTCAAGCATTTCCCTTACGCTTTTCCCGTTCACAGGATTCCTGCAGCCGGGACACAGCTCCATCAAAGGTTCCAGCACAAACCGCCGGTTTGCCATATCGGGGTGAGGCACGGTAAGCCTTACGTCATCTGAGACAAAATCCTGATAAAATAATATATCCAAATCCAGCGTCCTCGGTCCCCAGTGCACCTTGCGTTCCCGGCCGGCTCTTTTTTCCGTCTCCTGCAAAAATGCAAGAAGCTCATAAGGGGGAAGAAGCGTCTTAAGCTCTATCGCGCCGTTTAAAAAGTCGTCCTGCTCCACGCCGCCGTAGGGCGCTGTCGTGATAATATCAGAGCAGCGGACGTCTTTGATTTCCGGGTGATTTTTGATTTCCTGCAGGCCGAAATCCAGAAATTCCCGCTTATTTCCCAGATTGGAGCCTATTCCCAGATAAGCCGTCCTCCAGCCCCGCTCTATCTTCACAGATACATAGGAAAAGGGCAGCCCTATGGGCGCTTCCGGCTTTTTCAGCTCAAGAACCAGCCTCTCCACCTTTGGAAAAGTAAGCAGCAGTTCCCTTGCCAAATGTTCGGCTGCGGCTTCAATCAGCCGAAAGGTATGCTCCCGCAGATAGCGGTTGGCGAACCGGCTCACCTCTCCGTAGCTTGTGGAAAACGCCATCTCATCCGCCAGCCCTGCTTTTCGCAGCTTAGTATATAAAATCATATCTGCAACGAACAACTGGCCGTTTCTGTTTTCTTCCTCATAAACGCCGTGCCCGGCATATACCTCCAGATTTTTTATATGAATTTCGTCCATCTCTTCTCCTGACCAATGCCCTTATGGCTTTCTCTGCAAATATCGCCCGCAGTCATCAATTCCGCTTTCCTCCGGCATTCAAAATCGCCTCCGCCATCTTTACCGCCCGCACATTTTCCTTAATATCATGAACTCTCACAAAGGCACAGCCCGCCAGTACTCCGAAAACGGTGGTGACAATCGTCCCCTCGAGCCGTTCCGCCACCGGCAGGTCAAGGGTAAGTCCTACCATGGATTTGCGGCTTGCGCCAAGCAGCATGGGATATCCCAGTCTGGACAGTTCTTTTAAGGAAGAAGTTATTTCCAGATTCTG
The DNA here is from genome assembly GCA_947063675.1 of uncultured Lachnospiraceae bacterium. GTDB lineage: Bacteria > Bacillota > Clostridia > Lachnospirales > Lachnospiraceae > Suilimivivens. The sequence continues at coordinate 1,815 of CAMSTM010000151.1, read as the reverse complement.
CTCATAAGTCTTGCCGAATCCGATACCCGGGTCAAGGATTATCTTCTCCCCCGCAATCCCCGCTTTCTCTGCAACGGCCGCAGTTTCCTTTAAGTCCTCCACCACTTCCTTCATAAAATCCTGATAAACCGCTTCTTTCCGGTTATGCATCAATACGCAGGGAACGCCCGCGTCCGCAATCACCTTTGCCATCTTTTCATCATATTTCAGTCCCCAGATATCGTTTATCAAATCCGCCCCGGCAAGGAGTCCCGCCCCGGCCACCTTTGCCTTATAGGTATCCAGGGATATGGGAACGTCAAAGCGCCGCTTCACAGCCTCAATCACCGGGAGCACCCGCTCCGCTTCCTCTGCTTCCGAGACCAGCACATACCCCGGCCTGGTGGATTCTCCGCCGATATCCAGAATGTCCATGCCCTCGTTTACCATTTTTTCCACATGATAAAGAGCGTCGTCAAGGCGGTTAAAGCAGCCGCCGTCCGAAAAAGAATCGGGAGTCACGTTAAGGATTCCCATGATGTAAGTGTGATTTTTCGTGTCAAATTCCCGCTTCCCGATTTTCATAATTTATCTCCCGTTAAAGTTATGCTCATTTCACCAGCATCAAAAACCTGTCCTTCAGCTTTTCATCCCTTTCAAATTCGCCTCTTGCCGCAATTGTGACGGTACAGCTTCCGGGCTTTTTGACGCCCCGCATGGTCATGCACATATGCTCCGCCTGGGCCATGACCATAACTCCTTTCGGCTTTAAGCTGTCCATGATGGCGTCCGCTATCTGCACCGTCATCCGCTCCTGTATCTGGAGCCTTCCCGCAAACACCTCCACGGTGCGCGCCAGCTTGCTCAATCCTACCACCTGTCCGTCAGGAATATAGGCAATGTGTACTTTTCCGAAAAAGGGCATCAGATGATGCTCACAGGTAGAATAAAAGGTGATATCCTTTTCGATAACCATCTCGTTATTGTCCGCCCCGAAAGTCTTTGACAAATGTACGCCGGCCTCCGCTTCCATTCCTGCAAGCAATTCCTCGTACATCCTTGCCACCCGCCCCGGCGTTTCCCGGAGTCCTTCCCTGTCCGCGTCTTCCCCGATGCCTTCCAAAAGAAGCCTTATTGCTTCCTCAATTTTTTCTCTGTTTACCATGCAAGCTTCTCCCGATATGCTTTCCGCCCTTTAAAGCGGAAGCCTTTTCTACCGTCTTTATCAGATTTCCAAGATAAGAAAGTGAGCCAAAAGCAATAATCACCGCTTTCTCATCTGCCAGAAGATAAGCAAGCTCCACCGCCTCCTCCACGCTGTCCGCGGCAGTCACGTTGGAATGATATTTCCCGGCAATGCAGGCCATGTCATAGGCGGAAAATCCCCGCTCCCCTTTCGTGGATATGGTAAGCACCTGCTCCGCTAAAGGACAGGTTTCCTTCAAAATCTCATCCTGCTCCTTATCTCTCAGCATTCCTATTATATATATAATTCTTTTATTTGTAAAATAAAAACGAATCGTTTCAGCCAGCCTTTTTGCCGCGTCCCTGTTATGCGCCCCGTCTGCGATAAAATACGGCTTCGACGCAAGCACCTGAAACCTTCCCGGCCAGAAGGTATCCCAAAGCCCCTGATATACCGCCTTATCAGGTATGGCAAAGCCTGATTCCCCAAGCTTTTTTATCACCGCCACGCTGACCATTGCGTTTTCCACCTGCCAGCTTCCCGGAAGGGCAATGGTCAGGTTTTGATACCCGCCATAGGAAAATACCTGTTTTTCAAGGCTTCTGATGTATCTAGTTTTGCTATAATATTTGCTATAAAATCGCTTATAT
>CAMSTM010000150.1 GCA_947063675.1 uncultured Lachnospiraceae bacterium | reverse complement strand
CACCAGAATCAATCAGAATTCCATGAAAATCGCAACCTCCATGGAATCAGTGGAGGAAGTTGTTGCGGAGGCAATCACCCGCTTTTACAAAAGATTTCCCGATGCGGACGTAAAGGTAGCGGTGCCGGAGGAATTTCTGATGATACCCATGGACGCCATGCTGATTGAACAGGTTATCATAAATCTGCTGGAAAATGCCATTGTCCATTCCGGCAGCAAGCTTCCGGTGGAGCTCACCGTCGTCAGCGGTGAAAAGCAGGTTTCCTTTCACGTGCGGGATTACGGCGTGGGCATTTCCCCCGACAGGCTGGAAACGATTTTTGACGGCTCCAGCTATCGTCCCGAAAGCAGCACGGACGGCCACAAGGGCATGGGAATCGGACTTTCTATCTGCAAGACGATTATTACCGCCCACAGCGGAACGATTATTGCCAGAAATCACAGCAGTGGCTGTCAGTTTACTTTTACGCTGCCTGTATCCGACATTTCGCCGCAATCGGCAGGACATTAAATTTCTGCGGCGGATAAGGACCTGCGATACGCGCCTTACTGCCGGCTGTATATAGGAAAGGGGAAAAATCAAATGACGAAAGACACTTTTGTAAACAGTATTCTGTTAATCGAGGACGAGGAAAATATCCGCTCCTTTATTTTTACCACTTTAAAAAATCAAAACTATAAAGTCACCACCTCCTCAAGCGGAGCCGAGGGCTTACATCTTGCCGCCTCCCTCTGTCCCGACATTATACTGCTTGATTTGGGGCTTCCCGATATGGACGGAATGGAGGTTATACGCAAGCTCCGGTCCTGGACGGCAATCCCCATCATTGTGATTTCCGCCCGCACCAACGAACACGAAAAGGCCAGGGCTCTTGACCAGGGCGCCGACGATTACATTACCAAGCCCTTCGGCACTGTGGAACTGCTTGCACGCATCCGCACCTCTCTGCGTCACAGCAGGCAGATGCAGGACATGTCCTCCATCCACCAGAAGCCCTACCACTATAAAAACCTGACCATCAATTTTGAAAACCATGTGGTAACCTTAAACGGCGAAATCATTCATCTGACACAGATTGAGTACAAGCTCCTGACCCTTCTTGCCCGAAATTCAGGCAAGGTTCTGACCTATACCTTTATTATGGAAAAAATCTGGGGTCCCTATACCGACAGTAACAATCAGATTCTCCGGGTAAATATGGCGAATATCCGGCGAAAAATAGAAAAAAATCCGGCCACGCCGGAATATGTTTTTACGGAAATCGGAATCGGGTATCGAATGGCTGAGGGGGACTGAAACAGTCCCCCTCCTTACATTGCCTTATCTTTCCGGACAGTAACACCTCTACGGGAATAAAATTTATTTTTCAGGAACCACAATATACTTCCCCTGCGCCCGAAGCCTGGCGTCGCCGAGAACATCTGCAAGCTCTGAAAGACCAATGGTTCTGCACACCATGCTTTCCACGTCAAGGCGGCCGGAATCAATCAGCTTAAGGGCTCTTGCCTGAGTCAGCGGGTTAATATAAGAAGCCTTAAGAGTAAGCTCTTTCCTGAAAATATCGTAAGGTTTTACTAAAATCTGCTCCTCCGGTTTTGTGAGGCCGAACATCATAACCGTACCTTTATTTCCCGCCAAATCTATGGCCTGCTCCATGGTTGCCGGAAGTCCTGCACATTCGATTACTGTCTGAACCCATGTCATGCCGGCCTCTTTCAGCCTTTCTTTCACATCCTCGCGAAGAGGGTCGATACAGATATCCGCTCCCAGCTTTCTCCCCATATCGCGCTTCTTTTCCACCGGCTCTAAGAGAGCCACCTGCGCTGCGCCGGCCAGCTTCGCCAGCTGAAGCATCAAAAGCCCTATCATGCCGCCGCCGATAATCACCGCCTGATGGCCCGGCCTGATATTGCACATATCAATTCCGTGGAGACAGCAGGCGACAGGCTCCGCCATAGCGCCCTGCTCAAAGCTGGTATTTTCTCCAAGACGGTATACCTGGCTTTCCCTGACCACGCAGTATTCCGCAAAACCGCCGTTTACCGTGGTTCCGTACCCAAGCATGTGCTCGCAGAAATGCACTTCTCCGCTTCTGCAATAGTCGCAGGCTCCGCAGTAGCAGTTAGGGTCTATGCATACCCTGTCGCCCTCTTTAAAGCCCTTTACCCCGCTACCGGTCTTTGCAATCACACCGGAAAACTCGTGCCCTAAAATCGTGGGCGGAGTCACCTCCGCCGCGCCTTTATCCCCTTCGTAAATATGTACGTCGGTGCCGCAGATGCCGCAGGCCTTTACCTGTATCAGTACTTCCCCCGGGCCGGGCTCCGGCGTTTTCACCTCTTCCACACGTATGTCGTGTTTACCGTAAAAATATGCGCTTTTCATTTTATCCTCCATATTAAGTTCCGCAAGTGCCTTTCCAGTACACACTCGTCTGGAACGACTTTCGGTCACTTGCTGTGACCGCAAATCGTTCCGTGTACTGGAAAGGCACTTGCTGTTTCCAGTTCCTCGAATACTTTTCCGATTCTTATAAACAAAGTATAGCATTCCCGTATCGGGTTTTCAATATCATCACCGGTACAGCACAAACTTTCCCACTTCTCTCATAAAACCGCTTTCCGTAAGGGCGCTCTCCGCTTCTTTGGGGTAATCTGTTACTGCAATCCGCTTTTTGCCGGGAAAAATCCTCCCCTGTCTGTAGCTTTCCGAAAAACGGCACAGCATCTCTTTCAGGTTCGTCTCATCGAAAACCCGCAGCGTCCTGCCCTGACGCTCGAAAAGAGCTCTCAGACTGCCTTTGTAAAAGGCGGCGGCAGTTCCCGGTATGTTTAAAAAGGCCTTCTCCCTGTCGTGAGCCAGTATCTTCCCGAAAGGCTGCAAAGGCTCCGCAGCGTTTACCCACACAATCTCCTCTTTTGGGTGGAGAAGCATCGCTGTCACACTTTCGAAATCCTTTTTTCTGATAAACTGCGCGCCGGAAAGCCCTTCCACAAAATAGCCTCTGCGCACCTGTCCTGTGTATTCCTGAACGCGAAGGATGGATAAAGCCTCCTGCCACGGCAAAGCGCAGGCGGCGGCGGTTTCCCGGCATAAAATCAGATAACGGTCAAAGCACCGGTCCATTTCCTCCTGCAATCCGATTTTTTGAAGGGGTCTTATCAAATCGTACCGCCCGGCATGAATCGCCTTTACTCTCGCCCCTGCCCTTTGTCTTGCCGCAGCCCTCTCCGTTTTCTTTCTTTCAAGCCACTGACGCACCGGGACAAAACTGTCCGCGCTGATAAGTCCCTTTTCCATCAGGGAAATCAATGTCCCGTAAGGCGATTCCCCGCAAAAGACGCCGTTTAGGGACTGCATAAAGCTGGCTCCCCGCCTTAAAAGCGCCTCCGCCAGAATCCGCTCCTTTTCGGAGAGCGTCTCCCATGGAATTTCCGGCTCCGCCTCCCATTCTATTCTCTCCGAAGCCTCAAAGCAAATCTTCCCGCTCTCCTCCATGCGCCAGAAGTATTCCCCGGAAGACAGCAGCTTATCCAGATAGCTTTCCCTGTAATTTCTGACTCTGGCCGGAAAAATCACTTCCTCCCACAGTGCCGCCGGAAAGGCCGTCCCCGTAAAGGAAGCAACACATTCCCGTAAATCCTCTTCCGGCAGAGTCATGCGGTAAAGGCGTGAAAACAAAAGAGCCGCATAGGATTCCCGCGGACAGGTGGAAATTTCCTCCCGCCGTCTTTTTACGGTGCGCGTTCTGGCGCGGTTATAGACCGCCGCATGGTAATAATAAACCTCAGCTCCGCCCGCGGTTTCAGGCGCGGCGGCGACCGCTTCTTTCCTCTCACACAGCGTTTCAAGCACGGCGGCGGCCTCCTCCCTCTGCCAGCCGTAACGCCGCGCCGTCTCTTTTGCCGTAAATGCGCCGCGGTAACGCAGCATGCGCCGCACTATCCGAAGCGCTTCCTCCGAAATCTGCGCCGCTGTTTCTTCGCTGCCTCCCAGCGCCGCCGCATATTCCTGCTCCTGCTCCGCCGCAATCCAAAGCCCCTGCTCAAGATAAACGGCCTGCCCCTGCCCTGCCAGCGACTCCAGCCATTCCACGGGAACATCCAGTTCTCCCGCCGCCAAATCTCCTTCCGTCATCAGGAGGGAATGAAGCTGCTTTTCGTCCTCCGGCAGCTTTTCCCTTGCCAGAATGTCCGAAAGCTCCTTTTCCCCCGGACGCTGGAGTTCCTTTTCCTGCTGCAAAGCCTCCTCCACCGCCACATGGATTTCCCGGGAAGTGGGCGCATAGTCGTACATCACCGCCGCCTCCTGAGCCCATTGCAGGGGCAGCGACATCGGCGAAGGGATTTCCGAATAAATCTCCCGCACCACAATCTCTCCTGCGCGGATTTTGCCCAGTATCTCCCGCACCCCCGCCGTGTCCCAGAGCTGCTCCATGCATTCTCTTCTGGTTTCGCGCATCAGAGGGTGGTTTGCCTCCCGCACCACCTGTTCCAGCATCTCCGCGCCCCGAAGCCGCTGCATCCAGAGGGGCTGCCTGTTCCTTCCCCGGACGCCCATCATCAGCGCCCTGCCGCAGTTGTATCGAAAGGCAATATTAAAAAGAGGCGTTGAGGGAAGAATTGCGCTTAAAATCTCCTCCGCTGTTTCCGGGTTTATCCTTTCCAGAATCCCCTCCGGCAGCGCTTCCTGTCCGTACACATAGAGCAGAAAGCCGTCCTCCTCGTCCACGCTCCCCACATTTTCAGAGAGCTCTTTTTTTACCAAATAAGCCGCCAGCAGGGAAAGGGGGGCGTTAATCCGCCTGCCAAACACGGAATGGAACATAATCTGGCTGCCTCCCGCCGCATCCCGGAAATGCTCCGCCAGAATCACCCCGTCGTCCGGCAGTACCCCCGTCGCTGCAATCTGACGCTTTAAATACCCTTCGGCAAGAGAAACCGTCAACGCGTCCAGTCCCAGCTCCTCCAGGGCTTTTGCAAGCCCTCCGGTATCCGCCGCCTCCTGCAGTCCGTGCATGATGCGCCCGAACGCGGTTCCGGTTGCCAGGTCCCTTCCTTTGAGCTCTCCTTTCCAGAAAGGCAGCCTTGCCCCTTCCGCCAAAGCCGGCGCCACCGTCACCGTATCACTCCCGATATCCACCACCCGCCAGCCAAACGCACCCAGGATAAAACGGTCGCCTTTCCGGGTCTCATAGACGAACTCCTCGTCCGCCTCCCCCACCCTGACGCCTCCTTCCGTCCTTACAGTGTAAAGTCCCCTGTCGGGGATTGTCCCTCCGGCGGAAACGGCAAGCATCCGGCTGTAGCCGTCCCCCTCCACCTTTTCATGGATTCTGTCATACAGGATGCGCGGACGGATCGGAACGTCTCTTTTGTGCTCATAATCTCCCGCCAGCATCTCAAGCACGGATTTCACGTCCTCCTTTGAAAGGTTTCGGAAAGGCCATGCCCTTGGAAGAATTTCTACTGCCTCATCCACCTGATAGCTCTTAAAAGCTGCCATGGAAACCAGATGCTGGGCCAGTATGTCAAGGCAGCCTTCCGGCGGGTTAACCGGTTCCACATAGCTCTCGGAGGCAAGCCTTGCGGTCATTCCGCAGAGAACGCTTTCCGCAGCCGTCCTTGGAAAGAGATACATGACGCTGGTGCGGAAAGGATTGTGGCCCGCCCGTCCCAGTCTTTGTCTTGTGCTGGATATGGTGCGGGGACATCCCACCTGCAATACCCGGTCGATTTCCCCCACATCGATTCCAAGCTCCATAGATGAGGTTGCGCACAAAAGCCGCAGTCTTCCCTCCCTCAGGGCCTTCTCCGTCTCCTCCCGCTGCCCTCTAGAAAGACTTCCGTGATGAACCCTTGCAAAATCCTCTCCTCCCAGGAGATTCACATAATACGCCAGCTTTTCCGCATATCTTCTGCCCTCCACAAAGGCGATGACGCTCTGCTTTCCCTGACAGTACTCATATACCAGACGGGAAAGCTCCTCCCAGAGGGGGTCTTTTTTTCTTTTACTGACGTCCACATAGGAGCCAAGGATTTCAAGACGGACCCTTTTTTCCATAAAAGGCGCAATTACGCTTACCGGCTCCGGCGCCAGATAACAGGCCGCCGCAGACAAAGGGGCGATGGTGGCTGACAATCCTATACGCTGTAAGGGCTGCCCGCACAGAGCGTCAAGCCTGGCCAGGGACAGCATCAGATGCGCTCCTCTCTTGGTGTCAATGAGGGAATGAAGCTCGTCGATAATCACCGCTTTTGCCCTCTGGAGAACGGACTGCCCCGACTTTGAAGTAAGCATCAGAAACAGGGATTCCGGCGTAATTATGAGGATATGAGGCGGTTTTCTCACCATCCGCGCTCTCTCGCTCTGAGGCGTATCACCGGTACGTATCTGCGCGCTGATAATCTCCTCGCCTCCGATTCCCGCAAGGGGTCTTCTCAAATTTTCGCGGATGTCCGCCGCCAGAGATTTTAAAGGGGAAACGTAAATCAGGTAAAGCCTCTGCCCAAGTTTCCCCTCCAGCGCCGCTTTTTTCATCCTGTCCAGAAAAACCAGAAAGGCGGACAGAGTTTTCCCCGCGCCGGTGGGGGCTGACACCAGCACATGGCCGCCGGCGGCAATGGCAGGCCAGGCTTCCTTCTGCACAGGCGTAGGCTCTCCCAGCGCCCCCGCAAACCAGTCTGCGGTTTCCTCTGCAAACAACTCTCTGTAGTCTTTTCCTGTCTCCTTGTCTGCCATGTCCATTCCCCTGTTCTGAAAGAGGCTGCCGCACCGCCGGTGCCACAGCCCCTTATCTGTTTTGTCTGTTTTCAATCTGTTTTCAGCAGCCCCGCACATCCGGCTGCCGCATAGCCTTTGCGGCTGTCTGCAAAAGCCGGCTTTCCCGCTTTACGCGTCCAGCTTCTCTGACGCTTCTTTCATCAGCTCGATAATGGGCAGATGCTGCGGACATACGCCCTCGCACTGGCCGCAGGCAATACAGTCGCCGGCCTTTCCCGAATCGGAGGTAAGTCCCCGATAGAACATTTTAGGCCTTCCGTCGTCCGGGTACAGGCGGACGGTGTTTAATGCCCGGAACACATCGGGAATTTTGATTTTCGCCGGACATCCGTCGCAGCAGTAGCGGCAGGAAGTACAGGAAATCAGCGGCATATCCAGCCGTTTTTTCACAACTTCGCCGATAACCTTCTTTTCCTCCTCAGAAAGCGGCTCAAAATCCGCGAAGGTGTTCAGATTATCCTCCATCTGCTCCTTTGTGGACATTCCGCTTAAAATCGTCATCACTCCGTCCAGAGAGCCTGCAAATCTAAGCGCCCATGAGGCTGCGGAAGCGTCGGGGCGCGCCGCCTTAAACATGTCAAGAAGCTCCGGCTCCAGATTCGCCAGCGTTCCGCCCTTTACAGGCTCCATAACGATAACCGGCATCTGGCGTCTGCTTAAAATTTCGTACAGCTTCCCCGACTGGACAAGCTGATTATTCCAGTCCAGATAATTTAACTGAATCTGTACAAACTCAACCTCGGGATGGGCGTCCAGCACCTTCTCCAAAAGCTCCGGTGTTCCGTGGAAGGAAAAGCCGAAATGCTTAATCTTTCCCTCCGCCCGCTTCTGCACACCCCAGTTAAAGCAATCGTATTTCTCATAAGTATCATAATTATTTCCGTCTTCAATACTGTGAAGAAGGTAAAAATCAAAATAGTCAACGCCGCAGCGGGAAAGCTGCTCCTCAAAAATCCGGTCCCTGTCCTCCGGTCCTGACATTTCCCATGCGGGAAGCTTCGTTGCCACATAGAAGGATTCTCTGGGGTAGCGCCGGGTAATCGCTTCCTTTACCACTGTTTCCGATTTTCCGCCATGGTAAACATAAGCGGTGTCAAAGTAATTAAAGCCCTTTTTCATGTACGCGTCAACCATTTCGCATACCTGCGCCATATCGATGACTCCGTCGTTTTCCGGCAGGCGCATCAGTCCAAAACCAAGCTTTGGCATGTTTTTTACATCAATCATCTTAGTCCTCCATTCTTTTTGCGGACAGCCGCAGACTTCTGCGGACATTTTTATACGTCCGCACGTTTATCTGTGTTCTGTATGCTGTCTCGTGTTCAATAGGTAAAAGAAATCATCTGTCTCTTTCCGCAAAGCGGAGCAGGGAAATTATCGGCACAATCAATATCCCGCAGAAAAAATTGCTTACGCCGTGCAGAAAATCCCAGGGAAGCCCTGCGGCAATCCAGGCAAGCATTCCCTTAAGGCTCATTCCGTACAAAATCGCCTGTGCCGGCGCGTAAAGGACGCCAAACAAAAAGCCGTGCATGGCGCACACACCCATATAAACGACCGGCCGGAGCCTTGCCGGCATTTCCTTTGGAAGCAGCATGACGGACCCCCAAAGGATTGTCCAAAGGTAAAGATAAGGCACCCACCAGGTTGCAAAACCGCTGAAAATCCCGTTCAGAATCACATAAGTGTAAATCGGGTATAGAGCCTTCTTCCTGTATACCACCGTAAAGGCAATGGTAAACACTCCAAGAAGATGGACGTTGGGAATGACCTCCATTATCATCTTCGAAGCGTACATAATGGCTCCAAGCATTGCAAAAACCGTAATTTCCCGGGTAGTAAGCTTCATTTTATCCCTTTTCCGCCTTAAAGGAGTAGCTCTCTCCTTCGGCTATCGGCGTGCTGTCAACGCCGGTTGCCGCATATTCGCCGTTCACATAGAAAGCCCAGTATACGCCGTCCGCATCATAATCGGCGGTGATGCCGTTTACCGTCTTTACATAGAGACCGTACTCGCCCTCATCCCCGGCAATGAGCCCCAGCTCCTCCAGCGCTTCCCCCACGGTTTCCTTATCCGTGTGAACTTCAAATTCCGTTTCGTTCCCATCCTTGTCCACCACTGTGAAGGGAAATACCGTGTTTCCTTCTCCGACTACGCTGACGCCCTCCGCCTTACCGCTTTCCTCTGCAGACGCATCTTCTGTTTTACTGCCTTCCTCCGCAGCCGTATCTTCCGCCGAAGCGTCTGTTTCCTCCGCCTGGCTTGCCTGCGTTCCGGCTTCTGCGCCCTCCGCCTTTTTATCTGCGCCGTTTCCGCAGCCTGCGGCAAAAAGAACCGCTGCCAGGATAAGCGCCATACAGATAATGTATGTCAGCCTTTTACTTACAGATATCCTTTTCATAATTCCTCCTCTTACTGCAACAAACGCTGTCACGCTCCGCGAACCAGCTTATTGCAACAAACGCCTCCGCGCTCTGCGGGCCGTCTTAATCGAGTAGGAGGCGGTGACTAACCGCCGTCCTCTCACAGCACCGGACATA
>CAMSTM010000149.1 GCA_947063675.1 uncultured Lachnospiraceae bacterium | reverse complement strand
GGGTAATTCCTTACTGGCTGTAAGGGGTATTAACCATAAATATATTGTAGTAGATATGAAGGAAAATTTTTATCATGGTATATTGCTGGGATTGTTTGGTAATATGGATGACTGGACTGTTATGTCAAATGCAGAATCTGGAGAAGGGTACAGCGATATTATTGTGGAGGTTGAGGACAGGGAAATCGGTATTGTAATAGAACTGAAATATGCGGAAAATGCTGAATTTGATACAGGATGCAAAGAAGCATTGCAACAGATTAAAGATATGAATTATGAGGAAGCGCTTGTCAGAGACGGCATGCGAACGATTTACAGGTATGGGATTGCATGCTATAAAAAGAGGTGTAAGGTCATCTCAGGATGAATTTGTATGCGGTAAAAATAAAAAGAAACAGGAAAGAAAAAGAGCTGCCCACGTGCGGCTTTTTTCTGTTTTCTGCAAAAACCGGTCGATTTCTGCAATCCGGATTAATTATTTAAGTTTTCTCATAAAAATGTCGAAAAATTTATTAATAAATAGTAAAGACTGAAAATTTCGGGGGTTAATTATATGTTAAAAATCGCCATATGTGATGACGAGGGCTATTTCAGAAAATTTATCAGGGAAATTTTAACCGGCTATATAGAACGGCGCGGGGGAATATACGAAATTGACGAGTTTGTATCGGGAAAAGAGTTTGCAGGTCTGGGAATAGAGATTATTCAATACAATGTTGTTTTTCTGGATATCAATATGAACGACATGGACGGCATGGAGACAGCGCAGAAAATACGGGAGGTCAGTAATGATATTTTTATAGTCTTTGTGACGGCCTTTGCAGATTATACGCTGGAGGGATATAAGGTGGACGCCGTGAGATATATTCTGAAAAATAACGTCAATTTTTTGGAACAGGTTTATGAATGTATGGATGCGATTAGCATGAAAATGAATTACGTTGTCCAAAAGAAGACGTTCAATTTCAATGAAGGAACGAGAAATATTTCGCTGGAACGCCTGCTTTATATTGAAAGCTGCCTGCATAAACTGGAATTTCATATAATGGAAGACAAGCTGAACAGATATTCCTTATACGGCACGTTAAACGATATGGAGAAGGAACTGGCGGACGACGCCTTTGTGCGGATTCACCAGAGCTATCTGGTCAATATGAAATATATTGTGAATGTAAGACGGTATAAAGCGGAACTGAATAACGGCGTCAGGCTGGAAATTCCAAAGGCGCGGTACAGACAGGTGGAAGAAACATTTGTCGCATACAGAGGAGAACTGTAGATGCTTGATTACATAACGGGATTTGGACTGACGATATTTGAGATGGTGAGCTGTAAAATTTTCTTTGAGGCGTTCGGGGAGAAGAGGAAGGAAATTGGGACTCTCGGGGAGCTGGGGAGAATTTCAGGGTTAATTTTGGTTATGTATTTTATGACAGAGTTATTTTATAATTGTTTTCTCTTAAAACAGATTGCGGCTGTCATTATAATTTCCGGATTTATGTCCCTGTATTTAAAAATTCATTTAAAGAAAGCCCTGTTTTTATCGGTGTTATTTGAAGGGCTATTGCTTTCAATAGATTACTTTACGTTATGGCTGAATGTATTGCTTTTTCACAGTATTATAGAAATTAGTGAGTCTCATTATGTGGGAGGGCTTTTGGTAGCAGTTCTGGCCAAAATCATTCTGTTTATGGCAGTTTTAATGATTAAAAAAAGAATTGGAGCAAAATCATCAATAGCGATAGCAGATACGGAGTGGCTTAGACTTGTGGTTTTTCCGCTTTTTTCACTTTTTACGGTTATCGCATTATTGATTACATCTGGCAATGTTATTAATCAAAAGCAGGAGAGCGTATTTCTTGTGATAGCGTTTTGCCTGACCGGTATGAACATCGTTGTGTTTTACCTGATTGAAGATATTTTGAAGCGGGAAAACAAAATCTGCGAAAATGAGATTTTCCGAATACAGGTGGAGAATCAGACTAATATGTACCGTTCAATCTCGGAAAACTTTGATAAACAGAGGAAAAGGGCGCATGAATTCAAAAATCAGATAATGTGTATTGAGTCGCTTTTAAGCAAAAAGAATTACGGCGAACTGGAGGAGTATGTCGGAAAAGTCAGCGGACGTTTAAGAACGGAGCCGGATTATATCAAAACAAATAATATTATAGTAAATGCAATTTTGAACAGTAAATATCAGGAAATGTTAGATAAAAAGATACTGTTTATCTTCAAAATCAACGATTTGTCCGGGCTGAATATCAGTGATGAGGATATCGTAATTATATTGTCAAATCTGCTGAACAATGCAATTGAGGCTTGCGAGAGGTGCAGGGACAGGAAATATGTTAAAATGAAGTTTATGAAAGAAAATGACAGCACCGTCATATCGGTAAGAAATCCGTATGAGGGAGAGCTGATTATAACGGACGGAGAAATACAGACCTCTAAAAAGCAGGAGGCGGCGGAGCACGGCGTTGGTATAAAAAATATAATTGATGTTATAGAACGATACCAGGGGTCTTACGTTATGCGAAATGACGGAAGGGAATTTTATTTTTCGATTATGATACCGTGCCGCTAAAGACCTGGTGAGGATGTTTTCTGCAATAGGAAGTTATTTTCTGCAATGGGTATTGATTTTGATTCCGTTGAAATTATACTGAATTTAGCAGGAGGTGGGATTGGCTGTGAAATGTTTAAATTTTTCGAGGAGAACCATAGTGTTGTTAAGCGTTTATCTTGGTGTGATTATGCTGTGCGGCATGTTTTATTCTGATGCTTTGAGCAGCGTAAACGACAATGCAGGAGCCGTAACATATACGTCACCCGAATTAACGCCTTTACAGCGGCAAAAGCATGAGAGCGAAATCAGATTAAAAGAAGAACTGTTGGAGTTTGATAAAAATATCGTTTATGTTTCTGTGTATCTGGAGGCTTCGGACGATAAAATTACCAACGCAAACATATTTATTGAAAGCCGCGAGGAAATTACGAATGAGGATGAGTTAATGCGGTTGGCGTCGGAAAGTCTTAACCTTGATGCGGAGAACATTGATATACTGTCTATGGAGATTGAAACCGGATGAATGGGCAGGGAACATATTATAAGTGATTATGAGCTTAATGATGAGATAAAAGGGAGAGGAGTGTCCATGGTGCCGTATATTATTAAAAATAGGTGATAAATGTAATGATATTGTTATAAGTGGAAACTCTGTCGAAATAAACAGTATAATAGACAAAAATTTCACCAGACAACAAGGCAGAGAGAGGAGAAAAACATGGCAATCAGCGGAATCGGAACCAGTTGCACCTACATCTACAATTCACAAGCAGAGAATTTACCATTAACGAGACAAAATGCGAAGTGGTGAACGGGAGGATAAACGAAGTCGGGTACCATTTTGTTGTGCCGAATTCCGTTTTTAACAAGGCGGCGAAACGGTATGAGGAGCTGATGTATCAACCGCTTTCCAACCGTAAATAAATTGACATCTGCCTGTAATCTGCAGTCCGGGAATCTGTTTTCAGGTTTCCGGACTTGATTATGGTGTCTTTTCCGGTTCTCTGTTGATTCTCACAGCCAGATAAACCGGTATTCCCCTTAATTCAACATAAATATTGAGAATATATTCACATGCAGACTGCCTGTATGTTATGATATCGGTATTATCTCACAAGGAGCAAATGAATATGAAGCATAAAGACTTCTTTGGGAAAAGAAACCGACAGGGAATGATTTTCAATAAAACGAAAAATTAAATGAAACATTCAGTATTTTTTTGGTATAATTGTGAAAAGAAAAGATTTAACGGGAGGAAAATAAGGTTGCCGGAAGTAGTGCATAAAGACAGGCCAAATACAATAGAACATTCTGAAATGCTGTCAGCTAAAAAACTGTTGAGCCGTCAAATTATAACAATATACCATGGAAATAAAAAGGAAGACCTGATACCTGAATTTGGTTTGGGAAGTTCAGATAATGATTATGGAAAGGGGTTTTATACAACGCCGGGCATAGAATTAGCCAAAGAGTGGGCATGGGGGACTTATACATCTGGCAATAAAGGCTATGTACACACTTTTGAATTATATACAGACGGATTGAATATATTGAATCTGACAGAGCTGGATAGTATACACTGGATTGCGGAGCTGGTATATAACAGAAAGCTAAATATTCAGGATAAAGAAGTGGTGCAGGATAATATAAAGATACTTCTTGAAAAATATAAATTAGACACAAGTGAACATGATGTCATCATAGGATATAGGGCAAATGACAGCTACTTTGCATATGCAGAAGCATTTGTATCTGGAACAATTTACAAGGATACACTGGAAAAAGCATTGAGAACCGGTGAATTAGGAATACAGATTTTTATAAAAAGCGCGAAAGCATTCCAAAACTTAAAGAAAACAGCAGTAGAGGAAGTGCCGGAGAAATACAGAGGCTACTTTGTGAAAAGAGATAAAAATGCACGTGATACCTATAGAGCGTTAAGTTCCAATCAGGGAAGCAGAGTAGGAAGGCAGACAATTTATGATTTTATATAGGAGTGAGCATGAGAAAAGTATTGGAAGGTATGGAGGATTTCATCTGCTATGATGAATTCTGGTTAAATAAAGATATGGAAAACATGGGATATTTTTTTGAGTATTGTGATAAATACTGCAAAGAGATACTGGAAGACAATACCTTTATTTTAGATAAAGAAAGGTTTATCGAAGCATTTATGAAATCTGACTGCAGAGCGCTCATGGAACTGGGCCACCCGACGCTGCTGTCACAGGCGGCATATGACACTGTAAAGAATTTTATACAGGTGGATAATAACAATGATATCGAGGCATTTCGATTAAAAGGCGGGCAGTCTGAATATAAGCATATGCAGTTATACTGGACAGGATGGATGTATGCCTATATTCATTTTATGAGTAAAGTGTGCAGCAAAACAATAATTGAAAAATTACCTCTGAAAGAAATGCTTATCGATTATAAAACGGGCCATGAAATGAGTAAGGAAACATACTATAAAAAGATAGCTTACCTTTTTGAAAGCTGACCGGACAGTAACGGAACCGGAACGGAATGCAAACGGTTTTAAAATACGGGATTGCATGTTACAGGAAAGAATGCAGAGTAAGTTTTGTATATGACAGTAAAGCAGGAGGCAATTAAATGATGCAGGGCTTACCCATAGGGTATGAAGATTTCAGAGAAATAATTGAAAAGAATCTTTATTATGTTATAAAACACTGATGATAAAACGCCTGATTGACAGGCATGGAAAGGTAAATCTTTTTACCCGCCCCAGACGTTTTGGCAAAACGCTGAATTTAAGTATGCTCAGGCGATTTTTTGAATATGAATCTGATGAAACGGGAAAACGGATTAACAACGGCAAATTGTTTCAGGGGCTGCATATTGCCTCCTGCGGAGAAAAATATATGGCGTGTCAGGGAAAATACCCCGTGATAAATCTGTCTTTGAAATCAGCAAGACAACCGGATTTTGAGATGGCCTACCAAAGTCTGGTGGACGAGATAGCAAAAGAATTTGCAAGACATATCTGCCTGCTTGAGGGCAATTGTCTGGACGAATCCGAAAAAGAACGCTTTCTGCTGATAATGCGGCGGAAAGCGGACAGGATTGCTTACGCTAAGGCTTTTGATTTTCTATCATCCTGCCTTGCAAAATATTATAATGAAAAGGTTATCATTTTGATAGATGAATATGACGTACCTTTGGAAAATGCGTGTTTTGAAGGATTTTATGGGCAGATGGCGGGATTTATCCGTTCCCTTTTTGAATCGGCGCTTAAAACGAATGAAAATCTGGAATTTGGTGTCATTACGGGTTGTCTCCGCATCAGCAGAGAAAGTATTTTTACTGGCTTAAATAATCTGGATATTTATTCAATTTTAAGTCCGTGGTATGCAAAGGATTTTGGTTTTACGGAGGAAGAGGTAAAAGAGCTTTTGCAATATTATAATCTTCTGGATAAGCTTACAGAAGTGAAGAGATGGTATGACGGTTATCTTTTTGGCAACAGGGAGATTTATAATCCCTGGAGCATTATCAATTATGCGCAGACTTCTCTGGGTGACAGGAATGCTTATCCAAGACCATACTGGTCGAATACTTCATCTAACAGCATTATTCGGGAGCTTATTGAGGAAGCGGATTTGGAAACCAGGAGAGAGGTAGAAGAACTGGTTGCCGGTGGAACGATTGAAAAACCGGTCCATGAAGATATTACTTATGAAGATATTCAAGATTCAAAGGAAAATCTGTGGAATTTTCTCTATTTTACAGGTTATTTGAGAAAATTGTCGGAATTTCAGAAAGATGACATGATTTACTTAAGACTTGCCATTCCGAATACAGAAATCCGTACCATTTATAAAAAAACTATTTTGGCATGGTTCCATAAAAAAATAGAAAAAACCGATATGACAGGGTTAATCCTTGCGCTGGAAAATGAAGACTGTGAAACTGTCGGAGACTTTTTGTCCGGGCAGCTTATGGAGACAATCAGTTTTTATGATTATGCTGAAAATTATTACCATGGTTTTTTAGCGGGGCTGTTTAAATGCCAGAACAAATACGAGGTTTTTTCCAACCGTGAAAGCGGGCTGGGAAGGCCGGATATCATTCTGCGGGAGACAAAGTTCCGGGGGCTGGTAATCATCATGGAGATAAAAATCGCCCAAAAATTTGATGATATGGAACCGCTTTGCGACGAAGCTCTAAAACAGATTGAAAGTCGGCAGTATGAAAAGGCCTTTATCGAGGAGGGCAGCGGAAGTGTGAAAAAGTACGGCGTGTGCTTTTACAAAAAAGGCTGTATGGTGAAATGCGGTTAAAATTTGTAAAAGTATTTGTGGGAGTACTGCTGAAAGAATCGTCGGGAGAAGACACTCTTGAAGCTGCAAAGCCGCCCATCCGGCATATTTGTCACATATCGGCCCGCAAAGCTTAAATCAAAGCATATTTTGTAGCAATAAGTATATTGTCAAATGAATTTCAATTGTATATAATTGAATAAAACCATATTTACTGAAGTTTGTATGACAGAAAGAGGGAAATATCGGTTCTTACAAAAAAGAGCAGGCAGCGGCGTTTGCCGCATGTCAGAGGTGTGCAAAGGAAAAGCAACCCGGTTTTTTGCACAGGAAAGCAGGGGGATTATGAAGAAAGGTTTGTCCATAGCAGTCCTTATAGGATTGAGTGTGGCAATGCTTGTAGGAGCGGGAAGTCCGGATGCCGGCAGCAGGGGGACAGGAAAAAGAAAGCTCCTTCCGGTAAAGACAGAAACCGTCGCCGGCATCGCTGTAACTATGGTAAAAGATACGAATGCAAAAGGGCGTCTGATTGAAGCGGCTCAGGAGATGGAAGAACGGCGGGAGAAAGCGGCTGCAGAGGAGCAGGCATCCGCAGAGGTTCTGTCCGAAAATGCAGCGGAAGATGCCGTGATTAACAGTTATCTGGCGGACAGCGTGATAATTGGCGACTCCATCGTGCTTGGCTACCGGAACTACTGTATGAAAAGCGGAAATGAGGTGCTTAAGGGAATCAAATTCCTTGCCGCCGGAAGTTTTTCCGCACATAATGCGTTGTGGCCGGTGAGCAGCGAGAGCGTTCATCCTCTTTATCAGGGTGAGCAGCGTCCGGTGTGGGAGTCGGTCGCCATGATGGGAGCCAAAAACGTATTTATCTGTTTTGGCCTGAATGATTTGAACATTGACGATGATACCGTCGAATGCTACCGGCAGGTGATTGACAATATCGTTACCGCCACGCCGGAGGTAAATATACATATTATCAGCATGACCTACACGTTAAAGGATAAGGGCGTAGGGAAACTGAACAATGATAACATACGGGATTACAATTCCCGGCTTTCGCAGATGGCGGAAGAAAACGGCTGGGGCTTTGTGGATTTGGCAGCGCCTTTAGCCGATGAGGAAGGAAATCTGAAGCCGGAGTACTGCAGCGATAATTTTGTACATCAGACACCGAAGGCATACGATATCTGGACGGAAACGCTGCATGATTATCTTGGAAATTTTCTGGCAGAGACAGAAAATGTCGGGAGAGAGTCCGGCTTACAAAATAATTAACCGGATGTTCATTCGGAAAAACAGACAGAAAAGAGTGGGAGACTTATGAGAAAATTTATGAAATACAGGAAAACGGCTGTGCTGACAGCAATGCTTTTGGGAATTTCACTGTTTGCAGCAGGTTGCGGCGGCGAAGGCGGTAAGGCAGGCGATAGCGGTGCGGCAAATACAGCGGAAACCGAAAACAGTGACGAGGCGGCCGGCTCCGCGGAAGATACAGGTTCCACGGAAGATACAGGTTCCGTAGAATCTGCCGGTTCCGAAGAAGCAGAAGGCGCGGGGGACGCTGCGGCAGGTTCACAGGATGGGGAATCCGCAAAAGAAGTATCCGTACAGGATATTTATAAGTCCGTTGGCGAGAGCATGGAGCTTCCTTCCATGGTGGAAGGCGACGACGATTTTATTTCCAATTATTACGGAATTGACCCGGCTAATCTGGATTCCTATGTATTTGCCAGTGCAGAGGATGCCACCCTTGCAACCTCTGTCATTATCATGAAAGCAAAGAGCGAGGATGCGGTGGCGGCTATTGAAGCTTCCTTAAATACCGTGAAGGACCAGAAAGCGGCGGAGATGCAGGGATATATCCCGGAGCAGTATGACATTGTTGCCGACAGCTCCGTTAAGACGGAAGGGCTTTATATTTATCTTGTAATTGCGGAAAATGCCGGAGATATCGAATCCATGATTTCAGCGGCATTGAAATAACGGGAGGAAATTATGGTTTTCAGCAGTATACCTTTTCTGTTTTTCTTCCTTCCGGCATGTCTGATTTTGTATTATCTTGTACCATATAAGGTGAAAAACTATGTCCTGCTCGTTTTCAGTCTGATTTTTTATGCCTGGGGCGAGCCGGTTTATATTGTGCTGATGCTTTTTGCGTCGGCGGTTGACTATACAAACGGACTTTTGATGGAGCGGTTTGGGACTTCCGCAGGATGCAGGAAGCTTTTTTTGTGCGCATCGGTGGTGATTAACCTTTCCATGCTGGGATTTTTTAAATATGCTGATTTTCTGGTGGAGACGGTGAACGCGCTGCTTCATCTTTCCATAAAGCCTTTGGGCCTTGGGCTTCCGGTGGGAATCAGCTTTTTTACGTTCCAGACCATGAGCTACAGCGTGGATTTGTACAGACGGAATGTGAAAGTGGAAAAAAACTACTTCACTTATCTGACCTACGTGTCTATGTTTCCCCAGCTCATCGCAGGCCCTATTGTCC
>CAMSTM010000148.1 GCA_947063675.1 uncultured Lachnospiraceae bacterium | reverse complement strand
GCGGCGGGCGTTGCTTTCCCCACTGCCGGCGTCACCTGTAAAAATGGACGAGCCATTATGTACTTCGGCGATACGGCTGCCCAGCGGAGTGTCCTTTTTCATCTTTGCCACGTTGTTCAACAGGAACAGCAGCTGGCCGTCACTTGTCCTCGGAATCATGGCAAGCTGTTCGCCGCCCTCCAGATATGCATTGAAGCGGGTGTCCAAAATTTCCTTTTTACCTCCCATCTTTTCCGCATCGACCTTCCAGCTCTTCCCATAGGGAGGATTTGACAGCATGAAATCGAATTGCCTTGTGGCATTCCCGTCCAAGGAAAGCGTAGAGCCATAGCTGATATGTTCCGCTTGGTCTCCATCGCCCTTGAGCAGCATGTCCGCTTTGCAGATTGCATATGTTTCGGGGTTTACTTCCTGTCCAAACAGATGGATAGATACATTCTTTCCTTGCTGCTGGGCAAGCATCAAAAGCCTGTCCTGTGCAACGGTAAGCATACCGCCTGTGCCGCAGGCCCCGTCATAGCAGGAATAAGTCGCATCCTTGATTTGGGCAGTGATAGGCATAAATACAATATCCGCCATCAGCTCAACAACATCGCGGGGTGTCCAGTGTTCCCCGGCTTCCTCGTTGTTGTCCTCATTGAATTTGCGAATCAGTTCCTCAAAAATCGTCCCCATACCGTGATTGTCCAGTCCGGGGTGCTTCACGATAGTCTGGGCATCATCCTTATAGACCGGCTTTGGGGAAAGGTTGATATCCGGCGAAATGAATTTCTCAATTACCGCCCCCAGAATATCCGCCTCAATCATCGTGTCAATTTGGTTGCGGAACTTGAACTTCTCCAAGATTTCCTGCACATTAGGAGAAAAACCGTCCAGATAAGCCTCAAAATCGGCTTTCAGCGTCTGCTTCTTTGCGCGGCTGGTCAAATCACGCAGGCGGAACGGAGAGGCATTACAGAATGCTTGTCCCGCAGTATTACATAATGCCGGCCACTGATTATCAATTTTGGCGACATCCAGTTTCTTTTTCATATCAAGGACGACTTCCTTGCTGTCCTCCAACAGAGCGTCCAAACGACGGATAACTGTCATTGGCAGGATAACATCACGATATTTTCCGCGCACATACACATCACGCAGGCAGTCATCAGCAATTCCCCATATAAAACTCACGATTGCATTGTGAATCTGATTGTCCATGTGTCCTTATGTCCTTCCTTGTTGAAATTAGATTCTGTCGAGTTACAAGACTATTTTTGTCGCCCCAAAATTTATTTCTTATAAATCTTATAAAATTATATAATCTTCATTTGCCATTTCCATGATATCACCGACATCACATTGCAGAGCTATGCAGATTTTTTCAATTATTTCAGTATTTACATTCTCATTCTTGCCGAGTTTAGTGATAGATGCCGCACTTATCCCAGCCAACTGTTGTAGATCCTTTTTCTTCATGTCTTTATCAATCAACAGCTTCCATAATTTTTTGTAACTGATAGCCATGTATTAACCTCCGTTTTCTGAGGAAATGTTAATTTGAAATTTGTGTTTTTTATTATAACACGCCTAATCCCAAAACGCAAGATTTCCTCCTGCAATCGCAGGAGAAAATGCCGTTTTCTCTTGAATTTTTGCTTTAATCTGGTGAAATATTTTTTGCATCATCCTATAGAACGATATCATTGAATTTATAGGTGAAAACATCCTTGACAAATCCCATCTTGGTTGGATATGCTGTGGCTCTTTCATATTTATTTTGATTAAGAAGTCTTTTATATTTTATAGCTCCGGAAACAGGATAATGAACACTTATCTTTATCATGTCCCCGTGGGCTATATTATGATTGATACCGTATATAAACACAGCCTTAAAAATGTCGAAAGAAAATTAAGTAAACAAGGCATACCACCCACTGAAATTAGATAGATTTTCCTGACCCATACCCATGACGGCCATGCAGGTTGTTTGAACAAATTACTCTCAAAATATTTCAGGCAAAAACAAACAACATTTCCACTCATATAAAAAACAAATTCCCTAACGCAATTTTCCGTCTCCTTTTATAATAAATGTAAAATTTACGGAACTCAAAATGGAGGAAAACTATGCCAAAAATTACTTTTATGGGAGCCGGCAGCACTGTGTTTGCCAGAAACGTACTTGGGGACTGCATGTGCACTCCCGCGCTGAGAAACAGCGAAATCGCCCTTTACGACATTGACAGAAAGCGCCTTGAGGAATCGGAAATCATTCTCGGTGCAATCAACAAAAACACCAACGAAGGCCAGGCCAGTATTAAAACCTATTTAGGTACGGAAAACCGGAAGGAAGCCCTCCAAGGAGCGGACTTTGTGGTCAACGCTATTCAGGTAGGGGGATACGACCCCTGTACCATCACTGACTTTGAAATCCCGAAAAAATACGGTCTGCGTCAGACCATCGGCGACACTCTTGGAATCGGCGGTATCATGCGCGCGCTACGCACCATCCCTGTGCTTCAGGACTTTGCCGACGATATGAATGAAGTCTGCCCGAACGCCTGGTTTTTGAATTATACCAATCCCATGGCCATGCTGTCCGGCTACATGCAGCGGTACACCAATGTGAAAACAGTGGGTCTGTGCCACAGCGTACAGGTCTGCTCCGAGCATCTTTTAAAGGAGCTGGGCATGGAAAATGTTCTGGAAGGCCGCCGGGAGGTCATTGCCGGCATTAACCACATGGGCTGGCTTCTGGAAATTTATGATAAGGAGGGCAACGACCTCTACCCGGAAATCAGAAAACGGGCTCTTGAAAAAAATCTTACTGAAAAGCATGAGGATATGGTTCGTTATGAATATATCCGCCGTCTGGGCTATTACTGCACAGAATCCAGCGAGCACAACGCGGAGTATAATCCCTGGTTCATCAAAAGCCGCCGCCCGGATTTGATTGACAAATACAACATCCCTCTTGACGAATATCCCCGCCGCTGTATAAAGCAGATTGAAGGATGGGAAAAAGAGAAGAACGATATTTTAAAGGACGGTAAGATTACCCATGAACGCTCCAAAGAATATGCTTCCTATATTATGGAGGCTATGGTGACGAATGTTCCCTACAAAATTGGAGGAAGTGTGATTAATGAAGGGCTGATTTCCAACCTGCCCGCGGACGCCTGCGTGGAGGTTCCCTGCCTGATTGACAATACAGGCGTACATCCCTGCAAAATCGGACGCCTGCCCGTGCAGCTTGCCGCCATGAACATGACCAATATCGGCGCCCAGCTTATGACCATTGAAGCCGCCGTTACCAAAAAGCGGGAAGCCATTTATCAGGCCGCTTTTCTTGACCCCCACACAGCGGCGGAGCTGTCTGTGGACGAGATTGTTGCCATGTGCGACGAGCTGATTGACGCTCATGGGGAATATATGAAAGAGTATCGGTAATTCTTTCCCAAAACACAATATTCCTTTCTATTATACCCAGGCATTCAGCATTGATTGTTTGGGTATAATTGGATGTGATATCTCCCATGCGCCTTTTCCTTATATCTTCACGGCTCAAATATTCCCACACTCTCAAACCTCACATCCGCGCAATGCGCCATTATAATCGGGCACGCCCCTCTCCCATCGCCGGAAAGCCTTAGATTCTTAAACAGAATATCCCGTATCTCATGCCCCGGTTCGTCAAAGCCTTTCAGCTCTATCCCGGCGCACGCTTTACTCTCTCCGCTGTCTCTGTCCGTATATCTGCCGAGCACCGTCACATCTTCAAAACGGAAACTCTCAAAAACAGGTGGCTTCTCCGCCCCGATACCGTCGTCATTATAGTTCACGGCGTGGAATAAAATCCGGGGAAGAATACAGTCCTTTACCTGCACGTTTCTGACATAGCCGCCTCTTTTTTTCGTCCCCTTAACCTCCAGTCCGTAGCAGCCTCCGCTCAAATCGCAATCCCATATTTTCACGTTGCTGACGCCGCCGGACATCTCGCTTCCTATGGTGATTCCGTGGCCCGCTGCACAGGCACAGTCAAAAATCCAAATCCGGCGGCTGGGCCGTCCTATCACGTTTCCCTCGGGATTTTTTCCCGATTTGATTGCGATGGAATCATCCCCCGTATGGAAAGTGCAGCCAAAAATCGTGCAGTTTTCGGAAGAATCCGGGTCCCAACCGTCCCCGTTCCAGACATCCTTTGAGTAAAAGGTACAGTTGTCCGTAAGAATATTTTCCGAATAAATCATATGCACGTTCCAGCTGGCTCCGTCTTTAAGCGTAAGGCCGCTGATACGGACATTGCTGCAGTTGCTGATATTGATTAAGCGGGGGCGCACCCTGCCGGGAAGCGTTTCCGGCTTTTCATATTCCTGACGCTGTTTGTCGGAAAGCCCCTCCAGGAAACTTTTAAGCCGCTCCCCTTCCGATTTGATAACCGCCTCTGCCAACGCCCTTCCGCCGCTTGCAATGGCGCCTTTTCCGTGAATCAAAATATTCCCGCAGTCAGGCTTTTTTGTATGGTCGAGAGTTCCCATATTCAGCAGACTGGAATAGCATTCCATTTCCAGCCCTTCAAACCTGCTGGGAATCCTCGGCAGATAGTCTTTCGGGTCAGCCGTTCCAAGAAGCAGGGCGCCCTCCTCCAGATACAGTTCCGTATTGCTGTGCAGGCGAAGGGCGCCTGTCAGGAATGTTCCCTCCGGCACATATACCGCCGTATCCTCATCACAGTCCTCTAAAGCCTGCTGGATTGCTTTCGTGTTTAAGGTTTTTCCGTCACCCACGGCCAGATAGGGCGGCTTTGTGATATCCAGACGCCGCCTGCTCCCGGACGTCCGTATCCGGCTTTTCGCGAACGGCCCGTCAGAGGTATACTGCCTGTCAAAATCTGTCGCCCCTTCAGAAGCGAACGGCCCCTCAGAAATATACTGCCCGCCGGAAGCAGACGGCTCCTTAAAGGCTTCCCCCGTCCTGTAAACCGCAATCGCATATTCCGTATCCGGCCTGAGCTTTTCTATGGTAAAATGCGTCTTCCCGGTACTTCCCGACAGCTTTCCGTCCGTATATATCCGATAGCAATCCCTCTGTCCGTCAATCCGCTCCTCTGGCTTTTCCCAGTACAGGGTAATCGCCGTATCTGTCACTGCATAATGAAATGGTTTCATTTTTCCCCTCATTTCCGCGCCGTTTTTAAGCGCATCTCAAATTTCAGGCTTCTTCTCCGCCCCTCTTATATTTCCCCGGGAAGCTCGTCTCCCCTTGTAAGATAAATCTGTTCAAACCGCAGGCGCGATGACAAGGCAAGAACCTGCAGCAGATGTTCCCCTTTTGCCAGACGCGCCCGGTAAACCGGAATCCATTTCCACACCTGCTCGTTGGAATACCGCCATATGGCGCGGCCTCCGTACAGCTCCTTTTCCGCAATCACCTCTCCGTCTATTCCGATGGTAAAATGGGAAGTGTCCTCTCCCCACATATACGCCCGAATCCAGATTTGGTAATCGCCTCCCTCCGTCTCTATGCGGTAGCATAAGGAGGGCGCGCTCTCGTCCGGCTCCCATCTTCCGGCCTCCTGCCGGATATACATGGCAAGCCCGCTCTCCCCGTGGGACGGGCTGTTGCACCAGTGCCAGTTTCCGTTTCTCGTGTATGCGTTTTGGTTCTGCAAAAGCGCCGAAGCCGTTTCTATTCGGATAACGCCGTTCTTTTCCTTAACCGGAAGCTTTCCGCTTTCCACAATTTCCTTTGCCGGAACCTGCATCCCACGGCACAGAGGCTGTAAAACAATATCCTCCATGGTAAGGCTGTCCCCTGCCGGCGTTTTGGGCAGGTAATATACGGGACGGGGCAAAAGCTCCCATGCGCTTTCCCCATAAAATTCCTTTACAAAGACCGCCGCATCAAAGAAAAGAGGCAGACGCTGGTTCCCGCCCTCCTTTCCCAGCGCATTTTCCTTTCTTTTTTCCGTATAAATCACAAACCTTGTGAATGCAAAATACCGGCTCATGCCGTGAATCCCAATCACGTGAACGCCTGCGTCCATATAAGGCAGTTTCAGATAAAGTTTATCCACGTTGCAGCGCACATTTTCTTTCCATGTGCCGCAGTGCTCGTCATTGGACTCTGAGCGCAGTACCATCACTTCCCCGCCGTCCACGGAAACGCCTGCGCAGATTTCTCCTGTGGAATTTAAGGTCGGGAAACGGTGAAGCTCCAGCAAAAAGCTGCCCCCGGATAATACGCTCACCGGATAATAAAGCGCCGCGCCTTCTTTTCGGGATTCCATAAGGATGCCGGAATCTCTTCCCAGATTTTCGATTCTCCGCCAGCCCTCCACAGGCGCCGCGTTCTGCGCCTCCACGCATATCCGGCCGCCGTCCTCTGCGCATACCCGGCGGCCGCCACGTACCTGACGGCTGTCTCTTTCACGCTCCCGGCAAACCTCATCCCCCACTTGTGCCTGACATTCATCTTCCCCACACGCATGCCGGCCGCCATGCGCCGGTATATTTTCCCTTGGCAGCAGCACGGAAACGGGAATCCGGGAAAGTATTTTCTCCTCCCCGTCCGTTATCACTATCACTTCTTTATCGCGTGCCGGCCCGGCAGGCAGCTTTTCCCAGTCCGCCTCAAATAAAACCCGCTCCTCGTATACCGTCAAAATCTCTGTCTCCGAAAGCCCGCTGTCCGTAAACCGAATCCAGTCCGGCCCGCTGATGCGGCAGGTAAAAGGCGTCTTTCCGGCATTTCCGATTTCCAGCCATTTCACCGCAGGTCTGGTAAACACAATTTCGCTTCCTTCATTCCAAAGCGACACCGTAAGCCGCGCCCCGGCTTCCTTTTCCTTACATGCCGCCAGAGCCTCTCCGGTTTCCTCAGCCTCCGGGAGCTTTACGTCCAATCCGAGAGGCGGCATAAAGGCCGGATGCATGGCGGTTCTCGGCGGCGGAAAATCCTCCGGCGTCAGAATCCCGTTCCACTTTCCGTCTGACATCACGTGATTGTAGTAATAAAGCATTCCCCGGCGGGCCTTATCCAGTATTTTGCCCCGGCGTGTATATTCCGCCGCCGCTGCTTCCTTTCCCTGACGGATACACAAAACGCTCCTGTCCGCATAATAATACATGAGATTCGTAAAATAAGCGGCGTGGAATTTCATGGCAATCATCTGGAAAAAGGCGTCCTGTTCCTCTTTGGGCAGCACTTTCCAGATACGGTTCACCGTATGGAACATTTCCTCATAACGGTGAATCCTTCCCGCCGCCTCGTCCCCGTAAGCCGTCTGGGAAAAGGCGTCCATATCCATCTGCTCGATTTTTCTTGTGTTGGTGAGCTGGTCAAAGGAAAGAAGACAGGGCGCAAGCTCCGCGCCATGGCCTCCGCTGAAGGTATCGTCAATCCATTTTTCCAGAAACAAATCCTCCCGGCTTGTCAGCGCGTTTTCCCGCCCGGCCTCCCAGGCAAGGGCCGCATAAAAGGAAATCTGCTGCTCCAGGGGCTTAATCGCGCCGAAATTCGTCACCCATATTTTCCGAATCCCCTCCTCATAGGCCTTCAAAAGCTCGTTTCTGGTGTGAGCAAGGGGAATGGAGCAGAGAAACAAATAGGAACCTCCCGGCGGCGCCCAGTAGGAATTGTGATAATAAATTCCGTTTCCGCCGCTGCGCTTTTTCTCCGCCTCGCCGGGATACCGTCTCACATAACCGTAGTTGTCGTTGACCCAGATTAAGGTCAAATCCTCCGGCACCTCAAGGCCGCTGTCGTACAGCTCAAGCACCTCCTTATAGGGCACAAAGGTCTTTAATGTTTCGCCGGAAAGCGTATCCTCCAATATTTCCTGCTGGGCTTTTATAACGGAATCAAGAAGCGCAATTTTAGCCGAAAGAAGCTCCTTTCCGTTTTTTCCCTCAAACGCCTTCGTCTCAAAGCCGGAATCGTGAATCCCCCGCATTCCCAGAGTATAGCTTACCTCAAAATCCCGGTTCTGCTCCACGCTCTCCCGCCAGTACTCTTTTAAGATTTCCCGGTTGCGCCCGGGAATGGAAAAATCATATTCGGCTCCCTCGTACCCCTTGCTTTCCAGCCAGGGCTTCCACTCCCTGTTGTTGCTCCGCATCAGCATATCGCAGTGGGAGGTTCCCACCACGATTCCCATCCGCTCCGCCAGCGCGCCGTTTTCCTTTTTCAAATTAAAAGAATTGACATGCATGGCGGGCCAGATATAGTTTAATTTCAGCCGCAGCATCAGCTCGAATATTTTTTCATAGGTCTTAACCCCGATAGTTTCCTCTCCCATGTGCCGCTGCACCCAATGCTCCAGTTCTTCCTCGTCGTTGATAAAAATTCCCCGGTACTCCACCGACGGATAATCCGTTTTTATAAACCCGTCGGGAAAAAACACTTCCGTTTTCATGCGCACCGGGACGTCGGCAAAAAAGTGCCAGGGCGAGACGCCAAGATATTCTCCGCAAACCTCGTAGATGCCGTAAACAGTCCCTCTCCTGTCGCTTCCGGCAATCAAAAGCTCCCCTTCCTTTTCCTGAATCAGAAAGGCTTCCTTATAAGGCATTCCCTCGCTGTCCGCCAGAAGTCCGATATCGGCTCTCCGGCAGATTTCCTCCGAGACGCCAAGCGTTCCTATGACAATCCTGTGAAAAGGGACATTGCCCGGCGGCTCCGGATTGCAGTCCAATACCCTCCGAAAATCCGTTTTCAGATTTCTCACCGCTGTTTTAACCGCTTCGGACTCATTTCTTTCATAAACCACTTTCAGATAATCATACCGGCTGATTTTTACACTCATTTTCCCGATTCCTTCCTGTAGACTGTGCCTGCAAAGACGCCGCCCTCTTTCTCCCGCCGCCGCGCTGCGCTCTGCTTTTTCATGCCTCGCTCCGGTACTGCCCCGGCGTCATCCCCACGTATTTCTTAAAACGGCGCATAAATACATGGTCATCCTCGTAGCCCACCGCAAGGCTCACCTCTTTTACCCGCATATCCGTACCCCGCAAAAGCTCCTTGGCGCGCTCCATACGAAGCAGCGCCAGATAATCCGAGGGGCTCATTCCCATCTCGCTCTTAAATTCTACTGCCAGCGTCACCGGACTCACCTCGAGTTTATCCGCCAGAGCCCCCATATTCAAATCCACGCTCTGGAAATTTTCTTTCATATAAACAATGGCTGCCTCCGCAAGCCCCGGCGCATCCTTTTCCTTTTTCTGCCGGATATGCATCAGGCTCCGGCAGACCTCGCACAAAACGTCGCTGAAATCCTGAATTGTCAGGCACTGGGACAGGGTAAACACGTTATAAATGTTTTTAAAATCTCTTTCCCTACGATCTCCCCCATCTTCTCAACCAGCTCCATATCCCATGAC
>CAMSTM010000147.1 GCA_947063675.1 uncultured Lachnospiraceae bacterium | reverse complement strand
AAAACGGAGCCATTGCTCCAGTAGTGATTATTCATCTACTTTTGCAACGGCCCCTTTATAAACCTGAATGCATGGCACTCATATATACATTTCTCTATAACTCAAAAATCAAATCTCCGTAGGTAGGAATCGGCCACACCTTCTTATCCACCAGCATCTCCGCCTCGTCCGCCGGCTTACGCAGCTCATCCATAATCACCTTAACCACGTCCTTGTAGTAAAACGCCTGCGCTCTGGCATCCTTTATCTCTCCTGCCTTCGCCTCCGCTTCCTTCAGTCTTTCAAGAGCGGACTTCATGGCCGACAGTTTTTCGGAAACGGCCTGTAAGAGTTCTGTCTGGGCGGACGCGTCCGCCCCCGCTTCTCTCACGGCGATAATCGTCTCGGCAAGCGTCCTGGTATAGCTGATAACCGCCGGAATAATCTGTTTCGATGCCATTTCAATCATGGTCAGGGCTTCAATATTAATGGTTTTCGCATAGGTTTCGTAGAGAATCTCCGCGCGGGATTCCAGCTCCGCCCTTGTAAAAATACCAAATTTTTCAAAAAGCTTCACGGACTTATCCGTAACCAGCGTATCCACAGCCTCAAGCATGGATTTGATATTAGGAAGCCCTCTTCTTTCCGCCTCGGCCACCCACTCCTCGGAATAGCCGTTGCCGTTAAAGATAATTCTCTGGTGTTCCGACAGGTATTCCTTAATCAGGTCATGCACTGCCAAATCGAAGTCCTCCGCCTTTTCCAGAATATCCGCCGCCTCGCAGAATGCTTCGGCAGTAATGGCGTTTAAAATGGTATTGGGGCTTGCAATGGAATCCGCAGAGCCTACCATACGAAATTCAAACTTGTTTCCGGTAAACGCAAAGGGCGAGGTTCTGTTTCTGTCCGTAGCATCCTTTTCAAAATCGGGCAGCGTGGAAACGCCGGTTTCCAGCACGCCGCCTTCCAGACAGCGGGCAGCCTCCCCTGTCTCTACCAGCTGTTTTACCACATCCTCAAGCTGTTCCCCCAGGAAAACGGAAATAATCGCCGGAGGCGCCTCGTTTGCTCCAAGCCTGTGGTCATTTCCCACATCGGACGCGCTCTGACGCAGCAAATCTGCGTGAATGTCAACCGCCTTGATGATACACGCCAGCACCAGCAGAAACTGGATATTTTCATTGGGCGTATCTCCCGGGTCAAGCAGATTTACGCCGTTATCCGTGGTCAGAGACCAGTTGTTATGTTTCCCGGAGCCGTTCACGCCTTCAAAGGGCTTTTCATGAAGCAGACAGGTCAGACCGTGCCGCCCCGCCACCTTTTTCATGGTTTCCATCACAAGCTGGTTATGGTCAACCGCAATATTGGCCGTCTCGTAAATTGTCGCCAGCTCGTGCTGCGCCGGAGCCACTTCGTTGTGCTGGGTCTTGGAGGTAACGCCCAGCTTCCAGAGTTCTATGTTCAAATCTTTCATATAAGCGCCCACGCGCTCCCTGATGGTTCCGAAATAATGGTCTTCCATCTCCTGCCCCTTGGGCGCCGGCGCGCCGAACAGCGTCCGCCCTGCATAAATAAGGTCAGGCCTTTTCAGATACTTTTCCCTGTCTATCAGAAAATACTCCTGCTCCGGGCCCACGCTGGGCTCCACCTTTTCCGCCCGGGCGCCCTTATTATCAAACAGCCTTGCAATACGAACCGCCTGCTGGCTTATGGCTTCCATGGAACGGAGCAGCGGCGTCTTTTTGTCCAGAGCCTCCCCGTTGTAGGAGCAAAACGCGGTGGGAATGCAGAGAATCACTCCGGTTGCATCCTCTTTCAAAAATGCCGGCGACGTAATGTCCCATGCCGTATACCCTCTGGCCTCAAATGTGGCGCGTAGGCCTCCTGAAGGAAAAGAAGACGCGTCCGGTTCCCCTTTAATCAGCTCCCTCCCCGAAAAATCCATAATCATCTTCCCGCTTACGTCCGGGTGGGAAACAAATGAATCGTGCTTTTCCGCCGTGATTCCGGTAAGCGGCTGAAACCAGTGCGTATAGTGCGTCGCGCCGTTCTCCACCGCCCAGTCCTTCATCGCCTTTGCCACCACATCTGCGGCAGCCGGCGAAAGCTCGCCGCCCTTATCCATTACCCGGAGCACTTCCCTGTAAACTTCTCTTGGAAGCCGCTCCCGCATCGTCGAGCGTGTAAAAACCCTGCTGGCAAATATCTCTTCCACATTAATTTTTTCCATAATATTCCTCATCTCTGTTTAGACTTTCTTTCAACACCTAAAAGTACACGATATCCGCCAAAATTGCAATACCTGTTTTACATTTTTATTTCTTCACAAACTCAGGCAGGCCCGCACCTGTATATGCAGACCTGCCTGAATTACTACATTTTCTTTTTCACTCTAAGCAAATCGAACTTCTCTCCCGGGCGGCTCAGCTTCACCCACAGCACCTGTCTCGGGTGAGGCGCGCTCTCCACCTCTTCACCCTCCTGCGTGGTAATCGAAAGCACCCTTACCGCTATATTCTGCCCGTCCGGCTTCATAATCTCTATCTCATCGCCTGTACAGAACTTGTTTTTCTGCTCGATTCTGACGCCTTTCTCCTTTGATACTTCCTCGATAATTCCCAAATAAACATATTCATTTACATAAGTGCTGCTGTCATAAATCTGCGTGTTTTCATCCGGCTTTCCGAAATAAAACCCCGTGGTGAACTGTCTGTGAACGCTCTTTGCTATTTCTTCCTTATACCAGTCCATATTTGCGCGGTATTTTTCTTCCGACTCCAGATAGTCGTCGATGGCTCTCCGATAAGTTCTCGCCACCGCCGCCACATATAGCGCAGTCTTCATCCTTCCTTCTATCTTAAAACTGTCGATTCCGGCGGCAATCAATTCCGGGATATGCTCTATCATGCATAAATCCTTAGAATTGAAAATATAGGTTCCCCTCTCATTTTCGTATACCGGAAAATATTCTCCGGGACGGCTTTCCTCCATCACTGCGTACTTCCAGCGGCAAGGATGGGTACACGCCCCCTGATTTGCATCTCTCCCCGCCAGAAAGCTGCTGAGCAGGCATCTGCCCGAATAGGAAATGCACATGGAGCCGTGGATAAAGCTCTCCATTTCCATATCCGCCGGTATATTCTCCCGGATTTCCCGGATTTCCTTAAGGGAAAGCTCGCGGGCACAGACCACCCGCTTTGCCCCCAGCTCATGCCAGAACCGGTAAGTCATATAATTGGTGTTGTTTGCCTGTGTGGAAATGTGGATATCAATTTCCGGGCAGGTTTTTTTTGCCAACATAAACATTCCCGGGTCCGCGATAATCAATGCGTCCGGCGAAAGCTCCCTGAGCTCTTCAAAATATTTTTCAGCTCCCGCCAAATCCCCGTTGTGCGCCAGAATGTTTGCGGTCACATGCACCCGCACGTTTCGGGCATGGGCAAAAGCTATTCCCTCTTTCATATCCTCATGGGAAAAGTTTTTAGCTTTGGCGCGCAGGCCGAAAGCCTCTCCTCCTATGTACACGGCGTCCGCGCCGAACAGCACCGCCGTTTTTAAGACCTCCAGCGAACTGGCCGGTATCAATAACTCTGGTTTCTTCATAATTTAGTTCCGCTACAGCCCTTCCACTCCGTGGGCCCCTCCTTACCACAGTTTTTGAGCAGGCACATTCCATGCGAACCAAGGTTCGCCGGTGCCTGTCGGTGATAAGGCATCCTCCCACTTCGCGGGTCCCTCCTTACCACAGTTTTTACCACAATTTTTACTACAATTTCACGCTCACTGTCACGCCGTCGCCTATGGGGAGGATATCCGTCCGAAGCTGTTCATTGTGGGTCAGCTCGTAAAGATACTCCCGCATCCGGCTGTGGATGGTACGGTCCCTTCTCGTTACTGCAAAGCGGGATTCCATCACATCTCCGTCCTGCAGCACATTGTCGGAGAGCAAAAGTCCTCCTTTGGGAAGAAGCCGCAAAATATCGGGAAGAAAGTTGATATACTGCCCCTTTGCCGCATCCATGAAAATAAAATCATAGGTTCCGGTAAGGCTTTGCAAAATTTCCGCCGCATCTCCCGCAAGAAGGGTAATGTCCTTTTCCTTCCCGGCCCTTTTAAAATTCTCCAGGGCAGCGGGAATTCTCTTTTCGTATTTTTCTATGGTTGTAATCTTACAATCCTTCGGCCCGTACTCGCTCATTAATAATGCAGAAAAACCAATCGCCGTTCCCACTTCCAAAATCTTCTCTGGCTTTTGGATGGCAAGAAAAAGCCTTAAAAGGCTCTGTACCTCCTGCCGTATGATTGGCACATTGGTTTTTAATGCAAACTGCCCCAGTTCGTTTAAAAAAGGTGTGTTTCCCGGGTCAAAGGAATTGATAAACACTTTAATTCGCTCTTCTGCAATCACTCTTTTTCCTCTTCCCCCTCCTCCTCGGTGGAGGTTGATAAAATTTCCAGCATCTGTTCCGCTTTCATATCTGTGCTTAAATCATAAATGCCCGGAAGAATTTTACCATGGTACGCTGAGAGTAATTCCTGCACAATAAACAGATTGGCATCCTCAATCAGCCCCTTTTCCTCCAGCATATTTGCAATTTCCTTAAGCGAGGCGTCCTCCGCAATGCCTACCGTGATTGTCCTGCCGCCCGAAACGGACATCGGCTCGTCCGCAAACACCCGGTAGCCGAAATCATACGCCTGTGTGGACGTGCGGAAAACAAAGACCACAACCGCCGCAAGAATCACTATTTTCACTATGGTTTCCAACATTGTGATTATTAAATATTTCACGTTCATGAAGCTATCACGCCTTTCCTCGAAACGGTAAAATGATTAAATCTCCACCTCCATTATAATAGGAAGTATCATCGGCCGCCTCTTTGTCTTTCTCCATACAAATTCGCCTAAAGCATCCTTGATGGAACTCTTAAGTTTGCCCCAGTCGGAAATCCCTCTGCTAAGGCAGCCTTCCACCGCCTCGTTTACCACCGCCCGGGCTTCCTCCATCAGCTCATCGGATTCCCGGACATAGACGAAACCTCTGGAAACAATATCAGGGCCGCTTACCAGCTCGTCCGTAGCGCTGCTTAACCCGAGAACCACAATCAAAATACCATCCTCAGCCAGATGCTGCCTGTCGCGGAGCACAATATTGCCCACATCGCCCACGCCAAGCCCGTCCACCAGAATATCGCCTACCGGCACCTTTCCGGTAACCTGCGCCTTTTCTTCCGTAAGCTCCAGCACCTCGCCTGAATGCAGAATAAAAATATTTTCCTTTGCAATTCCAAGCTCTTCCACAATCTTGGCCTGAGCCTTTAAGTGTTTGTACTCCCCGTGGATGGGAATCGCATACTTAGGGCGTACCAGTGAATAAATCAGCTTGATTTCCTCCTGACAGGCATGTCCTGAAACATGCACGTCCTGAAAAATAACATCGGCGCCCTTAAGGAGCAGCTCATTAATCACATTGGTTACCGCCTTTTCATTTCCCGGAATCGGGTGGGAGGAAAAGATAACCGTATCGCCGGGGCCTATGGAAATTTTTCTGTGGTTATCCTCCGCCATACGGCTTAACGCCGCCATGCTTTCCCCCTGGCTTCCCGTTGTGATAATCACCGTCTTCTCATCAGGATAATTCTTTAACAGCTCCGTGTCAATCAATGTATTGTCAGGAATTTCCAGATATCCCAGGGTAGTGGCCGTCTCGATAATATTTACCATGCTGCGGCCTTCCACCACCACCTTACGGCCAAATTTGTAGGCGGAATTAATAATCTGCCGCACCCTGTCCACGTTTGATGCAAAGGTTGCAATTATGATGCGGGTATTTTTATGCTCCTGGAAAATATTGTCAAAGGTTTTTCCAACCGTACGCTCCGAAGGCGTAAAGCCTGTCCTCTCCGCGTTGGTGGAGTCGCACATAAGCGCCAGAACGCCTTTTTTTCCGATTTCCGCAAAACGCTGCAAATCAATGGCATCGCCGAACACCGGCGTATAGTCCACCTTGAAGTCTCCCGTATTCACCACCACGCCCGCCGGGGAATAAATCGCCAGCGCCGCCGCGTCCACAATACTGTGGTTGGTTCTGATAAACTCTATGCGGAACTGCCCCAGATTAATAGACTGCCCGAATTTTACCACCTTGCGTCTGGTATTATTTGTCAGGTTATGCTCCTTGAGCTTATTTTCGATAATCCCCATAGTTAGCTTGGTCGCATAAATGGGTACGTTGATATCACGGAGCACATAAGGCAGTGCGCCTATGTGGTCTTCGTGCCCGTGGGTAATCACAAATCCCTTTACTTTCTCAATGTTGTTTTTCAGATAAGTTACATCCGGGATGACCAAATCGATTCCGAGCATGTCATCCTCGGGAAAAGAAAGACCGCAGTCTACAACAACAATACTGTCTTCGTATTCAAAGGCAGTAATGTTCATACCAATCTGCTCAAGGCCTCCAAGCGGAATAACCTTAAGCCCTGAGCCGCTTCTCTGTTCAATTTTTTTCAAATAATATACCTCCGTATCTTTTATATTCTATGTTCCGGCATTTCCATCCCCGGCAACATTAAATTACTCCGGCCGCAAAATTTACGTGAGTTCAATGTCCTCAAGCAGGTTCTCGAACACGGCGGCTACCGCTTCCAGCTCCGTGTCATCCTCCACTGTCTCATAGACGCTTTCCCTTAAGCCCTGCGCTGAAACTTCTTTCAATATAAGGGCTTCCCCGTCTCCTTCCTGGGTATCCGTCACCAGAATATACTGGCTGCCGCCCAGTTTCGTCTGTTCCAAAACATAAAACTCCACGCTCTCCTGTGTGTCCAGCGTAAATTTAATCTTTTCCACTTAAAATTCTCCCTGTTTATAATTCGCCTGCTCCTCTTTTTCAGAAATATCTTCCCGCTGTAAAGCCGCAGAAGAGTCCTGCTGCACGGTATTCTTCCGCATATCAAGAAATCCCTGCAAAATAAGAACGGCGGCAATTTCATCTACATACTCCTTGCGGTTCTCCCGCCGTATACCGGCCTCCATCATGGCTTTATCCGCCGCCACCGTGGTCAGCCTCTCATCCCATGTATGTACCTTAAGTCCTGTTCGCCTCTCCAGTTTGTCCTTAAATTCCAGAGTCTTTTCCACCCTTGGCCCAAGAGTATCATTCATATTCTTCGGAAGCCCCAGGACGATTTCCTCTACCTGATATTCCTCAATCAAAGCTTCAATTCTCGCCAGAGTCTGGCGCTGTTTGTTTTCTTCTTTCCTTCTTATGATTTCTATTCCCTGGGCAGTAATAAGCAACGGGTCGCTGATTGCCACCCCTACCGTCTTTGAACCGAAATCCAGACCCATTATCCGCATATTCTTACACTTCCCGCCATGCTGCTTTCGAGGACATTGCCGCGCTGCATAACTTACTTTCCGCTATCTCCAGTGATTATTTTTGATATACTCCGTCAAAAGCTCCTCAACCAGCTCGTCCCGCTCCACCTTCATGATAAGGCTCCGCGCATTTTTATGGCTGGTGATATATGTGGGGTCGCCGGACATAATATATCCCACTATCTGGTTTACAGGATTATAGCCTTTTTCTGTCAACGCCACATACACTTCTGTCAATATTTCCTTTACGCTCGTATTATCTGTTTCCACTCTGAAAAATTGCGTATTTCCTAAATCCTGCATAAAAAAACACCCCTTCGAAACATTCGTTTGCTCTTATCTTACCCCATTTCTACGGAAAATTCAATGTATTTGCGGTTGAAACAGTAAAATATCAGGAGTCAGGAAGCCCGTAAGCTCCCCGGGAAGTATTTGTCCCGAAAGCTTTTCCGCTCCGCCAGCCATAAAGCCGGCTGCGCATCCGCCCGCTAAAGCCCCGTCCTTTATGACCGCCGCGCGGATATATTCCCCGGTAAACCCGAGCAGACAATTCCGTCCGTCTACCGCCTTTTCTTCCTCAAATAACACCTTTACTTCTTTATGTAAATATTTTTCCCTGTACCGCCTGGACATTTCTCTTTCCAGAGCCAGAAGCTCATCGCTGCGCCGCGCCTTTATCTCCTCCGCAACCTGGCCGTCCATAGCAGCAGCCGGCGTCCCTTTTCTTTTTGAATACTTAAACACATGCATTTCATAGAACCCGACGCGCTCAAGAAATCTCTTTGTCTGTTCAAACTCCTCTTCAACTTCTCCGGGAAAGCCCACAATCACATCCGTTGTAATCGCCGGCTCATCAAAGTATCTGCGCAGAATACCGACTTTTTCATAGTATTCCTCCGCGGAATACTTTCTATTCATTCTTTTCAGAACCGAATCGCATCCGCTCTGCAGGGAAAGATGGAAATGCGGGCACAGCTTATCGCATTCTTTGAGCCCCTCCGCAAACGCTTCCGTGATAATCCGCGGCTCAAGCGAGCCTAAACGGATGCGCTCAATTCCCTGTATTTTTTGTACTTCCTGTATCAGGGACAGAAGCTCTCCTTTTGAAAAGTCATTCCCCTCCTTCATTCCATAGGAACTTAAGTGAATTCCGGTGAGAACCGCCTCGCGGTATCCGTTCCCGGCAAGGGTCCTGACCTCGTCCAGAATCTCTGAAAGCTCCCGGCTTCTGATTCGCCCTCTGGCGTAGGGAATAATGCAGTAGGAGCAAAACTGGTTACAGCCGTCCTGCACCTTGATAAACGCCCTTGTGTGCTCTGCCGTACGGGAAAGCTTCATATTTTCATACTCATCCGTATGGTTGATATCAATGACGGTCCGGCCTCCCAGGGTCTTATCGCAGGCCCGGCCTTCTCTTTCCGCCAGATATTCCTCCAGTATGGAAACCAAATCCTTCTTTCTGTTGTTTCCGATGGCAAGGTCGATACTCGTATCCTCAAGCGCGTCCTCCGCGCCTGTCTGAACATAGCAGCCCACGGCAACCACCACAGCCTCGGGATTCCGCTTCTTTGCGCGATGAAGCATCTGCCTGCTCTTTCTGTCGGCAATATTTGTCACCGTACAGGTATTTATGATATAAATATCGGCTTTTTCACTGAAAGGAACAATATTATACCCTTTTTCTTCCAATATTTGTTGCATATAGTCCATTTCATATCCGTTTACTTTACAGCCAAGATTATGGAACGCTACACTTTTCATTTTGTTCTCCGCTATTTTTGTGTCCTTTTGAC
Organism: uncultured Lachnospiraceae bacterium; assembly: GCA_947063675.1. Classification (GTDB taxonomy): domain Bacteria; phylum Bacillota; class Clostridia; order Lachnospirales; family Lachnospiraceae; genus Suilimivivens. Next base: position 268 of record CAMSTM010000147.1, on the reverse strand, counting down.
ATTGACTTTTTACTGTTATCCGATTACTATTATTACAGAAGGTATGAAAAATCAAGGAGGTAACGACTATGAAAACAGTTCAGATTTCATTAAATTCAATTGACAAGGTAAAATCTTTTGTAAACGATATTACAAAATTTGATTATGACTTTGACCTGGTATCAGGAAGATACGTGATTGACGCCAAATCCATCATGGGTATCTTCAGTCTGGATTTATCCAGTTCTTCTTTTTCCAGATTAAGCTTCTCTGTTTCATCCCCCTGCGC
>CAMSTM010000146.1 GCA_947063675.1 uncultured Lachnospiraceae bacterium | reverse complement strand
TAAAAGCAGAGCCCGGTCATCCGGCTTATTTCTTATGGAATTAATCATTGCCATGCTGTTTTTTTCGGTGGCAAGCGCCGTGTGTTTGGAATTTTTTGTGAAATCCCATCTGCTGAGTCTTGATTCCGATATCCTGACCCGTTCAGTCAACGAATGTTCCAACGTTGCGGAAATTATCTGCACATCGGAGGGACTGGAAAGCGGCGTTTCGTTGCTGCAGCAGCAATACCCCTTAGGTAAGTACCCGGATTCCAGGGAATTAACCATGCTGGTCAATTCCTTATATTCCACAGCTTCGCCAGAAGATGCGCCGGCTGATAATTCTGCGGAGGAAATCATACAGATATTTTTTGACGACGCCTTTTCACCGTGCCGGGAACCCTCCGCCTTTTACATCATGAATATCCATTTGACCTGTAAAGAACAGATGATACATGCGGTATTACAAATATATGAAAATACAAACGTGGCCGAAAAGGGCGAGCCTGTTTACCTGATGGAAGCAAAGCACCACATTGCAAGGAGGACGGAAAAGTAAAATGAAGGACAAACAGCAATCTTATTTCGTGAATATCGGCTCCTCCTCCCTTCTGGTAATCTTCCTGATACTTTGTCTGGTCACTTTTGCCATCCTTTCTCTTTCCAGCGCCAAAAGCGACTATACCTTCAGCGAACGGCTGGCAGAGCATAAAAGGGCTTACTATGAAGCTTCGGCAAGAGCTGAAGATATTGTAGCCGAGATTGATTCCATTCTTTATGAAACCGCCCGCGAGGTGAGTTCTGCCGCCTCATCTTCCCACGAGGACGGGGAGCTTGACCTGTATGACAATTATATTTTTGCCGTCAGCTCTGCACTGAACGGAGCCTTCCTGACAGGTGCCGGCACAGAGGACGCCCCAACCGGCGGAGACGGCGTTTCATCTGACGATGCTTCGACAGGGGATGGCAGCGTTTCCGTTATCTGCGAACAGTTAGAAGATGAATTTCTCATTTCCTTCCAGATTCCCGCAGACGAAAGACAGGAATTGCAGGTGGTTCTGCGGGTAACTGATTTCAGGACAGGCGACCGTTATTATGAAGTAAAAACCTGGAAAATTGTGAATGTCGAGGACTGGGAGATGGAGGATGAGCCCCTTAACCTGATACCTGTTCTGTAGTTCCGCAGTCAACAATCCCACAGCAGGCTGACAGGGCGATGAACCTGCCACGCGGCTTTTCACCTGAATTATAACCGTAAAAAGGAGTTTAGTTATGGATTTAAAAGAATGTTTACAGCAGGCGATTAACGCCCACGCTTCGGACGTGTTTATCATTGCCGGTCTTCCGGTATCACTCCGCAAAAATAATGTTATCTCACAATTTACCGAGGAAAGGCTTCTGCCCGCAGATACCGAAAATATCCTCGCCGATATTTACCGGTATGCAGGCAACCGGGATATGAAACGGCTCCATGAAACGGGCGACGACGACTTTTCTTTTGCTATCAAAGGCCTCTCCAGGTTCCGTGTCAGCGCTTACAAGCAGCGCGGCTCCCTGTCCGCAGTTATCCGTATCATCACCTTTGACCTGCCGGACCCCCACCTCCTCCATATTCCCGACTATGTTCTCCATCTCGGAGAGGGCGGAAAAGGAATGGTTCTGGTTACCGGCCCTGCCGGAAGCGGCAAATCCACCACCTTAGCCTGTATGATTGACCAGATTAACCAGAGTCAGCATAAGCATATCATCACCCTGGAAGACCCTCTGGAATACCTGCACAGACACATTCAAAGCGTGGTGAGCCAGCGGGAAATCAATGTGGATACCGAAAATTATGTAAGCGCCCTGCGTGCTGCCCTGCGCCAAAGCCCGGACGTTATTCTTCTCGGGGAAATGCGGGATTACGAGACAATTGAGGTTGCCATGACGGCCGCGGAGACAGGACATCTCCTTCTCTCCACCCTTCATACCATCGGCGCCGCCAACACCATTGACCGTATCATCGACGTTTTCCCGGCCAACCAGCAGAAACAAATCGGCGTACAGCTCTCCACTGTGCTCAACGCAGTTGTTTCCCAACAACTGGTTCCCACCGTGGACGGCGGAATGGTTCCCGCTCTGGAAATCATGACGGTGACTCCGGCCATACGGAATATGATTCGTGAAAACAAGATTCCGCAGATTGACGGCATCATTTATTCCTCCATGAAGGAAGATATGATTTCCATGGACGGAAGCCTCTTAAATCTGTATAAGCAGGGGATTATTACAAGAGATACTGCTTTGAAATATTCCACAAATGCGGATATGCTTGCAAAGAAACTGTAGATTCTTTCAGACAGACTTTATGACTGTAAGGCGTTGGAAAAATTCCCGGAACGGGTTTCCAACGCCTTTTTATTACAATAAGCCGAACCGCGGCGGCGTTTGTTACAATAAGCCGACTCGCGGCGGTTTGTTATATTAAGCTGACGTACAGAAGCGCGGCGGCGTTTGTTTTCAATACGCATTCATCTTCGCCAGCTTTGCCGCCTGGTCCGCCGCAATGCAGGCGTCGATAATCTCCTGAATATCCCCGTTCATCACCTTGTCAAGCTTATACAGGGTAAGTCCTATCCGATGGTCGGTTACCCGGCCCTGGGGGAAATTGTAGGTGCGGATTTTTTCGGAACGGTCGCCGGTTCCAATCTGGCTTCTGCGCAGTTCCGCCTCCGCGTCGTGGGCTTTCTGCTGTTCAATATCGTAAAGCTTTGCGCGAAGCAGGGCAAACGCTTTCGCCTTATTCTGGAGCTGGGACTTTTCCGTCTGGCTGTATACCACGATTCCCGTGGGATAATGGGTAAGCCGAACCGCCGAGTCCGTGGTATTTACGCACTGGCCTCCGTTTCCCGACGCCCGCATCACATCGATTCGGATGTCCTTTTCATCAATCACCACGTCCACTTCCTCCACTTCGGGCATCACGGCCACCGTGATAGTGGAAGTGTGAATCCGTCCGCCCGACTCTGTCTCCGGCACGCGCTGTACCCGGTGCACGCCGCTTTCATATTTTAATCTGGAGTAAGCCCCCTGTCCGCTAATCATAAAGTTTACTTCCTTCATGCCGCCGATTCCGATTTCGTCCACATTCATGGTCTCCACCTTCCAGCGCTGGCTCTCCGCATAGTGCACGTAAAGACGATATACCTCCGCCGCAAAGAGCGCCGCCTCGTCGCCGCCGGCGCCTGCCCGGATTTCCACAATCACGTTCCTGTCGTCATTAGGGTCCCTGGGAAGAAGAAGTATCTTAAGCTCATCCTCCAGTTCCTCAATCCTCTTTTTGGCGGCATTCAGCTCGTCCTTCAGCATTTCACGCATATCCCCGTCGGACTCCTCCTCCAGCATTGCAAGGGAATCCTCCACATCCTGTCCGCACTTTTTATATTCCTTATAGGCATTGACTATAGGGGTCAAATCACTTTGTTCCTTCATCAGCTTGCGGAACCTGTCCTGATTATTCGCCACAGACGGTTCTCCAAGCTCGCCCATAATCTCCTCAAACCGAATTAATAAATCTTCTAATTTATCAAACATGTTTACCTCCAAACTCCATATACCACTCTGTCAAGTCCCGCCAGGTCCCGGCAGACTGTAACGTCCCGATAACCGGCCCCTTTCATGTATTCGCTGACAGCCTGTGCCTGTCCGCATCCGATTTCCAGAAAAAGCATACCGCCGGGATAAAGAAACTCCCCGGCTTTCCCTGTAATTTCCCTGTAAAAAACAAGGCCGTCCTCTCCGCCGTCCAGCGCCATAAGCGGGTCGTGCTCTCTGACCTCCTCCATCAGCCCCGGAATCTCCCCGCTTGCAATATAAGGAGGGTTTGACACGATAATCTCATACTTTCCGTCTATATTTTCAAATAAATTGCTCTGTATAAATTCTGCCTCAAGTCCAAGCGTTGCGGCGTTTTTATCCGCCACCTTAAGCGCCTCCCCGGATATATCGCAGCCAACGCCGACACAGCCGTTGGAATACCGAAGCAGGCTAAGCAGAATACAGCCCGAGCCGGTGCACACGTCCAGAATATGCATCCCGTCATGGAGAAAACGCAAAACCTCCTCCACCAGCGTTTCCGTGTCCTGTCTGGGTATCAGTACCTGCGGCGTCACCTGAAATTTCAATCCCATAAACTCCTGATAACCTAAAATATGCTGTAAAGGAATATGCCGCCGCCTTTTCTCTATACTGCTTAAATACGCGTCATGCTGCTCCTCCGTCACCTGGTTTTCCCCGTGGGATAAAAGATAGTTCCTGTCTGTACCGCAGATTTCTTCCAGCAAAAGGCGGGCGTCCAAGGCCGCCTCCCCGACAGAGGCATTTTCAAGCAGCTCCTTTCCCCGGCGATACAGCTCCTGATAATTCATGGCTGCTCTCCGTTCTGCCCGTGGGCTTCTTCGCTTTCTTCGCTGGAATCGCCAAAATTCTCCTTCAGATAAGCGCGCCAGTCAAACACGGCCTCCACCGAGCGCATAGCGACCTCCACCATGCTTTCGTCCGGCTCCTTTGTGGTAAGACGCTGCAGCATCATACCCGGCGCGGAAATAATCCGGATAAAAATATTGTTGCTCCGCCCCGCCAGACGGATAATTTCATAGGAGATACCTGCAATTACAGGGATAAGGGCTATTCTCAGCGCCACCTTAAGCGCCGGGTTCGGCACCCGGATAAAGAAAAACAGGATGATGCTCACGAACATCACAAAAAACAGAAAGCTGGTCCCGCACCGCTTGTGGATTCGGGAACTGCGCATTACGTTTTTTACTGTAAGAGCGTGGCCCTTTTCAATACAGTTAATACATTTATGCTCTGCGCCGTGGTACTGGTAAAGCCTGTGGATATCCTTCATCATACTGATTCCAACCACATAGGCAAGGAAAATCACAATTCTTATAGCGCCCTCGATAATCGCCAGAAGGGAAGCGTTTCTCACATATCCTGAAAGCAGAGAAGAAAGGTAATAAGGAAGAAGTATAAAAATCCCTACTGCCAGCAGGATTGAGATAACCGTTGTGATTCCCATGAGAATATTCTCCGCCCGGCCCCCTGATATTTTGTTGAGAGCCTTATCCAGCTTCGTTTCCCCGGCCTCCTCGTCCTCATAAAAGGAAGCGGAATAGTTGAGCGTCTTTACCCCCAGCCTGAGAGAATCCACAAAATTAAACACACCCCGTATAAAGGGGAGTTTCGTAATGCTGCTGTCGTGCAAAAACCCGCGGAAAACCTCCACTTCCACCTCGATTTCCCCGTCAGGCTTTCTGACTGCCACAGCGTAATCGTCCTTATTTTTCATCATGACGCCCTCTAAAACCGCCTGGCCGCCGATTCCCGATGAACCGCAAATCTTTTTTCTTTTCATAATATTACTCCATCGTATTTTCTGTCAGTCAACACTCCCGCAGCTTCCCTTCCCTGGCCGCCGCAGAGGTCTGTACATACAAAATAAGGTTGAGATGCAACCACCTCAACCTTTCCTTGCAAAACCTATTTGCTTTCCACACCGTATTTCTTATTGAACTTATCAATACGTCCAGCCGCTCTGGCCGTCTTCTGCTGGCCTGTGTAGAATGGATGGCATTTAGAACAAACTTCAACGTGAATATCCTTTTTGGTTGAACCTGTTACAAACGTATTGCCACAGTTACATGTTACGGTTGCCTGATAGTACTCAGGATGAATTCCTTCTTTCATGCTCTCTCACCTCTCTATGGAAACTTTTGCAGTCCTTATATTTTCATATGAACACTGCTGATGCATCACGCATACAGCTTTTTTATTGTAGCATAGCTTATTCCATGATGCAAGCATTTTTTTAGAACCATTTTATTTTTTTCACCATATTTACAAACTCATGATTGTTTCTGGTTTTGGAAAACATATCCAGAATCTTGTCTGCGGCCTCGTCGCTCTTAAGACCGTTTAACGCCTTGCGCATGATGTTGATTGCCTCCAGCTCCTCAGGTGAAAGCAGCAAATCTTCTCTTCTGGTGCCGGACTTCGGGATATCAATTGCCGGGAATACTCTCTTCTCCGAAAGCTTGCGGTCAAGCACCAGCTCCATATTTCCGGTTCCCTTGAATTCTTCGTAAACCACATCGTCCATCTTGCTTCCCGTATCCACTAATGCGGTGGCAAGAATGGTCAGGGAACCGCCCTCTCTCATGTTTCTGGCTGCGCCGAAGAACCGCTTGGGCATATGTAATGCCGCAGGGTCCAGGCCGCCTGACAGGGTACGCCCGCTGGGGGGAACCGTCTGATTATAAGCTCTGGTCAGCCTGGTGATGCTGTCTATCAGAATCATTACGTCCTTTTTATGCTCCACCAGCCGCTTTCCTCTCTCAATAACCATCTCGGAAACCCGCTTATGGTGCTCGGGCAGCTCGTCAAAGGTGGAATAAATCACTTCCACATTGGGCCCTTCTATAGCCTCCTTGATATCCGTAACCTCCTCGGGACGCTCGTCAATCAGAAGGATAATCAGGTGCACTTCCGGGGCGTTGCGCTTTACGGACTTGGCCACGTCCTTTAAAAGCGTGGTTTTACCGGCCTTGGGCGGGGATACAATCATACCTCTCTGTCCCTTGCCCACGGGGCTGATAAGGTCCATAATTCTCATGGAAACGCTGGCTCCGGGCATTTCAAGGTGCAGCCTCTCGTTGGGGAAAATCGGCGTCATATCTTCAAAGCTGCATCTTCTCGCCGCCACATCCGGCGGATAGCCGTTGATGGATTTCACATATAAAAGCGCGGCAAACTTTTCGCCCTGAGTCCTGACCCGGGTGTTTCCCTCAAGAATATCGCCGGTTTTCAGTCCGAATCTGCGTATCTGGCTGGGAGCCACATAAACGTCATGGTCGCCGGGCAGATAATTTTCGCAGCGGATAAATCCGAATCCGTCCGACATAACCTCCAAAATCCCGCTGGCCGCCACGCCGCTGTCGAGCTCCGCCGGGAACTTGTCCTCCTCGGACCTTGGCTCCTCCACCCGTCCTTCAGCGCGCTCCGTCCGGTATTCCGGCTTTTCTGTCCGGGCAGCAGTTCTGCTCTCAGGCTTTTCACCGCGGCTTCCGCCTTCTTTTCCGGCTGCTTTCTGTGGCACCGGCTTTGGCTGAATGTTTTTGCCCTCCGCCTTATCCTTCTCGTCCTCCGCCAGCATCAGCTCAATCAGCTCCGCCTTTTTCATCGATGATGTGCCTTTCAGTCCTCTGGCTTTCGCAATTGCCTTCAAGTCAGCAAGCGCCAGTGACTCATACTTTTCTCTCATAAAATCCTCCATTCATTTATAGTCATAATGCAAGTTTTAAAAATTTCATATCAAAAATTTTCTTTAGGGAATTTATTGCGACTTGTTATCTGATATGTCAATAAACTTATATCTGGGATTATACATCATTCTGAAGGAAATGGAAAGCCCTTATTTTAAAAAGACGCGGAAATCGGTTTTCGGATTCCGCATTAAAAAGGTGTAAGGTATTTTACGCCTTACACCCTGTATCATTCCTTTATTCTTTGCCGTCCCAGCAGTAGGTGCAGAGCTTACACCTGTCAATCCCCACCGACTCAATCATATCGTCCAGCCTGTGATATCTCAGGGATGTGAAATTCAGCCTCTCTCTGATATGCTCCACCATCTCCTGATATTCCCCGGTTTCCGGATTGGAATAATCGGTCAAATCCACTTCCCCGCCGTCGCCTTCCATGTCCTTAATCACACGTCTGGTAATCAAATCCATCTCGGAGGTGGAACGTGAAAAATTCAGGTACTTGCACCCGTACATGATAGGCGGGCAGGCAGGTCTTATATGTACCTCCTTTGCCCCGCTCTGATAAAGAAATTCCGTGGTTTCCCCAAGCTGGGTGCCTCTCACAATGGAATCGTCTATCAAAAGCAGGCTCTTTCCCTGAATCAAATCATGCACCGGTATCAGCTTCATCTTGGCAATCAGATTTCTCTGGCTCTGGTTGGTGGGCATAAAGGACCTGGGCCAGGTAGGCGTATACTTCACAAAGGGCCTTGAAAAGGGAATTCCCGACTCATTGGAGTATCCGACGGCGTGGGCAATCCCGGAATCCGGCACCCCGGCCACGTTGTCCGGCTCTACGTCGTCCCGCCTTGCAAGGAGCGCGCCGCAGTTGTAGCGCATCTTTTCCACGCTGATACCCTCGTAAGAGGAGGAGGGATATCCGTAGTAAACCCAAAGGAAAGTACAGATTTTCATATCCGAACCGGGCGCGGAAAGAGTCCGCACCTCCTCCGGCGTCACTACCACAATTTCGCCGGGCCCTAACTCCCGCTCCATGGCATATCCCAGATTCAGGAAAGAAAAGCTCTCAAAGGCAACGCAGTAGCCTTCCTCCTTTTTCCCTACCACCACGGGGGTTCTCCCCACTTTGTCTCTCGCCGCGTAAATCCCTTTGGGCGTCAGCAGCAGAATGGACATGGAGCCGTCGATTACCTCCTGGGCATACCTGATGCCCTCGATGATATTATCCTTCTGATTGATAATGGCGGCCACAAGCTCCGTGGCATTGATGTCTCCGCTGCTCATCTCCATGAAATGAGCGTGTCCCGTAGTAAAAATATCATCCGTTATTTCTTCTGCATTGTTAATTTTCCCTACCGTGCTGATAGCATAGGTTCCATGGTGTGAGCGCACTAAAAGCGGCTGCGGCTCATAATCGGAAATACATCCGATTCCCAGATTTCCCTCCATCTCATTGAAATCCTTGTCAAACTTCGTCCGAAAAGGCGCGTTTTCAATGTTGTGGATTGCCCGGTCAAAGCCTTTTTCCCCGCTGTATACGGCCATTCCCGCCCTTCTTGTCCCCAAATGGGAATGATAGTCCGTCCCGAAAAATAAATCAAAAACACAGTCCTTTTTCAGCGCTGCTCCAAAAAATCCTCCCATATCGCCCTCCTGTTTATGTTAAGTCCCGCAGACGCCAGCCGGCACACATTTGTTCGGAACAATTTCCGGCTGCATTCTGCATTCGGAAATTATTCCGTGCACCGTCCGGCATCTGCTGATTTATACGTTTATCTCCGCTTTCACACCCAGCAAATCTTTGTTTTCCGTAAGAACGGGCCCTATCACTTTCGCGAGGAAGCTCTCAACCTGTTCCCTGGAACGCCCGATGTATCTCGAGGGCTCCATGGCCCGCTGTAAATCCTCCAAAGACATGTTGAATGCGCTATCCGCCGCAATCAGCTCCAGAAGATTGTTTTCCTTTCCTTCTTCCTTCACATTTTTTCCGGCCTCCATGGAAAGCTCCCTGATTCTCTCGTGAAGCTCCTGCCTGTTGCCGCCCAGCTTTACCGCGTCCATCATGATATTTTCGGTGGCCATGAAAGGCAGCTCGCTCATCATATGCTTTTCAATCACCTTCGGATAGACCACAAGGCCGTCCACCACGTTAAGGCAGAGGGCTAAAATGCCGTCAATGGCAAGGAAGCC
>CAMSTM010000145.1 GCA_947063675.1 uncultured Lachnospiraceae bacterium | reverse complement strand
CCACTTTATAGTATTTTTGATAAGGGAATTTTTATATGAGGAAGAGGATTATGAAAAAGTATATTATTTTATTTGTGGCATGCGGGATGCTGCTTTGCTTTGCGGCAGGCTGCGCCGAGGTGCAGGAGACCGGTTTGATGGTCTGGAGTGGCACGGAAGAGGAAGCGGATTTTGAACTTCAGGAGAATCAAAGTTTGCTGTATACAGAAGAGGGATATTTTGTGGCGGAGGGAAGGCTCTGCGGGATGGAAAAAAGCGGTTTTTCTGTGGAGACAGAAGATGGGCGGAAGCTTGAGTTTAAAATTTCACCGGAAACAATTATCTATACCGGAGAAAATAGTGAAATGTTGGAAGGACAGGCTGTCAAGGTGGTATTTGACGGTAAAGTAACTGGTGATAGCATGGAAAATGTAACAGTTATAGCGATTACCGCATTGGAAGAATAAAACTGAATATTTTATTAATGTTTTAATAAGAATAACTCAAAGTGAGTGTAACATACACAATTAATTTTTATATTATGATATAATGTACGCGGTGCCATTGCAGACTGGCAAAAAATATTTTTTAAGGATGGTATTATGAGCGATAAATCTGAAAAGTATAAGGCGCATGTGGAGAAGCTGAGAAAAAGATATGAGCAGAGGCGGGAATTTTATCACCTGCTCCGGGAATATGCCTGGGATATTTTGATGTCAGATAATTTTCGCAGTACGAGGAATTATATTCAGCACGGCTCAATGCCGGTGCAGAGGCATTGTCTTGATGTTGCGGCCCAGAGTATTGCAATCAGTAAATTTTTAGGGATTGAATGCAATGAGAGGGAACTGATACGCGGCGCATTGCTGCATGATTATTTTTTATATGACTGGCATGATAAGACAAGGAAAGGCTATCAGAGGCTGCACGGATTTTATCACCCGGGAATCGCCCTTCGGAACGCCAGCAAGGAGTATCGCCTGACTAAGCGGGAAAGGGATATTATAAAGAAGCACATGTGGCCGCTGACGGTAGTACCGCCGCTTTGCAGGGAAGCGTGGATTGTAACGACCGCGGATAAGTATTGCTCTTTGCTTGAGACGCTGCATTTGCGCAGAGGGAATGTGTCCAATATAAAGAGAGCAAAATTAAGGACAGCAGGATGAATGACGGACTGCTCGATAAACTGAAAGACTACAGTAAAAGCGATTTTTATCCCTTTCATATGCCGGGGCATAAAAGAAACTTTAAAAAAGGCGCTTTGGCGGAAGCTTACAGGTATGACATTACAGAAATAGATGGTTTTGATAATCTGCACCAGCCCATGTCTTTGATTAAGAAGGCGCAGGAGCACGCGGCCAAGCTGTATCGGTCCGAGGAAACTTATTTTTTAATAAATGGAAGTACAGCAGGGATTTTAAGCGCGATTTCAGCGGTTGCCGGTGGGGGGCGTAATCTGATAATTAGCAGGAACTGTCATAAAGCCGTATATCATGCGGCTTTTTTAAATCGTATGAAACTGCATTATGTGTATCCGGAAAAGACAGAAGGGTATGATATTGCAGGGCCGGTTTTAGCCGCCAGTATAGAAAAACAGATTAAAAACATTTTGGGAAAAGAGGAATTTAAAGAGAAAGACGCGGGTGAAACCATCGCAGGCATTGTTATTACCTCTCCGACCTATGAAGGAATTAATTCAAATATAAAAGAGATATCAAAGCTGGCTCACAGCTATAAAATTCCGTTGATTGTGGACCAGGCACACGGCGCCCATTTCGGAATGCATCCTCAATATCCGCCTAACGCAGTAGAAGAGGGGGCGGATATTGTAATACACAGCGTTCACAAGACTTTGCCGGCGCCTACCCAGACGGCGCTGATACACAGAAACGGCAGCCTGACGGACAGGGAAGTATTGAAACGGTATCTTCGCATTTATCAGTCCAGCAGCCCTTCCTATCTGCTGATGGCGGGAATTGACGAGGCGATGCGCTTTGCGGAGGCGGAGGGCAGCCAAAGGCTTGAAAAGCTGCTGGATATGAGAGAGCTTTTTTTAAAACAGGTGGAAAGCTGCCGGTATATTCGCGTATGCCCCGTAACCGAGCCGGGGAAACTGGTGATTTCGGTGGATGAATCTTTTATGAGCGGACAGATGCTTTATGATATTTTACGGGAAAAGTATCATTTGCAGATGGAAATGGCGGCGGGAAGCTATGTGGTCGCCATTCTTACAATGATGGACGAAAAAAGCGGCTTTGACAGGCTTTCCGAAGCGCTGTTGGAAATTGATGAAGGGATGGAGGCGGGCAAACGCCATGTATGCCGGGTTGATGTTCCGGCAAGTCCCGTTGCGGCGATGGAGCTGTGGGAGGCATATACGCTGCCTTATGAGGAGAAAGCGCTTACGGGCGCGGCAGGGAAAACGGCCGCCGAATTTATCAATCTTTATCCGCCCGGGATTCCTTTGCTTGTTCCGGGAGAAATCATAGGCGAGGGGATGATAAGGGTAATTGAAGGATATATTATGAATGGCTATACAGTACAGGGAGTTTGTAATAATAAAATAAGAGTGGTAAAAACATCTTAGGAAAGGTATGGTTGGTTATGAGAAAAACAAAAATTATCTGCACAATCGGTCCAGCATGTGAGGCGGAGGAAAAACTGCGGGAGCTAATGCTTGCAGGAATGAATGTTGCCCGCTTTAATTTTTCCCATGGAACACATGAAGAGCATAAAATAAAATTTGAGAGAGTAAATAAAATAAGCAGTGAGCTGGGTTTACAGGTGGCTACTCTCCTGGATACCAAGGGGCCGGAAATCAGATTAAGGGATATCGAGGGCGGAAAAACGGAACTTGTTTCCGGCCAGAAATTTACTCTGACGACGGAAGAAATTATCGGAAATAATGAAAAGGTTTCAATTACTTATACGAATCTGAAAGACGATATCAGCGTCGGAACCACAATTTTAATTGACGACGGCCTGATTGAAATGACAGTGGACGCCATTGAAGAAAACGACATTATATGTACCGTGGTAAACGGCGGGCCGATATCAAATCATAAGGGCGTCAACGTGCCCGGAGCGGTTTTATCCATGCCGTATATCAGCGATGTTGACAGAAGCGATATTATGTTTGGCTGCGATATGGGATTTGATTTTCTTGCGGCTTCCTTTGTAAGATGCAGGGAAGATATTCTTGAAGTGCGAAAAATTCTTGATGAACAGCAAAGCACCATGAAAATCATTGCCAAAATTGAAAATATGCAGGGAATTCGCAATCTTGAGGAGATTCTTACCGTTTCTGATGGTATAATGGTGGCAAGGGGCGACATGGGCGTTGAAATTCCCATGGAAGAAGTGCCCGTTATCCAAAAACGCATGATAAAGATGGCGGAAAAGATGGGCAAGCATGTTATCACGGCTACGCAGATGCTGGAATCCATGATGAGAAATCCCAGGCCGACCCGTGCGGAGGCAACCGACATTGCCAACGCTATTTATGACGGAACGACTGCTATTATGCTTTCAGGAGAGAGCGCCGCGGGACGTTATCCCACGGAGGCTGTCAAAACAATGTCCAGAATTGCGGAGCGTACGGAAGCAGATATCGACTACGACGGAAGAATGAAGAACAGGGCTTTTTCGGGAAATCCTGACGTGACGACGGCAATTTCCCATGCGACCTGTATGACGGCCATGGATTTGAAGGCGGCGGCAATTATTACCGTGACAATCTCCGGTTTTACGGCGGGAATGATTGCAAGATATAAACCGGGATGCCCGGTCATCGCGTGCAGCGTAAGTCCCCGGGTATGCAGGCAGTTAAGCCTTTTATGGGGCGTAACGCCTTTATGGATTGCCCGTGAAAGCGTGGCGGACGATTTATTTGAAGTTGCTATAGCCGCAGCGGAAAAAGCCGGATATATTAAAATAGGCGATGTGGTGGTTCTGACTGCCGGAGTACCCCTTGGCGTGTCAGGAAATACCAATATGATTCGTGTGGTAGAGGTTTAATTATTGTGGGAAAAATGATATACTTAATGGGAAAGAGCGCATCGGGAAAAAATGCCGTTTATACCCATTTACTGGAAAATGAAGCTCTTAATCTGAAAAAGGTGGTGCCTTATACCACCCGTCCCATACGGGCAGGGGAGGTAGAGGGGACGGAATATCATTTTACGGACGAGGAAGGTTACAGAAAGTTAGAGGATGCGGGCATGGTGATAGAAGCCCGCGTCTATCATACATATTACGGGCCGTGGTACTATTTTATGGTGGATGATGGCAGTATTGATTTGAGCCACAGCAGCTATCTGGTAATAGGGACGCTTGAGTCTTACCAAAAAACGGCAGGGTACTTCGGCAGGGATAAGGTGGTTCCCGTATTGCTGGAGCTGGACGACGGTGTGAGATTAAAGCGCGCACTTGAGCGGGAAATGAAAGAGGAGTCTCCCGGATATGAGGAATTATGCAGACGCTTTCTGGCGGATTCCGTTGACTTTTCTCAGGAAAAAATAAAAGAAGCGGGCATAGACAGACGTTTTTTAAACAATAAGTTGGAGGACTGTCTGGAAGAAATAAAAGAGTATATTATTGATAAAATGCGGGAAGAAAGTTAGACAGGTCGGTATTTTGGCTGAAAAGAGGTGGTCTGTATGGATATAAAAGTGAATCAGGCAATGCCGGTGACAACACCGGAAGCGCCGGCGCAGGTACATGAATCTGACGGAGCTTTTAAGTTTACGCTTGTGAGCCATATCGAGGAGCAGGAGCTGGCGGCAAGACTGGGCGTTTTAATGGAAGAAATTACCATGCAGGGCGACAGGCTGGCAAAAAAGCGTGATATCCGGGATATGAAAAAATACAGAGGCCTTGTAAAGGAGTTTATGAATGAAATTGTGAGCCGTTCCCATGCTTTTTCCAGGGAGAATTTCCTGGACAGGAAGGGAAGGCACAGAGTTTACGGAATTATCAGACTTGTAGATGAAAATCTGGACGAACTGGCAAGGGAACTTATGAAAGATGAACAGGACCATCTTGCGATTCTCTCCAAAATAGGAGAAATCAGAGGGCTGCTTTTAGATATTTTAACCTGATTGGTTGAACACACAAGGGGGATAAAAGCCGCATTTGCGGCGGAATGAGAGGGGTATATGCGCAGATTTTCTGATATTGTAGGGCAGGAGCAGTTAAGGGAGCATTTAGAGAACGCCGTCAGAATGAATAAGGTGTCCCATGCCTATATTATTAACGGGGAGCGGAATGCCGGAAAAGAATTTATAGCCAGGACCTTTGCCATGGCGCTTCAGTGCGAGGATAGGCAGGGCGTGGAACCCTGTCAGGAATGCCATTCCTGTAAACAGGCGCAAAGCGGCAACCACCCGGATATTATTTTCATTACCCATGAAAAACCGGGAACGATAGGTGTGGATGATATCCGCAGACAGATTAACGGAGATGTGGCAATCAAGCCCTACAGCGGGCCGAAAAAGATTTATATAGTGAACGAGGGTGAAAAAATGACGGTTCAGGCGCAGAACGCGCTTTTGAAGACTTTGGAGGAACCGCCGGAATATGCAGTCATCCTTATACTTACAGACAATGTAAACACGCTTCTTCCCACCATTTTAAGCCGCTGTGTTGTGCTCAACATGAAGCCGGTAAGAGATGCCCAGATTAAGGAATATCTGATGGAAAATATGGGAATTCCTGATTATAAGGCAGATATCTGCGTGGCTTTTGCAAGAGGCAACGTGGGAAAGGCGAGACTGCTTGCAAACAGCGAGGAGTTTGATAAGGTCAAGGATGAAGCCATTACGCTGCTCAAATATATCGGCGAGATGGAGCTGCACGAGATTGTAGCGGCTATAAAAAAGATAAACGAATATAAATTTGACGTAAACGACTATATGGATATTCTTTCGATATGGTATCGGGACGTGCTGTTGTTTAAAGCCACCCATGACGTTAACCATCTGATTTTCAGAGAGGAAATACAGCATATCAGAAAGGTGGCCGACAAGAGCACCTATGAGGGGATTGAACGGATTATAGATGCGCTTGAGAAGTCAAAGCAGAGGCTTAACGCCAACGTGAATTTCGAGCTGACAATGGAGCTTTTGCTTCTGACAATTAAAGAAAATTAAGTGAGGTTTATAGATTTATGACAAAAGTAATTGGTGTGCGATTCAGGACTGCCGGAAAAATATATTTTTTTGACCCGTTGAAATTTAATATTAAAAAGGGAGACCATGTAATCGTTGAAACTGCAAGAGGAATAGAATATGGGACGGTAGTGGGAGGCATCAGGGAGGTGCCGGACGATAATGTCATTCAGCCCCTGAAGCCGGTGCTTCGTCTTGCCACACAGCGGGACGACGAGCAGGAGGCCGGGAATAAACAGAAGGAAAAAGAAGCTTTCAAAATCTGTCTGGAAAAGATTCACAAGCACGGACTGGAAATGAAGCTGATTGACGCAGAGTACACTTTCGATAATAATAAGGTGCTGTTTTATTTTACTGCCGACGGGAGGATTGACTTCCGTGAACTTGTAAAGGATTTGGCTGCCGTTTTTAAAACCAGAATAGAGCTGCGGCAGATAGGGGTGCGGGATGAAACGAAGATATTGGGCGGAATCGGCATTTGCGGAAGGGAGCTGTGCTGTCACAGGCATTTGTCGGAATTTGTGCCGGTTTCCATTAAGATGGCAAAGGAACAGAACTTATCTTTAAATCCCACAAAGATATCCGGCGTGTGCGGAAGACTGATGTGCTGCCTGAAAAACGAGGAGGACACATACGAGGAATTAAACAGGAGACTTCCCAATGTAGGCGACCATGTAACCACCGAGGACGGATTAAAGGGCGAGGTTCACAGCGTAAATGTGCTCCGGCAGTTAGTGAAAGTTATCGTGGAAGTGGGGGACGAGAAGGAAATCCAGGAGTACCGTGTGGAGCAGCTTCGATTCAAACGGAAGCATAAGCACAATAAGGTGGATGTGCAGGATGAAAAATTAAAAGAGCTGGAGAAGCTTGAGAAGGAAGAACCCAGGTCGAAGCTTGACGATAATTAGAGTGCATTCACAGAATTTTAAACGGGTAAAGCAGACTGCTCGCAGGGAATTTGAATCCATAAACGATTGCGAAAGCAGAGCCTGAATGAGGAAAACTATGAAACAATGCTCTGAGAAGGATTTGGAAAAAAGCGGGGAGGCGCTGGAGGAAGCAGCTTTTCCTCCCGGGAACGAGGCAGAAGCGCTGGTACGCCCGGGAGAGCGGGTGGACGATTTGCAGAGGAATAACTACCGGATTATTCAGGATCCGGCGCGTTTTTGCTTTGGAATGGACGCGGTGCTGCTTTCAGGGTTTGCCAGCGCCCGGGAAAAGGACAGAGTTCTCGACCTTGGAACGGGAACGGGGATTATTCCGATTCTTATGGCCGCAAAAACCGGGGCGGCGCATCTGACAGGGCTGGAAATCCAACCGGAAAGCGCCGACATGGCAGGCCGGAGCGTGAGATTAAACCGGCTTGAAAACAGAATAGACATTGTTACAGGCGATATTAAGGAAGCAGTCAGCCTTTTTGGCGCTGCTTCTTTTGACGTTGTGACCTGTAATCCGCCCTACATGACGGAGCATCACGGACTTACGAATCCTGATGCACCCAAGGCCATTGCAAGGCATGAGTTGCTTTGCACACTGGAGGATGTGATAAGCCAGAGCGCCAGGCTTCTGCGGCCCGGAGGGAATTTTTATATGGTACACAGACCCTTTCGGCTGGCGGATATTATTGTGCTGCTTCGGCAGTATCGGCTGGAGCCCAAGCGAATGAAGCTGGTGCATCCTTTTGCGGACAAGGAGCCGAATATGGTTTTAATCGAAGCAAACAGAGGCGGCCGGGCGCGTATGACGGTGGAGAAGCCGCTGATTGTTTATAAGAGTCAGGGCATTTATACGGACGAGATTTATGATATTTACGGGTATTGATTCCCGCAGCGGTCAGCAGCTCTGCTTCGTTGCAGTCGGGATGTCCCGTCAGCTTGACATGGGGGTGCTGGCTTTTGCGAGAGAGGTCAGTTTGGGAAAGGAATTTACAGGGGGAAGGAGAAAATGACAGGAACCTTATATTTATGTGCCACTCCGATAGGAAATTTGAGCGATATCACTCCCCGGGTGCTGGAAACCCTGCGGGAAGTCGATATGATAGCGGCGGAGGACACAAGAAACAGCATAAAACTGCTGAACCATTTTGAAATCAGAACCCCTATGACCAGTTACCACGAGTATAACAAAGTGGAAAAGGCTGAGCAGATTGTAAGCTGGCTGACAGAGGGGAAAAATATCGCCCTGATTACGGACGCAGGCACGCCGGCAATATCTGACCCGGGGGAGGTTCTGGTGGATAAATGCTTAAAGGCGGGCGTTCCGGTGACTTCCCTGCCGGGGTGCTGTGCTTTAATTACGGCGCTGACGCTTTCCGGGCTTCCAACAAGGCGATTTTGCTTTGAAGGTTTTCTTCCGGCGGATAAAAAGGAGAGAAAGTTTGTGTTGGAGGAGCTTTTGAGAGAGACCCGCACAGTCATATTGTATGAGGCGCCCCATCATCTGAAAAAGACTCTGGCAGAGCTTTATGAGGCTTTGGGGGAACGGCGCGTTACTTTGTGCAGGGAGCTTACGAAACGCTTTGAGACGGTTTTTCCCACAACGCTTGCGGGCGCTTTGGCGTACTATGAGGAAAACGAGCCGAAGGGGGAATATGTGCTTGTCATTGAAGGCATGAACCGGGCTGCCCTTAAGGAAAAAGAGCATGAAAGCTGGAAGGAAATATCTATCGAAGAGCATATGCAGATATACGAAGGGCAGGGATTTGACAGAAAAGAATCTATGAAAAAGGTGGCGGCGGACAGAGGGGTGAGCAAAAGGGATATTTATCAGGCGTTGCTTTAGGATATACCCGGAGAGAAATAATTTGGGGTTTTTACGCATAAGATGCTAAAAAGCGAAAAGAGCAGATTATGTTAAACTATATCTGGGCAGCGATGATTGTACTGGGAATTATTTTTGGGGCTATTAACGGAAATATGAAAGAGGTTACGGAGGCGGCGCTTCAAAGTGCAGGTGAAGCGGTGTCTCTTTGTATTGCTACGGCGGGAATTATGGCGTTCTGGGTAGGGCTTATGGAGGTGGCGGAAAGCTCGGGGCTGATTTTGAAGCTGACGAATATGCTGTCTCCCTTCGTGTCTTTTATGTTTCCGGGGCTGCCGAAGGGACATAAGGCGAAGGATTATATTTCCATGAATATTATTGCGAATGTTCTCGGGCTGGGGTGGGCGTGCACGCCGGCGGGATTAAAGGCCATGGAGGAGTTGGCGAAGCTTGAGGAGGAGAGAGGGAATGCGGGGTATGTGCAGGAAGGCGGAAATGGCAAACGAAGTTGGGAGACAGTGGAAGGCGCTGTTGGTAAAGGCAGAGGAAGTATAACGGACGTATCGGGAGTTGTGGATGGAAGAAAGGGGAAGCGGGAACGCGTCGCCAGTAACGAAATGTGCACGTTTTTGATATTGAATATTTCTTCCCTGCAGT
>CAMSTM010000144.1 GCA_947063675.1 uncultured Lachnospiraceae bacterium | reverse complement strand
GATATTTCGAAGCTGCGGCTTTTAGAGGACTAAGAGGGACAACCGGGGAAGCCGATATTTACATTACGTAATCCTTGACGTTTTTAAGCGCTTCGCCTATAATAAAGTGAAATCAACAGCAAATATTTTAACTTGTACCGGCTGGAGCTGAAAATACAAAATCAGGAGGAACGTCATGATTAAAAGTATGACGGGTTTTGGCAGATGCGAAGTGCAGGAGGCCGAACGCAAAATCACCGTGGAGATGAAATCGGTTAATCACAGGTATCTGGATGTCAGCATCAAAATGCCGAAGAAGCTGAATTTTTTTGAAGCGGCAATTCGAAGCGAGCTGAAAAAGTATATCCAGAGGGGCAAGGTGGATATCTTCATTTCCTATGAGGATTTCACGGAGTCCAATGTATGCGTAAAGTATAACCGGGAACTGGCCGCAGAGTATTTGGGATATTTAAACCGGATGGCAGAAGACTTTTCGCTGGAAAATGATGTAAAGGTCTTTGGATTGTCAAGATATCCGGAAGTATTTACAATGGAAGAACAGAGTATCGATGAGAAGAAGCTCTGGGAGCTTTTGGACAGAGCGCTGGAGGGCGCGGCAAAGGGCTTTGTGGAAACCAGAATCAAAGAGGGAGAGCATTTGCGCGACGACCTTCTGGAAAAGCTGGACGGTATGCTTGCCCATGTGGATTTTATAGCGGAGCGTTCCCCGCAGATAGTTGCGGAATATCGTCAGAAACTGGAGGATAAGGTAAAGGAGCTTTTAGCGGACGCCAGTATAGATGAAAACAGGCTTCTCTTAGAGGTCACCATTTTTGCCGACAGGGTATGTGTGGACGAGGAGCTGGTGCGCCTTAAAAGCCATATCGAGACGACGAAGGAGACGCTGAAGGCAGGCGGCGGTATCGGGCGTAAGCTGGATTTCATCGCCCAGGAGATGAACAGGGAGTCCAACACCATCCTGTCCAAATCCGGCGACCTTGAAATTTCCAATCATGCCATTGAACTGAAAACAGAAATCGAAAAAGTGAGAGAGCAAATCCAGAATATTGAATAAAGGGATTGTTTATGAATAAGCTGATTCATATCGGGTTTGGCAATATTGTAAATGCCGGAAAAATAATTGCAATTGTAAGCCCCGACTCCGCGCCGGTTAAACGGCTGGTGCAAAGAGCAAGGGAGAGCGGGGACGCAATTGACGCTACTCAGGGAAGAAAAACAAAAGCCGTGCTTGTAATGGAGAACAGTCAGCTGGTGCTTTCGGCGCTCCTTCCGGAGACAATTGCACAAAGAGCACAGGCGGAAAGCAGAGACGAAAATGAAGCGTAAGGGAATTATAATTGTGGTTTCAGGCTTTTCAGGAACGGGAAAGGGCACTCTCATGAAACAGCTTGTTCAGAACTATGATAACTATGCCCTGTCGGTATCTATGACCACCAGAAGCCCAAGGCCGGGTGAGGAGGAGGGAAAAGAGTACTTTTTTGTATCCCAGGAGGAATTTGTAAGCCAGATAAAAAACGACGGACTCATTGAATACGCATCTTACTGCGAGCATTATTACGGTACGCCCAGAAAATATGTGGAGGCGGAGCTGGAAGCAGGCAGGGATGTAATTCTGGAAATAGAAATTCAGGGAGCGCTTAAAGTAAAAGAAAAGTATCCCACGGCCCTTCTTTTGTTTGTGATGCCGCCGAACGCCGCAGAGCTTAGAAAGCGTCTGGAAAAGCGCGGCACGGAGAGCCCTGAGATTATCAGAATGCGTCTTGCAAGAGCGCTGGAGGAAGCGAAGGGAATTGAAAAGTACGATTTTATCGTCATTAATGATAAACTGGAAGAGTGTGTGCGAAACATGCATTCCCTGATACAGGCCGCCCATGAGACGCCTGAGCGAAATGTAGAATTGATTGACAATATACGAAAAGAATTGAAGAATGTCTGTGTGTGAAAGGAGAAAAAATGTTACATCCATCTTATTCAGATTTAATGAAGGTAGTAAACAGCGAGGTTGAACAGGGCGAAGCGCCGGTTGTCAACAGCAGATACTCAATCGTTATGGCCACTTCCAAGAGAGCAAGGCAAATCATCTCCGGGGAAGAAGCGCTGGTATACTGTGTAAACAACACCAAGCCTCTTTCCGTGGCGGTGGAGGAGCTGAATCAGGGAAAGATAAAAATACTTTCAGATGACTGAGCTTGCAGGCCGAAGCCGCAAAACTACCAAGTTGGCTTCGGCCTGCTTGCTTTTTGCGCGAGCAATGAGCCGGGCGGGGATGCTTGCATCCCCATTCGGCGAATGCCGCGGACAGCGAGGCGCAAGCCGAGCGCGTGAGCAAAGAGCCGGAAAAGGAGAAGTACATGAACGTATTACTTATTTCCCTTGGCTGCGACAAAAATCTGGTGGATTCCGAGGTAATGCTCGGAGCGCTTTCCGAAAAGGGGTATCGGTTTACGGATGACGAAAGCAAGGCGGACGCCGTGATAGTGAACACCTGCTGTTTTATAGGCGACGCCAAGGAGGAAAGCATCAATACCATACTGGAAATAGCGGAGCTTAGAAAGAGCGGACAGATAAAAGCCCTGATTGTGGCCGGCTGTCTGGCCCAGCGGTACAGGGAAGAAATACAAAAGGAAATACCCGAGGTGGACGCTGTCATCGGAACTACCGCTGTTTTTGCCGTTGTGAAAGCGCTCACAGAGGTTTTGGAGGGGAATCCGAAAAATTATTTGGAAGATGCGAATTCCAATTTCAGGGTTTCCGGGAAGCGTGTAGTGACCACAGGAGGGTATTACGCCTATCTGAAAATAGCCGAGGGGTGCAACAAACACTGCACATACTGCATTATTCCGAAGATAAGGGGAAGCTATCGCAGCACTCCCATGGATGAGCTTGTAAAGGAGGCCGGAGAGCTGGCCGGGCAGGGGGTCCGGGAGCTTATTCTGGTAGCTCAGGAAACCACTCTTTACGGTGTGGATTTATATGGGAAAAAGTGTCTGCCAGAGCTGCTGACACGGTTGTGTGAAATCAGGGAGCTTGAGTGGATTCGCATTTTATACTGTTACCCTGAGGAAGTTACGGAAGATTTGATTGCGGTTATAAAAAAGGAAGAAAAAATCTGCCATTATCTGGATATTCCCGTGCAGAGCGGAAGCGATACCGTTTTAAGGAGAATGGGAAGAAAAACGGACAGCGCCCAGATACGGGCTCTGGTAAGGCACTTAAGAGAGGAAATACCGGATATCTGTCTGCGCACAACATTGATTTCGGGATTTCCGGGAGAAACAGAAGAAGAACATGAACAGACGCTTGATTTTGTGGATGAAATGGAGTTCGACCGGCTTGGCGTGTTCGCCTACTCTGAGGAAGAGGACACGCCGGCTGCGGAAATGTCCGGCCAGATTTTGGAGGAAGTGAAGGAGCGGCGCAGGGATGAAATCATGGAGCTGCAGCAGGAGATTGCCTTTGAAAGCGCTCAGGCTATGGTGGGCCGCACCGTGAAGGCTATGATTGAGGGAAAGGTGGCGGATGAAAACGCTTACGTGGCACGTACCTATAAGGACGCTCCCAGTGTGGACGGATACCTTTTTATCAACTCAAAAAGAGAGCTGATGAGCGGCGATTTCGTGAATGTTAAGATTACCGGCTCCAACGAATATGATTTGATAGGGGAAATGGAGGATGAAAGATGAATTTACCAAATAAACTGACAATGTTCCGGGTGGTACTGATTCCCTTTTTTATTGTGTTTCTGCTGGCGTCCCTGACGCCATATGATAAATGGATTGCGCTCGCCATCTTTATTATTGCGAGCCTGACGGATTTGCTGGACGGAAAAATTGCCCGTAAATATAATCTGGTAACAAACTTCGGGAAATTTATGGACCCCCTTGCGGATAAGCTGCTCGTGTGTTCGGCGCTTATCTGCCTGATTGAGCTTGATAGAATTCCGTCATGGATGGTGATTGTGATTATCGCCAGGGAATTTATCATCAGCGGTTTCCGGCTTGTGGCCTCGGATAACGGAGTGGTGATAGCGGCCAGCTATTGGGGGAAGTTTAAAACCACCTTCCAGATGGTGGCGGTATGCCTTTTGATTGCGGATATCGCTGCGCTTTCAGTGGTTACGCAGATTGTCCTTCTGATTGCGGTGGTGCTTACGGTGGTGTCGCTGATTGACTATCTGATTAAAAATAAGGATGTAATGAAGGAAAGCAGGTAGAATGTCGGAAAAAGCTTCATTGGAAGAACGCGTTGTGGAGAAATTAAAGGAAAAGGGCTGGCAGATAGTCTGTGCGGAGTCCTGCACCGGAGGGATGCTTGCATCCACCCTGGTAAATGTGGCCGGGGTGTCGCAGGTGCTTGGGGAAAGCTATGTCACCTATGCCAATTCCGCCAAGGAAAAGCTTCTCGGAGTTTCGAGGGATACTCTTGAGAGACTGGGGGCAGTTAGCAGCCAGGTGGCGGAGCAGATGGCAAAAGGAGCGGCCCAAAAGGCGGGAGCGCAGGCGGCAATTGCAGTTACCGGGATTGCAGGGCCGGACGGAGGGACGCCGGATAAGCCGGTGGGGCTGGTATTTATCGGCTGTTTTGCAGACGGGAAGGTTGTCGTCACCGAAAATCATTTTGAGGGAAACCGGTTGGAAATCAGGCGTCAGACGGTGAAGGCGGCTCTTTTGCAGCTTCTTGACTGCCTTGAGTGAAATACTTCTGAGAAGGAATATTAACAGGGAGGTTTTTTATGGAAAAAAAGTGGAGTACAGGACAAAAAACGGCTGTTATTCTTGGGAGTATTTGTGCCGGGCTTCTGCTGCTGACAGTATTTTGTATCGATGTTTTCCGGCTGGCCAGATATTTATTCTATGTTGACGTTGGCGGTTATCCGACTGCCAGATACCGGCAGGAGGAACCGGGAACCTACCCGGAAAATGGCAGCAATGATTTTCAGGGCGGCGGGTATGGAGATTTTGACGGTGGTTTCGGCGGGGATTACTGGAATTCAGACGGCGGCGATTCTTATGATGATTACGGTTATTACGGCAATGACGGCACGGATTCCGAAGAATACTATGAATTTCAAGACGCTATCAGGAACGATTTGTCTTATCAGGTGGATTTTGAGTACTGCGGCGAGGTGTTTGGCGAGGACAATGTAGAGCTTTCCATGGCGTATCCTATAGTTTACAGTGTGGACGGTTCCATTGATTTGGAAGGCGTAAACAATGTGATTCAAAGAGAAGTAGGAGAGGTTAAGGCGTATACTGCTTCCGTGGGCGAGGAGCTTTCTGCGGATGTGGATTTCCGTTTTGATGTGGACAGTTATGTCACTTACATGGACGAGGAAATTTTAAGCATTATTTATGTGGAAAGCGGTTATCTGGACGGTGAGAGCTATGAAAATTATGTAATTTCCGTCAATGTGGATATGGAAAGCGGGCTTGCGATGACTAATTCCCAGATTCTTGAGATTGACGATGAGTTTTCCATTGACTTCCGAAACAGAAGCGAGAAGCAAAACGGGGACGTGGGAGGGATTTCCATGTTTTCCGACCAGGATATCACAGATATGCTCAACGACGAAGACAGCCTGATTATTTTTTATACGCCCCTTGGCATGGAAGTGGGGTTTAACTACTATTACGGCTGGGTAACGGTGACCTATAAGGATTACCAGAAATACAAAAGTTTATTTTAAATTTATTTTTTGTTTATAAATTTTTCGTTGTGAAAGCGGCGGAAATGTGATACTTTTGTTAAGTAATACCGCATTTCTGACCGCTTTTTCAGTATTACAATTCCGGCGTTTCGCCAAATATTCAGAAAAAATATAAAATTAAGGAGGAATTTGCCTTTGAGGGAGGTTTATTGGACACATAGTGATGTATAATGGTTTTTAGATAAAGATATTATTGACAAAGGAGAACGTTTGTTTTATGGTATATAAGAACGGATGTTCCCCGAAAAAAGGAACCTGAAACAGCAGGCGGACGGATGAGTGCGCCTGCGGAACTGAAAATGGAGAGAGAATTTTATGGAAAAAGATGACAAGTTAAAAGCGTTGGACGCGGCCCTCGGGCAGATTGAAAAGCAGTTTGGAAAGGGCGCGGTTATGAAGCTGGGCGATTCTTCCGCAAAGATGAATGTGGAGACGACCCCTACCGGTTCATTAAGCCTTGACATTGCCCTCGGACTGGGCGGTATTCCCAAGGGAAGAATCATTGAAATATACGGACCTGAATCCAGTGGTAAGACCACGGTTACCTTACATATGATAGCCGAGGTCCAAAAGAGCGGGGGAATTGCGGGTTTTATTGACGCGGAGCATGCGCTTGACCCTGTTTATGCCAGGAATATCGGCGTGGATGTGGATAATCTGTACATTTCCCAGCCGGATAACGGAGAGCAGGCTCTTGAGATTACGGAAACCATGGTCCGTTCCGGCGCGATTGATATTATTGTTGTTGACTCTGTGGCGGCTCTTGTTCCCAAGGCTGAAATTGACGGCGATATGGGGGATTCCCACGTAGGGCTTCAGGCCAGGCTGATGTCCCAGGCTTTGCGTAAGCTGACGGCGGTAATCAGTAAATCCAATTGCAGCGTTATCTTCATCAACCAGCTCAGAGAGAAGGTGGGAGTGATGTTCGGCAGCCCGGAGACCACAACAGGCGGACGGGCGCTGAAATTCTATTCTTCTGTGAGAATGGATGTAAGGAGAATTGAGACATTAAAGCAAAGCGGAGAGAATATCGGTAACAGAACCAGAGTCAAGGTGGTTAAAAATAAAATTGCGCCGCCTTTTAAAGAGGCTGAATTTGACATTATTTTCGGAAAAGGCATTTCAGTGGAAGGAGATATCCTGGATTTGGCGGCCGAAGCAAATATTGTAAACAAAAGCGGGGCATGGTATGCCTATGGAGGAAGCAAAATCGGACAGGGACGTGAAAACACCAAGCAGTATCTGCGTGACAATCCCCAGATACTGGAGGAAATATCCGAGAAGGTGAGAGTTCATTTCGGCCTTCAGGAGGGTGCGCCGGCAGAAGGCGCCGAGGCGGCGGAGAACGGCGCAGAAAAAGAAGCCGGGAAGGTATCATCCGCAAAGAATACTTCCGCTTCCGCTAAAAAATCAGGAAAATCAAGTGAAGCATGACGGTAACAAAAATAACAGAAATATCAAAGTCCAGAATGAAAATAGAAATAGACGGCGAGACGGCCTTTGTACTCTATAAAGGGGAAATCAGGAACGGCAAAATCAAAGAGGGACAGGAGCTTGAGGAAAAAGCCTATGAGGAAATCATGACAAAAGTCCTTCCCAAACGCGCGAAAATGCGGGCGCTTTATCTGCTGAAAGGCCGTTCCTATACAGAGGCACAGCTGTCTGATAAGCTGAAAGCCGGCGGCTATCCGGCGGCAGTCATAGAGGAAGCGATGGCATATGTCCGTTCCTTCGGTTATATAAATGACAGCCGTTATGCATTGGATTTCATAGAGTATAACAAGGAATCAAAAAGCAAAAAAAGAATTTTTATGGATTTATACCGGAAAGGGATTTCAGGGGATATTATAGAAGAAGCATGGGGAGAAACCGTAGGCGATGACTGCGGCGAAACAGCCGGAGAGCTTGAGAGGGAGCAGATTCTGCGATGGATAGCCAAAAAAAATTTTTGCGCCCAGACGGCAACTTTTCAGGAAAAGCAGAAAATGTCGGCTTTTTTGTACCGTAAGGGCTTTGGAACTGACGCAATAAGAAGTGCACTTTTGCTTGACATTACTTCTATTTAAGTTTAAAATCAAAGTATTGTAAATTTCTTTTAGAATGTTAAACTTGCAAGAAACTGATTGGATTTTTTATCGGTGTTTGTTACATACATTCTATATAGATTAGGGTACAATGAAAACTAAATAAGGAGGTGCTCCTGTAAAATGGTGCAGGTTTTGATTGCAGTCATCGTCACGGCGGTGGTGACAGCTCCTGCTGCATGGTATCTGGCGACGACATATTACAAAAAGATGTCGGACACCAAAATAGGAAATGCGGAGGAGAAAGCCCGTGAAATTATTGATGAAGCTCTGAAAACTGCCGAAACGAAGAAGCGCGAGTCTTTGCTTGAAGTCAAGGAAGAGTCCATCCGTACAAAGAACGAATTGGACAAGGAGATTAAAGAGCGTCGTGCGGAAGCGCAGCGTTATGAGCGCAGAGTTCAGCAGAAGGAAGAGAACATTGATAAGAAGTCGGAGGCGATTGAACGTAAGGAAGCAAATCTGGCGGCCAAGGAAAATGAACTGGCCAGGCAGAAAGCTGAAATTTCAAAGCTGAATGAGGAAAGATTACAGGAACTGGAACGAATCTCAGGATTAACCTCCGAGCAGGCAAAAGAATATTTGTTAAAAATTGTTGAAGGCGAAGTAAAGCATGAAACGGCTGTGATGATTAAGGAATTAGAAAATCGCGCCAAAGAGGAAGCAAACAAGAGAGCAAGGGAATATGTGGTAACTGCCATACAGAAATGTGCGGCCGACCATGTATCAGAAACAACGATTTCTGTTGTTCAGCTTCCAAATGATGAAATGAAAGGCAGAATCATCGGCAGAGAGGGCAGAAACATCAGAACCCTGGAGACACTGACAGGCGTTGACCTTATTATCGATGATACGCCGGAAGCCGTAATTTTATCCGGCTTCGACCCTATTCGCAGGGAAGTGGCAAGAATTGCGCTTGAAAAATTGATTGTGGACGGACGTATTCACCCGGCCAGAATCGAGGAAATGGTTGAAAAGGCGCAAAAAGAAGTTGAAATCATGATTAAAGAGGAAGGTGAGGCTGCTACCTTAGAGGTGGGTGTTCATGGAATTCACCCAGAACTCGTAAGATTGCTGGGAAAGATGAAATTCAGAACCAGCTATGGTCAAAATGCATTAAAGCATTCCATAGAAGTGGCACAGCTTTCGGGTTTACTGGCTGCAGAGCTTGGGCTTGATGTAAGGATGGCGAAAAGAGCCGGTCTCTTGCATGATATAGGCAAGGCTGTAGACCATGAAATGGAAGGCTCTCATATTCAGTTAGGTGTTGAACTGTGCAGAAAGTATAAGGAATCACCTACTGTTATTAACGCTGTGGAATCTCATCATGGCGACGTAGAGCCTCAGTCATTGATTGCATGCATTGTACAGGCTTCTGATACAATTTCAGCCGCCAGACCGGGTGCGAGACGGGAAACGCTTGAAACATACACAAGCAGACTAAAACAGCTAGAAGATATTTCAAACAATTTTAAAGGTGTAGACAAATCTTTTGCAATCCAGGCAGGTAGAGAGATTCGGGTAATGGTAGTTCCGGAACAAATTTCTGATTCTGATATGGTGCTTTTAGCCAGAGATATTTCAAAACAGATTGAATCTGAGCTGGAATATCCAGGACAGATAAAAGTGAATGTAATTAGAGAATCCAGAGTCATTGACTATGCGAAATAACTGGAAAATGACGTAAAAACAGAGAAAGTATTGAAGACGGCAAGTTTTCAATACTTTCTTTTTTTACAATACTGATTCGCAAAGCGTGGCAGCGTTTGTTACAATA
>CAMSTM010000143.1 GCA_947063675.1 uncultured Lachnospiraceae bacterium | reverse complement strand
GTATCGCGTATTTACTTTGATTCCAAGTTTTACGATTATCCGATTTCCTTAAAGCTCGAGACTTTCAAAAATTTCGGCTTTGTCACCACCATGCAGGTGGGCTTCAGCTATCTTGCCGCCCTGCTCCATAAACGTCCGGTGGACAGCCTTGAAAATTTTTATATCAACCGCTTCGGCCGCAAGCTCTACTCCATGTTTTTTGAGTACTATACGGAAAATTTGTGGGGACGCCACCCAAAAGAAATCGACCCCTCCTGGGGGGCGCAGCGCACCAAGGGAATGTCCATTATGGCAATTCTTAAGGATGTGATTGAGAAAAAGCTGAAAAAGAAAAACCGGAAGGTGGAGACCTCCCTGATTGAAGAATTCAAATATCCCAAGCTTGGCCCCGGCCAGCTCTGGGACGTGACTGCCGGCGAGGTGGAAAAGCTTGGCG
The DNA here is from genome assembly GCA_947063675.1 of uncultured Lachnospiraceae bacterium. Taxonomy (GTDB): domain Bacteria; phylum Bacillota; class Clostridia; order Lachnospirales; family Lachnospiraceae; genus Suilimivivens. The sequence goes on along the minus strand of CAMSTM010000143.1, from coordinate 9,192 downwards.
GTACCATCATCAAAAATGCCAGGGTAACGAAATTCCACAGAGATGAAAACAATGTCCTCACCTCTCTGACCTACGAAAAGGACGGACAGGAATTTACCGTGGAGGGCGATTACTTTATTTCCTCCATGCCTGTAAAGGATTTGGTTGCCGGTATGAACGATGTTCCCGCAGAGCCTGCCAGAATTGCCGCCGGACTTCCCTACCGGGATTACATGACTCTGGGCGTTCTCGTTCCGAAAATCAACCTTGAAAACAAGACGGATATGAAGACCGTCGGCAACATTGTTCCCGACTGCTGGGTATATGTTCAGGACCGTAAGGTAAAGCTGGGACGTTTCCAGATTTACAACAACTGGTCCCCTTATATGATTAAGGATTTGGAAAACACCGTCTGGATTGGACTGGAATATTTCGTCAACGAAGGGGACGAGTTCTGGAACATGACGGAAGATGAATTTTCCAGAATCGGTGTGGAGGAAATGATGAAGCTGGGTCTCATCGACAGCCCCGGCGTTGTGCTTGATACGCATATGGAAAAGGTAAAAAAGGCATACCCGGCTTATTTCGACACCTACGATGAAATTGACAAACTGGTTTCCTGGTTAAGCTCCATTGAAAATCTCTATTGTGTGGGACGCAACGGCCAGCACCGTTACAATAATATCGACCATTCCATGGTGACTTCCTTTGAAACCGTCAAGAATATTTTGTCCGGCAAAAAAGACAAGTCCAATATCTGGAATGTCAACACGGAACAGGAATATCATGAAGAAACCGCGAAAAACGAAGCGGAAATCGACTGATAACTACTTTGGTCAAAAAATGCCTCCCGCCAATGCGGGAGGTATTTTACTGTAGCTCCTTTAATTTCTCTCTCAGCTCCTCCCCGCTCATCACTCCCTGTATATACTCATATTCTCCGGCATTTAAGGCGGCGCACTCTTCAGCTGCGGCCTCCGCGCCGTTAATATAGCTTATGGAATATAAGCCCATAGAGCTCTCCTCTTCCTCATCCGGTATTCCGTTTCCGTTGACGTCGTCAAAGTTATAGGTGACAATTTCCGCCACAGTATCAATTGTGTGCTGACTGCCGACCTTCATATAGGTAGTATAAAGAATTGCTCCGGCATAGTCCGTGTTGTAATTCCTGATGCTGTTCTTCCCCGGACAGTATTCATACCCGGCATTTCCCATAGCGCCGTAACCCCAATGGTCCATCAGCGTATATGTGTTTCCGTTATCCCAGGTATAAAGGCTTACGTAATAACCATTCTTTACCGCCGCCAGCTCCGGTACACCGCTGCCGTCCACATCGATAAGATTGTAGGTCAAATCCGCCCCGTCTTTCTCCTCGCACTGTATACTCAGCGCTTCATAAGCTGCCTGATAGCCGGAAAGTTCTTCGGCTTCTTTGCCGGAAGCGTTTTCAGCACTCTGGCCGGAATCACTGTTTTCACCGAAAGCTTCATTTCCGTTACCCGCCTTTCCGTCGGCGCCATTTCCGTTATCTGTCCCGGAAACCTCAGACATATCGCCGCCCTCGGGTACAGGTATCTCGGCTCCGTCGGCAGTATTTTGCCCTATTTCCTCTGAATCAATTTCATATACCTTCGGTTCCTCAACTAAAATGTCCTCCTTTTCCCCGCAGGACATCATCATTCCTGCCATTAGCAAAAACACCGGAAAATATCTTTTTTTCACAGTAAAATCCTCCCCTTCTCAAAAATAATACCGCAATCGTCAGGTCGCTTTTCCTGCCTTTGCGGTATCATCATACTCTTTTTTATTTTCTGAAAAGCGACTGTCTCGCGCCATGATTGGCCGCTTTATTCCGCAAAGTATCGTCCACCACGTCCATACGAAGACCGGCGTCTATAAAATCGCAGTATTTGCAGAAGCCGTAGTCTCCCCGGCTGTTCCTGACCGCCTGACGAAGCTCCCGGTAAGGCTTACTGTTCCAGGCATCCTTCAATGGCGTAACATTCAAATCAGCCAATGTGGAAGTCTCAAAGTTATCGCAGCAGCAGATTCCCATTCTTCCGTCGGGGAAAATAAACATGTCCGTGTAAGGCATCAGACAGGTTTCCTTAATGACCTTCTGGGTATTCTGCTTATTCGGCGCGCTGCCCGCCCGGTTGGTCAGCACCGCGTCCATATAACGCATCTGAAATAAAAGCTCTACGTCTGCAAATTCATCCTGATGAGCCATGGCATAATCATAAATCACCTTAACATTGTCGTGCAGCTTCATATCCCGGCAGTAATTATTGATAATCAACTGGTTTACATAAGGGATAATTTCCTTCACCTTGTCCACGGTAAGCGTAAGCCCGTTGGTGGAAAGGAAAATAAAGCAGTCAGGAAGCTGCTCCCGGCAGTACTTGTGAAATTCCACAATCCGGGTATCCAGAAAAGGCTCATTGTTCCCGTACAGGGTCAGATGTCCCTTGTATCCCCAGTCCCGAAGCTGGTCAATGATGCTGTAAAACAGCTTTTCGTCCATCCGTTTATAGGGGCGCTTTTCCGCGTTCTTATTGGCTGTGCAGAAAGAACAGGTGCTGTTGCAACGGTTAATTGTTTCCAGATTTACCACCAGAGGCATAGGCGGCTCTTTCTCATTAAAAAAATGCTCGATATACCGTTTTTGCAGTTTATTTCTGGAAAGAAATTGAAGCTTTAAATAACTCTCGGAGGAAAGCTTTGGGAATCTTTTCTGCAGATTCCAGCCAAGAACACCCCCAAAATTATGAAATTTAACTGACATTATTTTCTCCTTTATTGATACCGTCTGAATTGATTGACTTAACCGTTACATCATAGCATTTTATGAGAGGGTAGTCAATCGTTCCGAATCGCCTTTTCTCCCGCTTTAAAACGTCACTTCCCCGTCATGGGACACCAGCGACACGCTCTCCACCCCGGAAAGCGCCTCCAGCTCCTGCATCATTTCATATTCCTTTGCGGCCCTGACTTCCATCACGAGATTACACTGTCCCATAGCCAGATTCCGGGATTTTACCTTATAGTATTTGCAGTATTTCCCCACCTTCTCCGTAAGAGCCGGTTCTTCTTTTGAATCGGAGAGATTTGCCACCAAAATCATGGGCGCGCGTCCCACCGGAAGTCTGTCAAGGACAATCACCAGCACCGTGAGCACCAGAGAGAGCACCACCGCTACCTCTGTCATATGCGCGCCGCAGCAGATTCCCACGGCAATAGACCAGAACAGAAAACACAAATCCATGGGCTCTTTAATTGCCGTCCGAAAACGCACAATGGAGAGCGCTCCCACCATACCAAGGGAGATAACAATACTTGACTGAACCGCCAGAATAATTCCCGCCGTCACCACCGCAATCCCCGCAAGGGCGATATTAAAATTTTTTGAGTAGAAGGTCTTTTTGGTTATCAGCCGGTAAACGATAAAAATATATGCTGCAATCGCAGCCGTAATCAAAAGCACTGCCGTAATATGCGGAACGCTGATATTTTCACTGGTATAAGATGAAAGAAAACCTTTTTTAAAGATGTCCGAAAAATTCATTTGTATTCTTATCCTCCTAACCTGCAAACTTTCTGCAGAGATAATATTTTGAAAAGGTGCTGACCGACAGCCCCTGAAGCTGCAGAAGGCTGTAAATTTCATCCGGCAGAAAGCTGTCAAACTTTACTTCCATAAGCGCCTGCCCCACCGGCATAACGCCCCGCCCCTGTATGGTTTCATCCAGAAACGAGCGGACGTTTTTGACGGATTTGATATTTTCATCAAAGGTCACCCTCACGTTGGCGTCCTTTTTCCGGTAAGTGTAGGGAACTCTGTCGTAATCCACTATCACCGCCGGCCTCATCAGCCTCGTCGCCATCAAATATGCAAGCTTTTGAAGCACCTTCTGGCCCGGTTCAATGTCAGAAGGAATAACGCCGTTCATAAGCTTCTGACACTGTTCTAAAGTAATCAGACAGGATTGCTTGCCGGTCTTACCTCTGATTTTCTGCTTTAATTCCAGATTAATCCGTTCCGCAGAGTGATTGTAAATTCTGATTCTGTATTTTTCCCTGTTATCCACGCCGTTTTCATTATCCATATAACAGCCGTTATCATAATCGTCAAAGTAGAGGCTTCTTATATTATAAGAACCCTCCGGCCCCGCATGGACATCCCTTGACATAATTGATTTTATTCTGGCGTCCTCAATGATAATCTGCCCCTTTGTCAGAGGGTACTTGTATTCGTGCCTGTAATTAGTTTGTTCCATGTGTTCTCCTGTTTACAAGTTCCGCTTCGCCCCTTTCAGTACACCCGGTCTGGAACAACTTTCGGCCGCTTCTGCGTCCGCAATTTGTTCCGTGCACTGTATGGGGCTTCGCTGTTTTTTCAGTTCACCTTTATCCACTCGCCGGAAAGAACGGCGTCCTCTGTAATAATACTTCCCTCCGCCACGTTCTCTCCTTTTGCATTTTTATAGCCCAAAAAACGGTATTCCTCCGTCTCATAGCAGGGAAGCCCTTCCATGGGCTGTCCGCGCTCAATCCAGTAATATATGGTCTGGTTATAGTCCTGGTTGAGGAAAGGCGCGTCGTTTCTGACTTCCACTATACAGAAATCTTTCCCTTCCATCCACAGCTTATCCAGAAATTCCTTCTTTTCAGAAAGAAAATCCCTCACCATATTTATCTGCGCATCAAGTACGGCAAAGCGGCTGTAGTCTCCCTCCTGCGGGACAGAAAGCCCTTCCGGGAGGACAAACTGCCAGCCAAGCCTCTTTTCATGCCAGCGCAGGGCGTCCAGCGCCGCGCTGCGGTTTATCTGTTCTTTATATCTGTCAATTCCGGCGCTCAGCATTTCCTCCAGATTTTCCCGGAAAACCGTCCTGTACTTTTCCTCCAGCACTTCCCGGAATTCTCTGTTCCGGTACATGGCGGAAAGCCACCTGTTCTGGTTGGCGTTTTCCTCCGGCCTTGTCTGCTCGATGGAGGTCGTCAGCGCGGCCGGATTCCCGAACATAATGGTGTTCACATTTCCCATGGTTCCGTCAAAGTCCCACACCGGCCCGGCATATAAAAGAGTTTCTTCTTTATTAACAGTGTAGGAAAACTGACTGGCAATTCCCGTGTCATGGTCGCCCGATATTTCCTGAACCAGCCACGCCGTCGCCCAGGAATCCAAATCAATCAGCTCCGGCAAGGACTTTCCGCTCAGTTTACTGATACCACCTCCGCAAAAAGAGCGCTTTCGATGTCGTTCAACAGCCGGGCCGCCTGTTCTTCTTCCTCTGCCGTAATCTCTGCTTTAGTCCGAATATCCAGACCGCCGCCTGATTCCTCCTCCCGGCAGATAATCGTCTGGACGGCAAATATCTGTCCCCTGTCAGTGGTTACATAAAAATTTCCTTCCTCTTTTCTGAAATCCAGCTCGATTTCAAAAAACCAGCCTTCACCGGCAGGAATTTCAACCCTGTTTTCAGCGGCGGAAACCGTTTCCGTCAAAAGGTACATCCCCTGATAGCTTCCGTTTAAATATACCTCCACAAACTCCCCGTCCGGCTCATAGGCGTCCGTGCTTTTATTTGCCAAATCAAGCACCGCCTTATTCCTGATATAAGAACCGTCTGTGGCGTTTGCCAGAAGATTCCACTTGACGGCGGGCGCCATGCCGCAGAGCCCCACCGGATTTTCAAAGGAAAACGTCAAAGGCTTTTTATCCAGAGTAGCGGTCAGGTTCCCCCGCACCTTGAGCCGTTTCAGATTCTCTTTGCATACAATCTTCCCCTCCTCATCCAGCATCACCATGCTGCCGGTTTCAATATACCTTTTATCTTCAAATTTATCAATACGAAGCAAATCCTTTTCATCTTCAGCAGTAAGCATAATGGCCGGCAGATTTGCGGAAGCCAGCACCTGCAGGGTCTTTTTCATATGATACCTGCCCAAAGGCCCCCGCAGGCCTATCTCATAGATTTCCTCCCCGCCGGAGTCTGTCCACTTTTCCCCGTCTTCGTAAAGCGTTCCGTCTATTTCAAGAACACCCAGCCGGTCTTCGTAGCAGAAAGTAAACTCACAGCTTTTTCCCGCAAAGCAGGAGGGGAGAAAAAGATAGTACGCTTCGCTCTCCCCGTCCTCCCAGAGGGCAAGATTGATTTCCTGCCCGTCTGTAAAACACTTTACCGTCAGCCCGTTTATGATTTCCTTTTCGTGGTCCGTGCTTATATAGGATATGGCGAGCATACCGGTCAATGCCAGACACGCGCTTATCACCATGAACGCACGCAATTTATTTCCCAATGTCATTTTATCATGCACCTTGCTTTTTTGTTACTGTTCCCTTTTAGGCCGGCAACATACTTCCGCCTGCATTTTTATGCGGCAATTTCCTTCGTTTATTATAAGGTACATTCTCTAAAATGACAATTGAGTTTCTTAATATTCCAGCTTCTCCAGCGTCCCGTTTTCGTAGCTTTCCAGCTTATCGTAAATCATCTGCACGTTATCGTCCCAGGATTCGTAGCCTGCCTCTCCTCTTCTGTCCGGGACTGCATCGTCACAGTCAAGAAAGCCTCCCAGAAAATCCGTGAATTTACAGCTTCCCCAATAATTTAAGTGGGACTCATCGTTGAAGTCCTTTTCAAAGTCAAGCCCGATTTCATCAAAATACTCGCAGTAATTGATAAACGTAATCCCTTCTTCCCCGGCAATTTCCGTTATCTTATTGTAGGTGCGCATATCCTCATTGGTAATGAAATAAGGCGTAACCATAAGAACCAGCCTTGTATTGTTCTTTTTCGTCAGGGAAATGATTTTGCGCAGATACTTTTCGGACTTTTCAGTGAGCCCGTCGTTTCCCTCCTCATAAATTTCAGGCCGCTGCTGCGGGCGCACATTCCAGTAGGGCGTAAATCCCTTGAAGCTCTCCTTCTTTTCCCAGTCCCAGAAGAAATTATCAAAATCCTCCTTCTCCAAATCATCGTATCTGCTGTGATAAACCGCAAAGGACGGAAAATAGGAAGGAATTTTAGCAGGCTCCGCGCTGACTGAAAGCATTTCCAGCTTATTCAACGAAAATTTCATGCCGTAGATATTTTCCGCTATCCAGTCATACTGATAATCCTCCTTAAATCTGGCCGGCGCATACATATCCACCACAACCACCTTCGGCGTCTGGTACTTATACAGCTCCTTCAAATAGAAATATGTCATCCAAAGAGGCTGTTCCGCTCCGCTGTAATCGTAGGAGGCAATCCCGTACTTTTCCCACAAAAGCGCCGTATTAACGCCGCAATGCACATGGCTTGTCCCCATCATCACCACATCGATGGCATTTTCAGGCTGCCAGTACATCCCCTCCACCTGATTGATTCCATGCTCGGACTTCACCTGGAGAATACAGGAGAGAAGATACACCGTCAGTATCAGCAATGCCAGAAATCCGGCCCTGATACCGTTCTTCTTATTAAAAATTTTATTTATTTTTATATTTGTCATAAATTATCCCATATTAAAATTGCATGTAAATAAACTGTTCCGCATGGTATCCCGGCCCATACATCCCGAAAATAAAAATGGCGATTACCAAAAGATAAAAAATAAAATATCTCACCGCATTTTCCTTTTTCTGGACAAGCACCGGCATATTCAGTTTTCTGGCATTGCACAGCTCGTCTATGCCTAAAACCACCGCAATGCCACTGACAATTACAAGGGCTTCCACTCCGCCAATCTGCACGGCTTCGGCAGTTTCCCGCCATTTTTCAGGATGAATGCCCGCCGTAAAAATCCCTCTCACATAGCTTAAGGCTTCCCGCAGGCTCTGAGCCCTGAAAAATATCCACGCAAAGACCACTTCCACGAAGGTGAGTAACCGCCCTCCCCGGATTTTCCATCCCGCTTTCCGCCACAGCGCGTCAATTACCGAATAAGCTCCATGCAAAAGCCCCCATACCGCAAAATGTATCCCGGCGCCGTGCCACATCCCGCACACCAGAAAGACAATCACCGTATTTATGCATTTTCTGGCAATTCCCTTACGGTTTCCGCCCAGCGGAATGTATAAATAATCACGAAGCCAACTGCTTAAGGAAACATGCCATCTGCGCCAGAAATCCGTGATGCTCGAAGCACAATAAGGCGCTTTAAAGTTTTGCGCAAGGTCAAGCCCGAAAATTTTCCCGCAGCCTATGGCAATATAGGAATATCCGGCAAAATCACAGTAAATCTGCATGGTGTAGAAGAACGCGCCCAACAGGAGCCAGAAGCTGTCAAAGGTCTCAGGGGCGGCAAAAATCTGATTCACCGTCACCGCCAGCCGGTCAGCCACCACCATTTTCATGAAATATCCCCAAAGCATATAAGTAAAAGCCGTGGAAAGCCGCCCCCTGTCGCCGAACCTCACCTGCGTAAGCTTTTTAAGCTGAGGCAGAAAGTCCTGTTCCCTTAAAATAGGGCCGCTTACCAGCTTCGGAAAAAATGCAAGATAACATCCCAGATATATGAAATTTTTTTCTGCACCGCTCTTTCCCTTATAAATATCCGCCAGATAACCGATTGCCTGAAACATGTAAAAGGATAATCCCACAGGCATTGCCAGACTTGCAGCAAGCCGCTGCGGCGTCTGCCAGCCTCCACTGGAAACAAGATTTCCATCAAAGACAAGGTTCAGCAGCCAGGCTCCGTACTTATACACGCACAAAACAATAATCAGAAATCCGACTGCAAAAATTGCAAACCCTCGAATCTGCCGCGTTTTTCCCTGAATTCTCTCCAGGCGGATACCGGCTCTCCAGGTAAAAATCGAAATCAGAATCAGAACCGCCAGTCCCCATATGTCTATCCATCCGCAAAAAACGCAGCTGGAGAGAAAAAGAAGGACAGGACGGCACTTTACCGGCAACAAAAAGAACAGTGTCACAACAATTCCCAGAAAAACAGGAAAAATCATTGTCACAAACAATGTGCTCCACTCCCATCATTTAGTTTTTATTCACGTACACTGCCTGCTGCCTGTCTTCTCATAGAAACAAGATTTACATCTTGCAGATTCCATGCAAAAATTGTTTCCCTAGAAGCGTGGCTTTGACGCAAACCGCTTCGGTTTCACCCCTCAGGTTTGCCCTGGTCGTTTTTAACTGCCTAATAGTATAACAAAAAAGGGGCCGTTGCAAAAGTAGATGAATAATCACTACTGGAGCAATGGCTCCG
>CAMSTM010000142.1 GCA_947063675.1 uncultured Lachnospiraceae bacterium | reverse complement strand
ATAGGGTCTGAATAGCCTTATAGAATGGGGGCTAAAGATTCCGAGAAAATATTAATGTGGTAAGGAGGGACCCACGAAGTGGGAGGATTCCTTATCACCAGGCAGACACTGGCGAACTTTAGTTCGCATGGAATGTGTCTGCTCAAAGAAAATAGGAGGATTTAAAAATGGCAGCAGTAAAACTTGGTTTTGCACCTACAAGAAGAAGTATTTTCAGCGCGCCGGCAGCGGTGGAGTATGCCGATTACACGAGAGAAAAACTGAAAAAAATGGGAGTTGACTTTGTGGATATCAACGATATCGCAGAAGACGGCCTGCTCCATGACGACGGCGACAGAATAAAAATCGAGGAAAGGTTTAAGAAAGAAAAGGTGGACGGCCTGTTCTTCCCTCACGGAAATTTCGGAACGGAATACGAGGTGGCGAGGCTGGCGAAAAGCCTGAACGTGCCCGTTCTTTTATGGGGGCCCAGGGACGAATGCCCGGACGAAAAGGGAATCCGTCTGCGCGACAGCCAGTGCGGCATTTTCGCCACAGGCAAGGTTCTTCGGAGATTTCAGGTTCCTTTTACCTATCTGACAAACTGTAACCTGGAGGACGCGGAATTTGAAGAGGGAATAGGCAGATTCCTGGCGGTATGTAATGTGGTGAAAACCTTCAGGAGCATCAGAATCCTGCAGATTGGGCCGAGGCCTTTCGATTTCTGGTCAACCATGTGCAACGAAGGCGAGCTTTTAGAGAAATTCAATGTTCAGCTTGCGCCCATTCCCATGCCGGAGCTTACGGAAGAGATGAAAAAGGCAAAGGAAGAGGGAACAAAGGTAAATGAGGTAGTGGCTTACTGCAAGGAAAACTTCAATATTGCGATTAAGGACGAAGAGCTTTTGAACGTGGCGGCCCTTAAGGTGGCAATCAGGAACCTTGCCGATAAATACGGGTGCTGCGCCGGGGCAATCCAGTGCTGGAACGCGCTGCAGTCGGAAATCGGAATTATGCCCTGCGCGGCAAATGCGCTTCTCAACGAAGAGGGATTTCCGGTGGTGTGCGAGACAGATATTCACGGAGCAATCACGGCCCTTATGGTGGAAGCTGCCGGAATGGATAAGAGCAGAAGCTTCTTCGCGGACTGGACGGTGCGCCATCCTTTTAACGACAACGGCGAACTGCTGCAGCACTGCGGCCCCTGGCCTGTTAGCTGCGCTTCCTGCAAGCCTACCATCGGCTATCCTCTGGCGTTTTCCCATCCGGGCGCGGTGGAAGCGGAGGCAAAACACGGAGAGCTTACGCTGGCAAGGTTTGACGGCGACGGCGGCGAGTATTCCCTCTTACTTGGAAACGCTAAGGGAATCGACGGCCCTTACACCAAGGGTACTTATCTGTGGATTGAGGTGGAAAACTGGCCGAGGCTGGAGGCAAAGATTGTGGAAGGCCCTTACATCCATCACTGCGTGGGCATCCATCAGGACGTGGTGCCCGTGTTGTACGAAGCCTGCAAATATATCGGCGTAAAGCCCGACCTTTACGATGATGTGGAGCAGAAAGTGATTGATACGATACATGGGGTAAAGGCATAAGCAAATTCCATTATGCGCGGAAAGGAGCATGGTTATAAAGATGAAGAAAGCAGAATTTGATGCAAAGGCATTGACAGTAAAATCTCTCGAGCTGCGCAAAGTGGTTCTCGAGATGATTAGAAAATCCGGCGGCGGCCATATCGGAGGGGACTTTTCCGTGATGGATACCCTTGTTACCCTGTACTTTGACCAGATGAACGTAAGTCCGGAAAATATGGATGATGAAAACCGGGATTACTTTGTAATGAGCAAGGGACATTCCGTGGAAAGCTATTACGCGGTGCTCGCGGCGAAGGGATTTTTTGAGACGGAAACGGTTATCAATGAATTTTCTCAGTTCGGCTCCCGATTTATCGGACATCCCAACAATGAGCTGCCCGGAATCGAGATGAATTCCGGCTCCTTAGGACATGGGCTTCCCGTATGCGTGGGCATGGCCCTGGCATGTCGCAAGGAAGGACGGCCCAGCCGCGTTTATACGGTAATGGGCGACGGAGAGGTGGCGGAAGGCTCCGTATGGGAAGGCTTCATGGCGGCCGGACATTATAAGCTGGGCAATCTGTGCGCGGTGGTTGACAGGAACCATTTGCAGATTTCAGGAACCACGGAGCAGGTTATGACCCACGAAAATCTTCACGCCCAGATTGAAAGCTTCGGATGGAACGTGATTGAACTGCAGGATGGAAACGATATCGCTCAGCTTCACGAGGCATTCGAGCAGGCAAAGACGGTGACCGACAGGCCCACCTGCATTATTGCCAATACCATCAAGGGCTACGGCGGCGGAGAGGTCATGGAAAACAAGGCGTCATGGCATCATCACGTACCCACGCAGGAGGAATACGAGCAGATAATGAAAGCTTTAGACGCAAAAAAGGAGGAAGTGCTGCATGAATAAAATTCCAAACAGGCAGGTAATCTGCGAGACCCTTATGGCTCACGCCAAAGAAGATAAAAGTATTATCGCATTGTGTTCGGATTCGAGAGGCTCCGCTTCCATGACTCCCTTTTTCAATGCATTCCCGGAACAGTCCGTGGAGGTGGGCATTGCGGAGCAGAATCTGGTGAGTATTTCCGCGGGCCTGGCGCACTGCGGGGAAAAGCCCTACTGCTTTTCGCCGGCGTGTTTTCTTTCCACCAGAAGCTACGAGCAGGCAAAGGTGGACGTGGCCTATTCCGACACCAACGTAAAGCTCATCGGTATCAGCGGCGGCATCAGCTACGGGGAGCTGGGCATGAGTCATCATTCGGCTCAGGATATTGCGGCAATGTCAGCCATTCCCAACATGAGAGTCTACCTTCCCAGCGACAGGTTCCAGACCGCAAAGCTCATTGAAAGCCTTTTGAAGGATGAAAAACCCGCTTACGTCAGGGTGGGACGCAATCCGGTTGAGGATATTTACAGCGAAAGCGACTGTCCTTTCGAGATGAATAAGGCCACGGTGCGGGGAGAACTTGAAGGAGAAAACGACGTTGCCATCGTTGCCTGCGGGGAGATGGTGCGGCCGGCCATGGAGGCGGCAAAGCTCCTTGAGGAAAAAGGAATCAGGGCGGTGGTTCTGGATATGTACTGCGTGAAGCCGCTTGATAAGGACGCGGTGATAAAGGCTGCGGAACATGCGAAGTTAGTGATAACGGTGGAGGAGCACGCGCCCTTTGGCGGCCTTGGCAGCGCCGTCGCGGTGGAAGTGTCGGCCAACTGTCCTAAAAAGGTCATCACAATGGCGCTTCCCGACGACCACGTGATTACCGGAAAATCGGCGGCGGTATTTGATTACTACGGACTGAACGCGGAGGGGATTGTAAAGAAGGCAATAGAAAACCTGAAATGAAATAAGAGCAAAAGTCAGGAGATACCCTGAAATAAAAATAAGGGCAGAAGTATGAGAGGAAAATCTGAGGCAGGATATTGCCTTGGATTTTCTGAATATAATCAGCAATTTGGAGAGAAGGGAACATATGGAAAAGCAAACTGCAAAGGAAATTGCAAAGCATGATGCAAAATATGATGCAGGGCGTCATGCCGGAAAATATATTGTCAGTATCGACCAGAGCACACAGGGAACCAAGGCGCTTCTTTTTAATGAAAAGGGCGAGCTGTGTATGAGGACGGATTTGCCGCATAAACAGATTGTGAACAGCCAGGGCTGGGTTTCCCACGACGGGGAGGAAATTTATCAGAACACCATTCAGGTGATTAAAAACGTTCTTAATATAGCAAAGGTAAACCCCGACGAGGTGGCGGGACTTGGCATCAGCAACCAGCGGGAAACCGGCATCATGTGGGAGCGGGAAACCGGAAAGCCTTCCGACTATGCCGTTGTGTGGCAGTGCGCGAGGGCGGCGCAAATCTGCGAGAGAAAAGAAATCAGCGGCATGGCGGGAAAGATAAGGGAAAAAACAGGGCTGCAGCTCTCCCCTTACTTTACCGCCGCTAAAATCTGCTGGCTGCTTGAAAATGTAAAGGGGGCAAAGGAAAAGGCAAAAGACCATAACATCTGCCACGGAACCATGGATTCCTACCTGATATACAGGCTCACGAAGGGCGAAGTGTACGCCACGGACTATTCCAATGCTTCAAGAACCCAGCTGTTTAATATTTTTACCCTTACATGGGATAAGGAAATCTGCGGCAGCTTTGGAATAGACACGGCAAACCTTCCGGAGGTGAAGGATTCCAACGCCTGCTTTGGCTACACGGACTGCGAGGGGTTTTTTGCAAAGCCCATCCCCATTTGCGGGGTAATGGGGGACTCCCATGCGGCGCTTTTCGGACAGAACTGCCGTTCCGAAGGCAAGACAAAGGTGACCTATGGAACCGGTTCCTCCATTATGATGAACATCGGGGAAAAGCCCATATTGAGCAGCAACGGCCTGGTGACGTCACTGGCATGGGGCATCAGTGGGAAGCCGGAGTATGTTCTGGAGGGAAATTTGAATTACACAGGGGCGGTAATCACCTGGCTGAAAGACAGTGTGCACTTAATTGAGAGCGCGTCCGAGACGGAAGCGCTGGCGAAAGAGGCTGCGCGGGAGGATAGTCTGTATCTGGTTCCGGCATTTTCCGGTCTGGGCGCGCCTTATTGGGACAGCAATGCAAGAGCGGCCATTGTGGGAATGGACAGAACCACGGGAAAAGCGGAGCTTGCAAGGGCGGCCCTTGAGAGTATTGCCTATCAGATTACGGATATCGTACGAGCCATGGAGAGAGACTCGGAAAAGAAAATAGGGATTTTGCGGGTGGACGGAGGCCCTACAAGGAATCAATATCTGATGCAGTTCCAGAGCGATATTACGGGAAGCGAGGTTTCCATCTCCAGAATAGAGGAACTGTCCGGGACAGGCGCGGCTTTTATGGCGGGAATGGCTCTTGGCGTGTGGCAGGAGGAAATTTTTGACACCATAAGCTGGAGCAAGGTTCTGCCGCAGATGACGGAGAAGGTCCGGGAAAGAAAATACGGCGGATACAAAAACGCGGTAGCTATGGTAAGGACGAAATAGAAAATAAGAAAGTACTGTCAGATACCCCGCAAACCGGCGGGGCATTTGGCATATCAGGCAGGAGGATAACAGATGCAGACAGTAGAAAAATGGGGCGTTTTTGAGGTGAGCAGCAAGGGAAAAAGCGACGGAAATCCTTTCCGGGACTATACGATGACGGCTGCCTTTAAAAGCGACAAGGAAGAAATAACGGTTGAAGGCTTTTATGACGGGGACGGCGTGTACAGGGCGAGATTCATGCCTTCCTACGAGGGGACGTATACCTACACTATCGGAGGAAATTTCTCCGACAATATAGAGGAAAAGACGGGCTGCTTTGAAGCCGTCGCGCCCTCTTCTGGCAATCACGGGCCGGTGGTGGTAAAGGATAAGACGCATTTTGCCTATGCGGACGATACGCCCTATTTTTCCGTCGGAACCACCTGCTACGCTTGGGCAAACCAGCCAATGGAGCGGCAGGAGCAGACCCTTGAAACGCTGAAAAACAGCCCTTTCAATAAAATCAGATTCTGCTTCTTCCCGAAATTTTATGAATTTAATACCAAAGAGCCCATCAGCTATCCTTTTGAGAGAGGAAAAGGGGAAGGGCTGGACGATGAGCTTGTGCAGAAGCAAAAAGAGGGAAGATTCCTTTTTCCGGGGATGAAGGCACAGGAGCCGGATTACGGTTTTGACTACTACAGGCCGAACGCGGCGCATTTTAAGAGATTTGACTTGCGGATTGCGCAGCTTATGGAGATGGGAATCGAGGCGGATATGATTCTCATGCACCCTTACGATAAGTGGGGACACAATGTTATGGGAAAGGAAGCCTGCGATTCCTATCTGCGGTATGTGGTGGCAAGATACGGCGCTTACAGGAATGTGTGGTGGTCCCTTTCCAATGAGTTTGACTTTATAAAAACAAAGACGCTGGAGGACTGGGAGCGCTACGGACAGATAGTTTCCGGGTGCGATAAGTTCCACAGACTTCTCTCCGTACATAACGGAGGCCCAAATTACGATTTTTCAAAAGACTGGGTGACCCACTGCTCCCTGCAGAGAGTTGACTTTTACAAGACCACGGAAACAACCGACGAATTTCTGGAAAAATACGGAAAGCCGGTGGTCTGGGACGAGATTTGCTACGAGGGAAATATCGGCCTTGGCTGGGGCAACATTACGGGACAGGAGCTGGTTCGCAGATTCTGGGAGGCCTTTATGAGAGGCGGCCACTGCGGACACGGGGAAACCTTTATGGATGCGGAGGACATTCTCTGGTGGTCCCACGGCGGCGTTCTGAAAGGGGATAGCCCGGAGAGGGTGCGCTTTTTGCTGGACATTCTGAAGGATGTTCCGGGAGGTTTTCTCACAAAAGGCCAGGGAATGTTCGACGAGGTTGTGGGATTTGCCGGAGGATGCACAGGAGAGGGAATGAGAACCTGCTATGACTATTCCATTCACTACCTTGGTATCTGCCAGCCGACTTACCGGCCGGTGATGCTTCCTGAGGACGCGGATTACGAGGTGGAGATTATCGATACCTGGAATATGACGATTACGCCTCTTGGCAGAATGCGGGGCTTCAACAGGGTGGAAATGCCCGGAAAGCAGTATATGGCGCTGCGGATTCGTAAGGCGGTGTAAAAAGAAAAAGGAGATTTATGATGTCCGTTTATGATATAGTATTCAGTCCCACCGGCGGGACGCAGAAAGTTGCAGATTTATTTATCCGTTCGTTTTGCGGAGAAAGCCGTCATATTGATTTGTCAGATTTTGAAAAAGACTTTTCTGAATTATCTTTCCAGGAGGAGGATATCTGTATCGTCGCAGTTCCCTCTTTTGGCGGAAGAGTGCCTGCCGTGGCAGCATCCAGGCTTGGCAGAATGCAGGGAAAGGGAGCAGGGGCAATCCTGATTGCGGTATATGGGAACAGGGATTACGAGGATACTCTTGTTGAAATGCAGGATGTCCTTGAAGGCGCCGGCTTTTCGGTTATAGCCGGAATTGCGGCAGTTGCCGAACATTCTATCATGCGGCAGTTTGCATCCGGCAGGCCGGATGAACAGGACGAAAAGGAAATCGCCGGGTTTGCGGAGGCTGTCCGCTCTAAAATAGAATCGGACAGGGGTGCGTGTGGCCTGACACTTCCCGGCAGCCGGCCATATCGTGAATACCATGTAATTCCCATGCGGCCACAGGCAAACAAAGACTGTATTCAGTGCGGTCTGTGTGCAGGAGTGTGTCCGGCAGGCGCAATTCCCAAAAGCGACCCGTCAGAGACGGATGCAGACAAATGTATATCCTGTATGCGCTGCGTTTGTGTCTGTCCGCAAAAAGCCCGCAGCGTCAGCAAGGTGCTTCTTGCGGCGGGCAGTATGAAGCTGAAAAAGGCATGCGGCGGGTATAAGAGGAATGAGTTGTTTTTGTGATTTTTTGACTTTGGAAAGCCTTATACATAACGTTCCCTGTTGACCAGAAGTTCCCTGTACCCCAACTGAAACAGCCTTTTGCCGTTCGACAGCCATGGATAATAGTGTCCGGGAAGAACGGCATCCGCATCCAGATGCATCATTTTTTTCATAGAATCAAGATAATCAACATAGTTATACCCAATATCGACTTTAATTCCGGGCCGTACCTCATTTACGTTTTCTCCGGCCTGGATAAAGTCTCCTGTAAATATGATTTTCATTCCCATATGATTGAACTCGTAGCACATACTTCCGGGGGTGTGGCCGGGGATATGGTGGCAGATGATTTCGCAGTTTGCGCCAAGCGTTATCCTGTCCTTATCATAAAGCGTGTGTACACTCCGGCATACGGGAAAGGGTTTTCCATATGCGAAATCAATTGTATGCTCATCGCCGGACAGAAGGCTTTCGCCGTCCTTTCCCGCATAAATCCGGCTTCCGCCAGCTTCAAATCCGGCGGCGTTCCCGGCGTGGTCAAAATGGGAATGGGTAATAAAAACGGCGGCTGTCTTTCTGTCTTCCAGATTCCACAGAGCCTGGCTGCGTTTTATCATATGTCTGTCGGTCTCGTCCAGCCCGCAGTCAATGAGAATCAGTTGTTTCTTATCGGGAATGTCAATTCCGTATACGTTTTGATGGAGCCCAAAGGCGTATCCTGACAATAAATATATATCCGGTAAAATCTGCATATGCTCACCCCTTTACTGCGCCGGAAGCCAGTCCTTCCGTTATCTGTCTGGAGAAAAGAATAAAAACAATCATAATAGGAAGAATTCCGGCGGCTACGGCCAGAAGCCTTGCCCCGTAATCGGCAACAAACATATTTCCGATGGAGGCGATGACCAGAGGAACCGTAAATTTTTTAGGGTCGTTAATCATAATCATTGGCAGAAGGTAGTTGTTCCAGGATTGAAGGAACGAAATTACAGACAGAGTGAAAATGGCCGGCTTTATTATTGGCAGAGCCATTCTCAGAAAGATGCCCATATCCGAACAGCCGTCAATTCGCCCGCTTTCTATCAGCTCATAGGGGAAGGCATCCTTTATATATTGCGTCATCCAGAACACGCTGAAAGCGTTTGCCATATTCGGCAGTATCAGCGGCAGAAAGGTTTTGGATAAATGAAGGATTTTCATTTCCCATACAAAAGCGACAAGGCCAACTTCCATGGGGACAAGCATGGTCAGTATTACCAGTTGATAAATTATTTTTTTATGCCTGAATTCATACTTTGCAAATCCGAATCCGGCCATGGCGCCGAAAAAAACGGTAAGTAAGGTACTTGATACTGACACAAACAAACTGTTTAAAAAAGACCTGAAATATTCCGCATCCGCAACCGTCTGAAAATTGTCTGACAGAGAGCGTCCAAATGTCAGGATTTTTCCGGCAAAAATGGTCTGATTATCCTGCGTTGCCATCAGAAACATTAACAGAAACGGTATAATGCTTATTGTTGCAAGAGCAATTATTAGCAAATTTATTATTTTTCTTATCAGTTTTGACGTGTTTATTTTCATGGGCTAATTATCCTCTTTCCTGTTCACTATGCCAAAATAGATAGTGGTGAAAATCATAATGATGATGAACATCAGGTATCCGGTAGCTGCGCCATACCCGCTTTGTCCGGCCTTAAAGGCGGTATCCAGAAATTTCATATTCATTGTCTGGGCGGCATTGTTGATACCGCCTTTGTAATCCCCAAAAAGCATATAAGGTTCTTCAAAAATTCTCAGACAGCCGATGATGCCGTTGGTAACCTGAAAAATAAGGATAGGCTTGAGCATGGGAAGAATTACGTGGATAATCGCCTTAGGCGTGGAAGCCCCG
The DNA here is from genome assembly GCA_947063675.1 of uncultured Lachnospiraceae bacterium. Lineage (GTDB taxonomy): Bacteria > Bacillota > Clostridia > Lachnospirales > Lachnospiraceae > Suilimivivens. Next base: position 324 of record CAMSTM010000142.1, on the reverse strand, counting down.
TCAACTTTTGCCGCCTCATAGATATCCCTGGAAATGCTTTGCAGTCCGGCAAGATAGATGACTGCCGTATATCCCGCATAACGCCAGAGAGTGACGAGTGCAACCAGAGGCTTTGCCAGACTTTCGGTGTGCAGCCAGTTGATATTTTCACCGATTAGCCCGATGCTTCTAAGGAAAAGATTGACCGCGCCGAAATTTTGGTCAAACAAAGTGGCAAAAATGAGCCCTATGGCGATAGGCGCTGTCACATAGGGAAGGAACATGGCGTTTCGGATATCGATGCGGAAATCAATTGGAATAAAGTGAAGAGGCGCATCAGGAAAA
>CAMSTM010000141.1 GCA_947063675.1 uncultured Lachnospiraceae bacterium | reverse complement strand
CTTTTTCCTGAAAATCTTTTTCATTTTCCTCTTGACATATTACCAAATTGCTTTGTGTACACATTATAAGACAAAAGAGTTAAGAAAGCGGTTAAGGAAAAGGTTAAGATACGGTTAAGACAATAAAATTATTCCCCCTTCAGCTTAAAACCGATTCCCCACACCGCCTCAATATAATCTTTATCTGACACCTCCCGAAGCTTTTTGCGAAGATTGCTGATGTGTACCTTTAAGGAGCTTTCCATGCAGTCCGGGGTGTCCTCACTGATTTTTTCCAGTATTGCCGATTTGGTAACCACCTGGGACGGATTCAGCAAAAGAAGCTTTAAAATCGCGTATTCCGTGGGGGTAAGCCTTATCTGACTGCCCCCCACGCAAACCCTGCGGATTTCCGTCTCCATCACAATGTCTTCAAAAGAAAGGCGGGCGCCGGAGCCGGATACATTTTCCCTCAAATGAACGCGGATTCTGGCAACAAGCTCTCTGGTGTCAAAGGGCTTTGTGACATAATCCACCGCCCCGCCCGTTAAAAGCTCCACCTTGTGGTCGATTCCCACCTTTGCGCTTACAACAATCACCGGAATTTCCTTAATCTGAGGCAGAATTTCTTCCCCGTTTAACCCCGGCAGCATCAAATCGAGCAAAAGCATATCCGGCCGGATTTGTGAAAGAAGGAGCAAAGCTTCCGTCCCGGAATAAGCTCTCAGGACGCTGAAACCCTCCTTTTTCAATACTTCTTCAAGCATATTTCCTATGTTCACATCGTCATCAATGATTAAGATTGTCTTCAATGCTTCTTCGCCTCTTTCCCTTGAAAACCGGCAGCTTTTCCGTCCCTTTAACCGGACGCCCTTTCACCGCAGCTCTTTCCGGCTTCTGATACCAAGCTTTTCAAAAATGCTGGACACATGCTTTTTGACAGTAGCCTCGGATATACACAGCTCCTCTCCGATTTCCCGGTTGGTGAGGCCCCTTTCAATAAGCTCCGCCACACATTTCTCCTGACGCGTCAGACTCGAAAAATCATGTTTCGGGACTGCTGCCGTCTCCTTAAGCGCTTTGCCTTCCGCCTTCCCTTCTTTCTGCCCTTTCCCGCCCCTTTGTTCTTCTCCGTCTCTCAAAATTACATAACAGATAAAACCGTAAAACAAGGGACGCATGCCCAGCGCTATCTCTGCCATGGCATCCGCAGGCATAAGCCCCTTCCGGCTCATACCTACAAAGATAAGCATAAAGGTTTCCAGCCCTCCGGCCATCATGACATTATTTTTGAAAATCGCCTTCCAGTCGGAGGGACTGCTTTTCTTTTCAAAATAGGGCAGGCATAAAATCAGACAGCCTAAAAGGAACATTCCGATATGCTTTGGACTGAACAGCAAAACAGCTTTCGTATTTAAAATAATGCAAAGCGCAAGCAGATAAATGCCGACTGCCGCCAGACTCTTTACCACCCTTTTCACAGGCAGTCCCCCTATTCCTTTTCATTGATAAATTCCTGAATTTTCAAATTGAGTCTGGAGTTTAGCGGCAGCAAAATCAGAACCAGCCCCAAACCGTAAATCAGTACCGTCAGCGCCACCGCCATGCCAGGGCCAAGGCTCGCCAAATCATCCGCCACAAAAAGAACAAGAACCGATGACATGACTCCGATGAAAACCGACGCGGCCAATGACACCTTAAGCGCCAGGCCCACCGCCTCCTTTGCCCGTTTTAGCTCCATCAGGCTCTCAGGCTGCCGTTTCCCGATTCCAAGGCGGAAGGCATTGTTGAAATCTTTAAGAAGCCCTCCCGAAACCAGCATGGGAATCAAGAACAGTAGTAGCAGCAGCAGGGATATACCGTCAAATAAGTTTCCCACATCCATACCCGATACAAATCCAAGAACCCCGGTTATTAAAATAACGCATGCAATTGATAATAGATACATAGTTTCCCTCCTAATTTTAGTTTTTCTTCGCCTCTCCCGGTACATCAATCAATTTCCTGCCGCACAAAGCATGCGTCTGTCAATCGGTTTGTGCACTGTACAAGGCTCCGCTGTTTTTTGGTTCACCTGTATTGTAGTGTCAAAGCATCCGAAAGGAAATACTACTTTCAGGTAAAAAGGAAGTATTTTCAGTAGTATTTTACCTGGAAAACGGGTTTTTTGCGGATTTATGCTTCCATTTTCTCCCACACAACCTTCTGGGGCGTGAACGCGCTGACGCAAAGGCTGTAATTTTCTATCCCCTGCCATTCCCAGAAATAAGCAGCTGGTTTTTGGCTTTTCGTATCCAGTATTCTATTCTCATTCCAGTCAATTTCAAAGCCGGAAAGCCCCTGGCTCATTCCCTCTCCGGTAAGCTTGATATAGCTTTCCTTGATACTCCACATCCGGTAAAATAAATCCCCGTACTCTTCCCCGCATGAGGCAAGGCGCTTTCTATCCGAAGGCGTATAAAAACGCTCTGCAATTTTCCTTTCATTTTTATAAATTTCTTCTTTGCCGCCAGCCGTATACCGGCTGTCCGCAGTCAGACATTCCCCATAAGAAGCCGCGCTCTGCTTCCCCGGATTTTTCTGTATATCTACCCCGACCGAAATACCAGCCGGGCTGGCAGCCGAACTCCCAACCGGTGTATCAGCCGGCGCGTCTGTCAATGCACCGGCAGACGTATCTGCAGATGTGTCTGCATTCCTTTCTGAAAACGAATCGCACACGGCAACGCACACATAATCCCCTGAATGGGAAATATTAAAGCAAATATCCTCCCGCCCTGACAGATAAGGCTTGCCCTTTTCCTCATACGCTATGGAAAAGGGCGGCGTATCCGCCGGTGAAAGCCGAAGCCGGCTGCACAGCGCGTCGTGAAGAAGAATGCCTGCCGTGAGCTCCCTGGCCCGGACTTTTTCATTCTTAAGCCGGAGAAGCTTTTGCCTTCTTCCTTTATCCAGTTTTTCTATCAGGGGAATATCCGCCGCCCCCATGCCCGCAAAGGGGCTTATCCGCGAAAAGGTGTCTTCCTTTTGCAAGGGAAACACCTTTCTGTAGTATACCGTAATCATTTACCGCCTCATTTAAGGGGATTTTTGTAAAACTCCCGAAACTCCCCATAGCCTTCCTTTTGCAGCTGCTCCTTCTGGAACTTTTTGTTCTTGTTCATCCGAACCACAAGAACCTGACTGCCCTTTGCTCTCTCCTCCTGCGCCTTAGCAATTACCCGGCACAGCTCGTCCCCCGGAAGCCCCTTTTCCAGAAGATAGGCAACCTTGGGCTGAGAGGGAATCTGAAAGCCGCTTTCCATAAGAAGCAGAATAATCCTCTCGAATCCGATGGAAAAGCCGCAGGCCGGGACATCGTTTCCCGTAAACTTGCCGACCATCTTATCGTACCTTCCGCCGCCTCCGCAGCTCCCGCCAAATTCAGGCATGGCAACCTCAAAAATCGTTCCCGTGTAATAGGACATTCCTCTTACCAGTGTAGGGTCAAAGACAAGGGCAAAATCCGAGCTCTTCGTCGCCCCTACGCTGTCCATAATCTCCTGCAGGCTTTCCTTCACCTCAGCGTCCAGAAAATCCCCCAGCGTGTCTGCAAGATAGGTAAGGCCGTTTGACGCCTGCTCCATTCCCTTAAACAGCGCAAGATATTTATCCACACATTCCTTTTCAAAGCCGTTTGAAAGAAGCTCCGCCTCCACACCGGAAAGTCCGATTTTATCCATCTTATCCAATGTGATAAACACACTGTCATAGTCTCCTTCCGAAAAACCGCTGTAGGCCGCCATGGCCTTTAAAATCCGTCTCTCGTTAATCCTAATCTGGAAATTTTTAAAACCCAGCTTCCCGAGAGTAGTAGTAGTGGCGAGAATCAGCTCGATTTCCGCCAGATTGGAGGGCTCGCCCAGAATATCAATGTCGCACTGCATAAACTGACGGTAGCGTCCCCTCTGGGGCCTGTCCGCCCGCCATACATTTCCCATTTGAAGCGCCTTGAAAGGGCTTGGCAGCTCGTTCGCATGATTGGAGTAAAAGCGCACAAGGGGCACAGTCAAATCGTACCGCAGCCCGCCGTCCACCAAATCCTTCTCGCTTTGCGCTGTTTCCAGATTCAGCTTTTCCCCCCGCTTTAAAATCTTGAAAATCAGCTTTTCATTTTCACCTCCCTGCTTATTGCTTAAATTTTCTATATTTTCCACGCAGGGCGTTTCGATAGGAAGAAACCCGAATTTTCCATAAGTTTCCTTAATTATGCCAATCACGTAATCCCGGAGTTTCATCTCCTCCGGGAGAATATCCTTCATACCGGTTACCGGTTTTTTACTCAGTCCCATATCGTTCCTCCATTTAAGTCCCGCAGATGTGCTCCCAGTACACCCTGGTCTGGAAGGATTTTCGGCTGCTTTTCATCTGCAAATCCTTCCGTGCACCGTCCGCACATCTGCTGATTCCTGTTCCGCAGATTTATACTTTGTAAATTTTACACTTTTTCCGGGGATAATACAACCCCGCATATGTCTTTTTCTTGCGCCTGCCGCTTCTGTGTATTATAATGTACGAGGTTATTACCTGAGGAGGAGTACATTATGCCAATTGAATTAACGAAATTACTTCCGACACCGGAAAAAATAAGAACCCTTCATCCCGTTCCGCCAAAGCTGATTGAGCTGAAAGCAAAAAGGGATGCGGAAATTCGCAGCGTTATCACCGGGCAGAGCAGGAAATTCCTTGTAATTATCGGTCCCTGTTCCGCGGACAACGAGGACGCTGTCTGCGATTATGTGTCCCGGCTTGCAGAAGTAAACGAAAAAGTGAAGGACAAACTGATACTGATTCCCCGCATTTACACCAATAAACCACGCACCACAGGTGAAGGGTACAAGGGAATCGTCCACCAGCCCAATCCCGAACAGAAAGCCGATTTCTTAACCGGCCTTATCGCCATGCGGAAAATGCATATCAGGGCAATCGAAGAATCCGGCCTTACTGCCGCCGACGAAATGCTTTATCCCGACAACTGGGGCTATGTATCGGATATTTTATCATATGTTGCAATCGGGGCCCGCTCCGTGGAGGACCAGCAGCACAGAATTGTTGCCAGCGGTTTTGATGTGCCTGCGGGTATGAAAAACCCCACCAGCGGAAATTTAACCGTTATGCTCAATTCCGTGTATGCTGCCCAGCATCCGCATTCTTTTATTTACAGAGGATGGGAATCCAAAACAAACGGAAACGACCTGGCGCACACGGTTCTGCGGGGCGCCACCAACAAGCACGGCGGGAATCTTCCCAACTACCACTATGAGGATTTGAACCTCCTTCTTGAGCTTTATAATGAGCGAGAGTTAAAAAATCCGGCTGCCGTAATTGATACCAACCACAGCAATTCCAACAAACAGTTTGAACAGCAAATCCGTATTGTAAAGGAAGTAATGCACAGCCGCAAGCTGAATCCCGACATCCATAATCTGGTAAAGGGCGTTATGATTGAAAGCTACATTGAAGAGGGCTGCCAGAAAATCGGCGGAGGCGTTTACGGCAAATCCATCACCGACCCCTGTCTTGGCTGGGAAGCGTCCGAACAGCTGATTTATGATATTGCAGAATATGAATAACTGTATATTATTTAAGAGCCGGCACCCTGTATAGCGCCGGCTCTGTCTTTTATCTACCTTTTAATGTCATAATTCATATTCATCAGATTACGGATAGCCGCCACATCATCCGTGATATTGGCGTCCCCGCGGATGGTATGCTTGATGGCGCTGCTTGCCACGGCAAAATTCACAATATCCATGGGACGGTAACCGTTCATAATGGCGTAAATCAGTCCGCTGGCAAAGGCGTCCCCGCCCCCTACCCTGTCCAGAATATTAAAAGTAAAAAGCTTGCTTTCAAAAGTGTGGCCCTCGTACCACATAAAGGCTTTCAGGCTGTTTTCACTCCCGCTGTGCGCATAACGCACATGCCTTGCAATACATGCAATATTCGGATATCTTTCTATGAATGCCCCGAAAATTTCATCCTGCTGCTCATAGCTGGGCTGCAGCGGCACCCTGTCCTTCACATCGCCCTTGCTCTGGTCTCCTTCATCCCTCCAGAGATGGTAAGGCTCAATACCCATCAGCACATTTACATAAGGGAGGCACTGTGTGCAAAAGTCCCTCGCTTCTTCCCATGTCCAGAGACTGCTTCGGAAATTTCCGTCAAAGCTCACCGTTATTCCTTTTTTCTGCGCCGTTTTCAGGCTGTTTAAAACCAGTTTTTGGCATCCGGGCGAAAGCGCCGGGGTAATTCCGCTTAAGTGAAGCCAGGTATACCCTTCAAGAAGGCTGTCAAGGTCAACGCTGTCAAAGTCAAATTCCGAAATCGCACTGTGCTTTCTGTCATAGGTCACCTTACTTGCGCGGATTCCGAAACCGGTTTCCAGATAATAGCTCCCCATACGGTGGGTGGGCGTCTGCTCCGTTGTACTCAATATCACCGGCGTACAGTGGACATCGTTGCTCCTTAGCATACGCACCGCGCTTTTGCCAAGGCTGTTATTGGGAACAACCGTAAAAAATGTACTGTCAATGCCTAAGTTTGCAAGGGCGAGGGCAATATTGGCCTCGCTTCCTCCATAACTTGCTTCAAAGCTGGTTGCCATACGGATTTTCTCATAGTTTGGAGGGGTCAGCCGAAGCATAATTTCTCCAATTGTGATAAAGCGGTTTGTTTTATCCGCTTCTTTTAATAATGGATTGGCGTGTTCCATCGTTCTTTCCTTCTCTTTTCCCATTTGTGTGTACCCCCGTTATTAATTACATCTTACAGTATTTCCTCGCTCTGAAATACTGCCGGAATAAATTTATTATATGGAAGGACGCATTTAAAGTCAATCCGCCAGCCGTGTATGATATCGGTTTTTGCCAGTTAATTCTTCTTATTTAAAATATCTTCACAACATCCGAAATCAGAATAGGATTCACATAGCTTTCCAGAATACAGCCGATTAAAATTACAATGCTTATCCACATAAGCATGATACCCTGACGGAGGAAACGCTGCTTGCGGCTGCCTGTATAGGAACCTGCGAAGCTTTCCGCAAGATACTCTTTGCCGCACCTTTCATAACACCAGCCAAGGAGCATGATTTCCGCCGGTATCAGAAGAAGCTGATGCGGAAACATTCCCCCTAATAAAAGGAGAAACCCTCTTATTCCAAACCGGATAATAGCCGCCGTAATGGTCATCCCTGCCAGCAGCCCCTGCCAGAGAATACAGAGATAAACAGATATTGCCCCAAAACTGGTTGTGGACAGCAGAACAAGCGCCAGCCCCTCTCCTATCCTGTGTTTCAGCACATACCGCAGGAATCTCCCGCTGTCAATCTCAATATACTTTAACCTGTTAATCGATGACATGCTGAAAATGCCGTCCTCTGAAAGCAGCGTTTCATTTCCCATATTCATGACAATCACCCCTAACAAAAAACTTCCGAAAAACAAATACAGCCAGAAAGTATAAATACGATTCTTTTCCGCCCTGTTCACAGCATACCGCCTTAATTTCTCTCCCTCCAATATATGAAAAACAGGCAGTACATATGCACTGCCTGTTCGACTCATTTTATTAAATTATAATTTAATAATTACTGCAATACCTGTCTTTATAGGCCAGAACTGCCGCAACTGTCTTGGAATCCTGAATTTCTCCCGCATAAATCTTTTCCGTAAGCTCATCCACCGTATAGGCTTTTACCTGGACATACTCATCCTCATCCAGATGCTGGCTGCCCGGCGTCAGGTTCCTGGCCAGATAGATATCAATTTTTTCATTGCAAAAGGCCACGGTTGTGCGAATGGTAAGGAGCAGTTCTATCTCTCCCGCCTTATATCCGGTTTCCTCCTCCAGCTCCCTTGCCGCAGCATCCATTGTGGGTTCCTCCGGCGTCTGGAGGCCGCCCGCGGGAATCTCCAGAGTATAACGCTCCAGAGCATTGCGGTACTGCCTTACCATAATCAACCGCCCTTTTTCATCCACCGGAACCACAGCCGCCGCTCCGTTATGCTTGATAAAATCCCACTTTACCACATTTCCGTTGGGTATCTGCATAGTGTCCTGATAGTAATCCAGAATTGCCCCGTGAGCAACCAGTTCTCTGGATAATCTCTTTATCTCTTCCATTTTCTTCCCCATTTCCTTTATACTGCCTCAGAGAGCAGCTTCTCCACACTTGCCAGCTTCACACAAAGCACAAATAAATCCGTTGCCTTCGCCAGCTCCTCCTCGGAAGGGAAGGTCGGCGCAATACGGATATTACTGTCAGCCGGGTCCTTCTTGTACGGATAGGTTGCGCCGGCGCCGGTTAAAACGACCCCTGCCTCCTTACATTTCTCAACAATTGCTTTTGCACAGCCCTCCATGGACTCAAAGGAGATGAAATAACCGCCTTTCGGATTCGTCCACGAACCAATCCCGAGGCCGCCAAGCTCTCTTTCAAGCACCTCCAGAACCGCCTCAAATTTCGGACGGATAATCGCCGCATGTTTCTTCATATGAGCTTTCAACCCGTTCATATCCTCAAAATATCTTGTATGCCGGAGCTGATTCAGCTTATCAGGCCCGATGGTCTGTATGGTCATAATGCTCTTAATAGAATCCAGATTGGCTTTGGATGCAGCAATTGCCGAAATTCCCGAACCCGGGAAAGTTACCTTCGAGGTTGAGCAGAACTCATAGACCATATCGATATTTCCCGTCTTTTCACATTCGGCAAAAATATCCAGCAGCTCATCCCCCTCCTCGTACAAATCATGGATAGAATAAGCATTGTCCCAGAAAATCCTGAAATCCGCCGCCGCCGGTTTCAAAGCAGCGAATCTCTTTACTGTCTCGTCAGAATAGGTGTAGCCCTGAGGGTTGGAATATTTCGGCACGCACCAGATTCCCTTCACCGCCGAATCATTGTTCACATACTTCTCAACCAAATCCATATCCGGCCCGTCTTCCGTCATGGGAATGTTAATCATCTCTATACCAAACTGCTCTGTTATTGCAAAATGTCTGTCATACCCTGGAACCGGACATAAAAACTTTACCTTATCCAGCTTGCACCAGGGAGTGCTTCCCAGAACGCCGAACAGCATACAGCGGGCTACCGTGTCGTACATGATATTCAGGCTGGAATTTCCAAACACAATAATCATATCCTTCGAAACGCCAATCATGTCGCCCAACAGGCACTTTGCTCCTTCAATACCGTCCAGCAGACCGTAATTTCTGCAGTCCACGCCTGACCGTGTCCTGACATCAGACTTTGAGGTAATCACATCAAGAAAGTCCATTTCCATATCAAGCTGGGCTACCGAAGCTTTTCCTCTTGACATATCCAGTTTCAGGCCTTTCGCCTTTTCCTTCTCATATTCCTTTTCCAGCTTTTCTTTGAGTGTAAGCAATTCTTCCCGGTTAAGCTCCCTGTACGCCTTCATATCATATCTTCCTCCATGTATATTCTGCAATAGTATGATTGGATAATTGTATACAATCCAACGCCGATACTATTCTACTATAACATGTTTTCCCAAACAAGATTTTTTTTATCAATTTTGTATTTTTTTTAATGCAATCGCGAAAAGACAGGCCGTATAACCATTATAAGGCCGCAATTTTGCAAAAAGGCAAACAAAAGAGGGTGTCGCAAAATCATCCAATTAGATGACAGGGCGATACCCTCGCTCTA
>CAMSTM010000140.1 GCA_947063675.1 uncultured Lachnospiraceae bacterium | reverse complement strand
AGATTATGAAGAAAATGATGGACATGGGTATGAAGCAATTCATGGATAAGAGTCAATATATTTGCTCAGCTCCTGCATACGGATAGTTTCAATTTCATTCAAATAGGCATTCAGTGAAGTGATTGCCGCAATATCGCCTTCCACCTGCGCATTATAATAAGTACGAACCATATCGTTGATTTCCGGGTGGGCGTTTTCCTCCAGCGGCACATTGGGGATTTCCAGCCCGTCAGAAGCCCCTAAGGACTCATCGGAAGCCAGGGCTATGGCAGCCTGCTCCGCCTCTTTCTCCAAAGCCTCTCTTTTGTTGGCGTTCACCGCCACCATAATTGTTATAAGCACACAAACAACAAGAACAAGAGGCATCACAATCTTGTTATGGTCCATAATCCAGTCACCGACTGTCATGAATTTTGACATCAGTACATGCATTTTGTTCTGCTCTGAATGTTTCATAGGTATCCTTTCTTAAAAAATAGTTTTAAAAATTTTTGGAATTTGCCAGAGCAAATTCCATCCAGAAAAATATATGCTTTTGTATTCAAGGTGATGCAAATGCACCCGACAGGAATCGAACCTGCATTAAAGGCGTCGGAGGCCTTCGTTCTATCCGTTAGACTACGGGTGCATAAGGGTTAAATATTACAAATTTGTTACATCACCTTGAATATCATACCATATGCTTTCGGAATTGTCCAGTTCACATTTATAAAAAAATTATGAAAACCTTAAATTAATTTATAAAAGCCATAAAATTTTATCTCTGTTCCGGCTGTAATAATATACCGAATCTGATAATACCTCGCCGTCCGGCACCTGTGTCCGGTTGATATCTGTCACGATTTCCTTAAGTGATTCGCCGGTGGCATCCACACAGGCCGGAACAAGAATCACTTCGTGGACGGAGCTGGGAAGAATATAGAAATCCTGCTTCATTTTTGCGGCAAAGTCGCGGAGAAGCCCAGGGTACAGCATACAGGCCGCCCCATACATTTTTTGCCTGTTTGTAAGCACATACATGGGAAGCTTCTGCTCATAAAGGTCGTTTTCCATCTCTGCTTTCAAACTTTTTACCCAGTCCTCATCATACAGGCCGAACTCTGTACCTTCCTTCCCGCTTTTGCCGGATTTTTCCTCTTTATATTCTTCCTCAAGCATATCCCTCATAATTGTCTCCATGCTGTCAACCACTCCCGGAAGCAGGGCCGGCGTGTTGGCAAAGGCAGTTTCATACAGCTCTTTTATGCGGATTCCCCATTGCCGCATATGGCTGTTTTTAATCAGAATCGTTGCATTCACCCCCAACATCTGCTCGGGCACAGTGTAATAAAATACTATGGCAAGATTATAAAACCTTTTATGTGGAACCTTCTGTAAAAGCTCGCTGTTTTTTTCCGCGGAAATCAGTTTAAACGCCAGCCTTTCCCCTGCCCTTTCAAAAGTGGAAAAATCACTTAAATCTATCAGCTTTTCTTTTTCCGCCCTCATAAAATCGTCATATAAGGCGTTTGAAATTTCTTTTATCTCAGGCTCCGTGATATTTTCCCTGAATAAATTATCAATATATATCACCGGGCTTACATTCTGCCCCGCCTTTTTCGCGATAATTCCGGTGCAGATAATGCCGTTGTTTTTGCGGATGTTTTTGGAAAATACGGTGTAATCATCCCCCAGTTTTTCTTTTAGGTTTTCTAAAATATCCTGTGTGTAAGACGTGAATTTTACCGACATGTGGTTCATAGAATTCCTCATTCTTTCTTTTGATGTGTAGTATATTTGTATCTCACCGCTCGGCTTTCGCCTCGCTGAACGCGGCATTCGCCAACTGGGAGTGCAGGCACTCCCGCTTGGCTCATTGCTCTCACCGCTCGGCTTTTCGCCTCGCTGAACGCGGCATTCGCCAACTGGGAGTGCAAGCACTCCCGTTTGGCTCATTGCTCGCGCAAAAAAAGACAATGAATGGTGTATTCATTGTCTTTCAGGTCTTTTTTATTGACGGGATGTTTTTATTTTATACTCTTGACAAATATTCGCCGGTTCTGGTATCAATCTTAATCACATCATGGGTCTCAACGAACAGAGGCACATTTACGGTTGCGCCTGTTTCCACTGTTGCCGGCTTTGTGGCGCCGGTTGCGGTATCGCCTTTAAATCCGGGCTCGGTTTCGATTATCTCCAGCTCTACAAATAAAGGAGGTTCTACGGAAAATACGCTGCCGTTGTGTGAGAGCATTTTTACCATTTCGTTTTCTTTGACAAACTTAAGCGCACTGCCTACAGTATCACTGTTCAGCGCAACCTGGTCATATGTTTCAACATCCATAAAGTTATACAGTTCTCCGTCTGCATATAAGTACTGCATATCTTTTCTGTCAATACGTGCCTGCGGACACTTTTCAGTAGGTCTGAAAGTTTTCTCCACTACGCCGCCGCTCTTGATGTTTTTCAGTTTGGTTCTGACAAATGCTGCGCCTTTACCGGGTTTCACGTGCTGAAACTCAATAATCTGGTAAACATTATTATCCACTTCAATGGTTACACCATTTCTGAAATCACCTGCAGATATCATAAAATATTCCTCCTAAATTTTCACGTTATAATTCTTTACTAGTTTAATATAAAAAACGATATATTTCAACCACTTTCTTTGGAAATTAACGGAAATCAGCATTTTTTCAGCTTTTTCAGTTCCAGGGCACAGTCAATCCCTTCCAGATAGCCGTCAAGGCCGTGCCCGTAAATCTGCTTATCGCACACCGGCGCCGTCACCGACACCTTCCTGAAATCCTCCCTCTGGCTGATGTCTGAAATGTGGACTTCCACTTTGGGGAGGGGACAGTCGGCAAGAGCGTCCCTTATGGCATAGCTGTAATGGGTATAAGCGCCGGGATTGATGACTATCCCGTCCGTCCCGTCAGAATAAGCGTCCTGGATTCTGTCTATAATCGCCCCCTCGTGGTTGCTCTGGAAAACCTCCACTGAAATGCCCAGGGCTTCTCCCTTCTTACCTATTAAATTAAGAAGATAGTCATAATCCTCCGCGCCGTACACCTCCCTGTCCCGGATTCCCAGAAAGTTGAGGTTAGGGCCGTTTATTACCAGTATTTTCATAGCAATAACCGCCTTTCTCTTCTATATTATCCAATATTTCATCAAAGCTCATATCCGACACGTCTAAAATCACGTCGGCGCATGCCTCGTATATGGGTGAGCGCGCCGACATAAGCCCACGGATTTTTTCAAGAGGATTTTCCACCTGCAAAAGGGGACGGGTCTTATCATCCTTTAGCCTCCCGTAAACCACCTCCGGCGAAACCTTTAAATAGAATACCCTGCCAAGCTGTTTTAAAAGCCCATGGTTTTCTTCTCTTACAGGAAGCCCGCCGCCAACGGATATAATCTGTTTATCGGCGGTTTCAATCAAAGCTTTCAGGCAGTCTGTTTCCATTTTCCGAAAAGCGCTCTCGCCGTATACGGCAAAAATTTCAGATACAGACATCTTCTGCCTCTGCTCTATCCACTTATCGGTGTCAATCATTGTCCGCTTCATCCGGTAGGATAAGCGAATCCCCACGCTGGTCTTTCCGCTTCCCATAAACCCGGTTAAAATAATGTTATCCTTCATCCTTTATTCCCATTTTTTCTTTCAGTATTTCATATACCTCCCCGGCCAGATTCTCCGGGACAGTCACATTATTCCAGAGCTCGTAAGCAATAATTCCCTGATACAGGAGCATTTTAAGACCGTGGTACGCCTTACCGCCCCGGGCTCTCACCAGCTTCATGAATTTTGTGTTGGAGGGCCTGTAAATCAAATCGAAGCCTGTATGTATCTTTTTATAAAATGCTTCGTCCTCAATGACCGCCCTGTCTTCATCGGGAAAAAGACCCACGCTTGTGGCCTGTATGGCAAGGTATTTTTTATCCGGCAAATCAGGGTAATCGGAAAGCGCCATTGGCCGGATGCATTCCTTTCCCGTCTTTTCCCTGACTTCCTGCGCAATCATCCGCACCTTTTCCACGGAACGGTTCAGCATATATACCTTTGCGGCGTTCTTCTCCGCACACAAAAAGGCGACCGCTCTGGCCGCTCCGCCTGCGCCCAGGAGAATAACATCCTCCCCCTCCATGCGGATATTTTCGCTGCACATGGCCCGGTAGAGGCCGGGCATGTCCGTATTATAGCCCTTAAATCCGCCTTCCGTCCGCACCAGTGTATTGACTGCGCCGATTTTCTCCGCCAGGGCGTCTATTTCCACAATCCCTTCCATCACCTCTTTTTTGTGAGGTACGGTGACATTCATTCCCAGCACATTCAAGGCCCAGGCGCCTTTTACCGCCGCCGCCACCTCGCCTGTCTCCACATGGAAAGGCACATAGACAAGATTATGGGAAAGCTTATCCGCAAGCGCGTTATGTATGGCCGGCGACATGGTGTGCTCCACCGGATTGCCGATTACGCCGCAGACCCTTGTATGTCCGTCAATCATTGCTTTTTCCTCATTTCGTACTGCTTCAAGCCTTTAGCCTTTTGCAGACAGTGCCTGCACCGTCTTAAATGCCGTGCAGCCCTGCCCCTTTGCAGGCCTTTCAGCCCTTCGCCAGCTTACGCTTATAGAAAGCAAGCACAATTTTTTCGAGATAGCGTTTTAAAACTATCTGAATTTCTTCTTTTTTATCTATGGGATGCACTAATATGGAAAGGATTCCCGTATTTTTGGCTCCCCACACGTCAGTGAAAAGCTGGTCCCCCACGAAAAGCGTATTCCGCATATCCGTGCCCAGCATTTCCATGGCGCGCAAATATCCCTTTACGCCCGGCTTTCCGGCTTTAAATATGTACCCTGCTCCCACCGCGTCGTTAAACATTTTCACCCTGGGTTCCTTGTTGTTGGACAGAAACAAAACTCCAAATCCCATCTCCTTAAGCGATTTGATAAGCGCTTTGCTCCGCTCGTCTGCAGGCGCCCCGTGAGGAACCAGTGTATTATCGATATCAAAAATAATACCCCGATATCCTCTGTCATAAAATTCCCCGAAATTAATTTCATAGGCAGAGCTGACATAAATATCGGGATAAAAACGTTCCAGCATATATTTCCTCATTTCCTGACTGCTTCCCTCGCGCCAGACCTTCAGATACAGGGCAGGCGCAGGCTTTTTACCCTTGTTCCTCTATGCGTCCAGAAATTTCTTCAACTCGTCAACGAATGTATTGACGTCCTTAAACTCCCTGTACACGGAAGCAAAACGCACGTATGCCACCGCCTCCAGATTTTTCAGCTTATTCATGACAATCTCGCCAATCACCCGGCTGGGAATTTCCTTTTCTTCCATGCTGAAAATCTCAGTTTCCACCTCGTCCACGAGCTGCTTAATCTGGCTGGCGCTGATAGGCCGCTTATGGCATGCACGAAGTACTCCCGCCTCAATCTTGCTCCTGTCAAAGGTTTCCCTGTTGTTATCCTTTTTGATGACAATCAGCGGAATTGTCTCCACTTTTTCGTAGGTGGTAAAACGCTTGTCGCATTCATCGCAAATTCTCCGGCGCCTGATGGAATTATTATCCTCCGCCGGTCTTGAATCAATCACCCTGGTATTCTCGTGACCGCAAAACGGACATTTCATTTCGCTCTCCCCCGTTAATCTGCAGACCTTAAGCCCTGCCGGCCAAAAGCCTGTACATTTCTGGCAACAATATTATTATATTCATACTCGGGGCTTATGTCAACGAGCGTTCCTTTTAAGCCGTCAGATAATTCTTCATGGCTTTGAGCGCATTTTTTTCAAGTCTGGATACCTGCGCCTGGGATATTCCAATGCTGTCCGCCACTTCCATCTGTGTCTTTCCCTCAAAAAAACGCAGGCTGATAATTTCCCTTTCCCTTTGTCCGAGCCGTTTCATGGCTTCGCTTAAGGAGAGGTGCTCCACCCAGTTTTCCTCTTTATTTTTCTTGTCGCTGATTTGGTCCATCACATATAAAGCGTCTCCGCCGTCGGTAAAAACAGGCTCGTACAGGCTCATGGGATTTTGAATGGCGTCCAGGGCGTATACAATATCTTCCTTGGAAATGCCGATTTCCTCGGAAATTTCATTGAGCGTAGGCTCCTTCATACTCTGCTTCATCAGGTTTTCCTTGGCATAAATCGCTTTATAAGCAGTATCCTTCAGGGAACGGCTCACCCTGATTGCATTATTGTCGCGTAAAAACCTTCTTATTTCCCCGATAATCATAGGGACCGCATAGGTGCTGAATTTTACATTCAGAGAGGAGTCGAAATTGTCGATTGCTTTAATCAGACCGATACATCCAATCTGAAAAAGGTCGTCCACATTTTCATTGCTGGACGAAAAACGCTTAATCACACTCAGGACCAGCCGCAGATTGCCCTCAATATACTTCTGGCGGGCTTCCTGGTCTCCTGATTCTATCTGTGCAAAAAGCTTTTCCTTTTCGTCCGCTTTAAGCAGCGGCAGCTTTGCCGTGTTTACTCCGCATATCTCAACCTTTCCCTGAGCCATATCCTGTTTTCCTCCTGCTTCGTGAATCATTATCCTGTATAGATGATTCTCCATTTGGAGGAAAAATATTCATGGAAGCACCTTTTTCAATCTCGGGCATAAAATAAATCATACCCCTGAAAGAAAGGCTCCGATATGCTTTTTTCCGAACTGAAAAGTAAAGACGTAATCAACATGCGGGATTGCAGAAAGCTTGGAAGAATTTCCGACCTGGAATTTGATCAGTGCAGCGGACAAATCTGCAAGGTTTTTATTCCCGGAAGCAATAAATTCTGGAATCTTCTGTGCAGCGAACCGGACATCTGTATTCCCTACCGGGATATCAAACAAATTGGTCCTGATATCATTATTGTAGACATCAAATGCTGACAGGGAAAGCTTTAGTAGCTTTCCCTCAGCAGTTCCTTTTTCAGTCTCTTCATAATCTTTTTTTCCAGCCTGGAAATATAGGACTGGGAGATGCCGAGAAGCTCCGCCACTTCCTTCTGGGTCATCTCCTGTCCGTCGGGCGTGCCAAGCCCGAACCGCAGCTTCACAATCGTCTTTTCCCTGTCGCTTAATTTGTCGATGGCTTTGAGCAGAAGCTTGCGTTCCACCTCGGTTTCAATATCCTTGTAAATCACGTCCTCGTCCGTTCCCAGAATATCGGAGAGCAAAAGCTCGTTCCCGTCCCAGTCCACGTTCAGGGGCTCGTCAATGGAAACCTCCATTCTGGTCTTGTTATTTCTTCTCAGATACATTAAAATTTCATTTTCTATGCATCTGGAAGCATAGGTTGCCAGCTTGATATTTTTACCGGGATTAAAGGTGTTGATGGATTTAATCAGTCCAATCGTCCCGATGGAAATCAAATCCTCCACGCCCACTCCGGTATTGTCAAATTTCTTGGCAATATATACCACCAGGCGGAGATTATGCTCGATTAAAATCGACTTGGCCTCATCCTCATATTCCGTTCCCAAATCGCTGATAACAGCGTTTTCCTTTTCCAGCTCAAGGGGCGGCGGAAGCACCTCCGAGCCACCTATGTAATGAACGTCTCCCTGCCTTGTAAGTAAAAAATTAGGCTCCCTGCGGTAAAGCTTGAACTGAAGCCTCCCGGGAATTGCTACCTTAAAAACCATTCTTAAGTCCTCCTGTTATAAGTTCCGCAGATTCTGCAGATTCTATATTGATAATTCCGGCGGCAGAATCATCTGATAGCTGCCGTCCCCGGATACCTTTCCCTTAAAAACCGTTACAATCACCTTATCATACTGTTTTTCACCGTCATTTCCCTTTACCCTCATGGTATCTATCTCGTATCCCTCCATGATGCCTTTGTCCTTACCGATGCTGTGATAGGGGATGACCTTATACTTTTCAGGCTTCATCCATTTTTTCAGCCCCTCCCACTTATCCGCATCAAGTATCGCCACCGGCTTTTTGCTGAAAGGCTCCACCAGTCCGTTCCCTGTGTCAATGAGCGCCGAGACCTCCACACAGCCCTCGTCCCCCTGAAAAACCACCTGGCAGAAATGGCTGCTTTTCTTTTTTCGCCATACTCTGGTCAGCTTCCGGCAAAGGACGAAACCGGCAAACCCCAGCCCCGCAGGGATAACCGCTGTATTCGTGTCTGCAAAAAACCTGCTTTTCCCCTTAAGAAAGATTATGAACCCTCCCATGATAAAGGAAAATGTAAAGAGGTATCCCATGGCCCGGAGCAGCTCTTTTATTCCTTTTGTCCGGCAGGCTATTTTTATCATCAGTCCTCCTGTTGGAATCATTCCAAGCAGCACTTTAAGTATATAAGAAATTCCCGGCACACAAAGTATCAGGCAATATCCGGCCGCCCCCGCCATGCTTCCGGCAAAAATTCTCAGATAGCTGACCGTCTTTCCAAGCGCTTTTGTTGTGAGCAATAGCAGGTATAAATCCATAACCAGGTTCAGCGCAAATATGCTGTCAATATAAATGATACCCTGTAGTTGCACTCCGCAGCCCTTCACCTCCATTCCTCATGTACCTGTTTATTATAAACATTAACCCTTTCATAATTTGTCAAAACGTTGTCCTATACCCCTTCATTTATCGCAGATTTCGACGAATGTCTGCCCCTTGCAATAATCAACAACCCCGCAGCAAGCTGATGGGGCATCAAACTTACACCTCAGCAAAGCTGCGAGTTATTGTCCTCTTTCAGAAATAAAAAATCTTCGCCGCCAGAATTAAACTGGCTTCGAAGATTTTCAAAACATCAGATGCATATTGGTATGTCTTTTCAGAGAATTCCTTTCCTTTTCAATGAAATCCCAGGTTTTTTGATAAGTACCATGTACCGCAACCGCGGAATCTGAAAGGAACTCTATAAATTCATTTATCTTTCCTTCATACTTGTCTGCAAAATCATCGGACAGCATCTGCTTTTCTTCATCTGTAAAATCTTTCAGTTCCCCATATAGCACATGCTCCAGATTACAGGAATTAAAATATATTTTGTAGGGAATCCCTTTAATTTTTCCTGTTTTTCTGAGCTTAAATAAAATATCCCCTTTTTGTTTATTTCTTTCAATAATTGCATTTACATTCTTTGTCTCGATATAATCCTCACAATATCTGACCTTCTCTACATCTGCCGCTCTTATATCTGTATCGGCAATATATACCCCGTCGGTATCAACAATATGAATAATACCTATAAAATCATCCTGATGATATCGATATCTGTTCTTTACACATTCAATCAGCTCATTAATTTTGCTCTTTATATTGTCGGCAGAAGCATAGTTTTTCAGTGTAATATCGCCATGTACAACAACAAACTGTACTTCGTTATCTGAAAAATATTCCTTCATAAGGGAGCCTATTGCCGCTTCATCGCTCGGTCCCTCCACTATAAACGCAATCACCTTCTTTTCTTTCATATTACATCAGCCTGCCTGCCTTTCTGAACGCACGCGCAATTTTTAAACTGTCTGTTTCCTCATAAATCACTTCATCCTGTCCCCCCAAAGTAATCCCTCTCAGATATGTGTCTCGCAAATTATTTGACGTTTTGACGTTCTTCATACGTATATATCTTCTATCCGGATTTGTTGTGGAAAACATGACACTGTCTTTATCAAGCATTTCCAGGGCGCGCAGATTATGGGAGGTAAATATCATCTGCCCCTTAGCGCTTTTATTAAAAATATCCATATCCGCATGGCCGCTCAGAATACTCTTATACCGCTCCTTCA
>CAMSTM010000139.1 GCA_947063675.1 uncultured Lachnospiraceae bacterium | reverse complement strand
GCTGTTCTTCAAGATAAAAATTGACAACAATTTTGACAACAAATTTTATAAAAACTATACTGAACAGTACCGAATAATACTTTTTGGAAAATTCTTTAGAGCTTCTCCGGTTCCGGATATTCCACTCCGAATGTTTCCACGGTAACGCTCTTCAACACCTGATTTTCAAGGGGTCTGTCATTATAATCGGTAGCTGTCTCGGCAATCTTGTTTACCACATCCATACCTTCGATTATTTTTCCAAACGCCGCATACTGGCCGTCTAAATGCGGGCTGGTCTTGTGCATGATAAAGAACTGTGAACCGGCGGAATCGGGCATCATGCTTCTGGCCATGGAGAGAACGCCTTCCGTGTGCTTTAAATCGTTTTTCACTCCGTTTGAAGAAAACTCGCCTTTGATGCTGTAACCGGGGCCGCCCATTCCGGTGCCTTCCGGGTCGCCGCCCTGAATCATAAATCCCCGGATAACCCGGTGGAAAATCAGACCGTCATAAAAATTTTTGTTGATTAAGCTGACGAAATTATTTACGGAAACGGGGGCGATTTCGGGATAAAGCTCCGCTTTCATGATATCTCCGTTTTCCATAGTAAAGGTAACAACAGGATTTTGAGCCATATTTATTTACTTCCTTTCAATATATTATGTATAATAATAAGTATTGTAGCGGAAGTAATGCGACTTTTCAATGAAAAATTTTTCGGGCTGCTGAAATCAATTTTTAGATTTCAGGCACAGAAAGGACTTTGAAATTATGAAAAAGACAGGAATATTATGCGCCAGCGATACAGAGCTGGAGCCGTTTTTGAAGTATATACAATCGCCTCGGATTACAGAGAAAGCAATGCTGAAATTTTACTCCGGGCACATCGGGCAGACGGCTGTTGTAGCGGTATACAGCGGCGTCTGCAAGGTGAATGCCGCCATTGCCGCCCAGCTTTTGATAGACGTTTTTGATGTGGGAAGCATTATCAACGCCGGTACTGCGGGAGGAATGGATGAAAGGGTGCAGCTTTTCGATACTGTTATATCGGAACGCATGGCTTATCATGATATGGCTGAGGATATTTTGACGGAATTTCATCCGTGGTTAGAGGAAAGCTGTTTCCGGGCGAACCGGGAATTATATGCCGCCGCCGAAAGGTATAGCAGGAAGTCCGCATTTCCTGTTTGGTTTGGCACAATGGTTTCGGGCGAACAGTTTATTGAAGATGAAAAGAGAAGCGAAATTAACAGAAAATTTGCGCCGCTTTCCGTTGACATGGAAACGGTCAGCATAGCGCATGTCTGTTATGTAAATAATATTCCGTTCCTGAGTGTCCGCACGATTACGGATACGGCTGAACATAAAGGGATAGAGAATTTTGAAAAGAATTGTGAAATTGCTTCCGGGCGGTCTGCTCAAATCGTTGCAGGTATACTTGAGCAGACACTGAAATCCGAAAATTGATTTGCATGTTGAGTAGAGGAATCTAAATGACAAGCGGGCTGTTTTGGTGTAAAATTAATTCTGGAAAGGTGTGTTATTGAAGTTAACAACCCCGCGGGTCCGCCTGATGTCTGCTTGCAGCAGCTGTCCGGCCCATTGTCTGCGGGAATGAAAGGACAGTGAAATGCTTAGATATGTTTTGTTTCTGCTGTCGGAGTATTATTATATGATTATGGAACCGAGCTTTCATAAAGTCCGCGATAAGGTTTCTTCTCATCAGGTAGAAGCGATACTCCGAAAATTTTCGCCGGGCTCTGCGGATGCAGGCGGCATTTATCTGGCAGAAACGCTGATTATAACAGACGAACCGCAGGCGGCCCGGGAGATGCTTGCCGCCGGCGGTTATGTGGTGGTTCTTTATCATGAAAAAAACAGGCATCTGGAATTTCCCTCCGTCAGGTATGGGGTGGAGGATGTATTTATGCTGGAATACCAGTCTTATGAGGAAGCGTATAAAAGGCTGGCCGGCCTGCCTTGGGATATCCTTGAGACTGACAGGCTTCGGGTGCGGGAGAGCACGGTGGAGGATGTGGACGAGTTTTACCGCATTTATAAAGAGCCTTCCATCACCCTTTATATGGAAAATTTATATTCGGAGCGCGAGGCGGAACTGGCCTATATGAGGGCTTATATCGACCAGATTTACGGGTTTTACGGTTACGGGCTCTGGACGGTGATACTAAAAAAAACCGGACAGGTGATTGGAAAGGCCGGGCTCAGTGTCCGGGAAGGGTACGAAATGCCGGAACTGGGATTTGTGATAGATGCCGGATATCAGCATCAGGGGTACGGCTATGAGGTTTGTACGGCCATTCTGCGGTATGCCAAAAACGAGCTTGACTTTGACGAGGTGCAGGCTCTTGTGAAAAAGGAAAACCGGATTTCCATGCGGCTTCTGGATAAGCTGGGGTTTGTGTTTATGCGGGACGTGACGGAGCGGGACAGCGACTACCGGCTGTATGTGAGGCATGCATGACGAACAGGAAAAAATTGCGCAAATTATTGACAAACCCCTCCCGATAACATACCATTAGGAGATAGATGAAAGACGAAGAAGTCATTCAAAGGAGCGGAAATGGCAAAGCTATATATTAATGAAGAGATAAAAAAAGGGCATATCAACCCGGAGATTTACGGACATTTTTCCGAACATCTGGGGAGATGCATCTACGAGGGCCTTTATGTAAAAGAAGACTCCGGCATACCCAACGTAAACGGTATGCGGACGGACGTGGTGGAAGCGCTTAAGGAACTTAAGGTGCCGGTGCTGCGCTGGCCGGGCGGGTGCTTTGCGGACGAGTATCACTGGATGGACGGAATCGGGCCGAAGGAAAGCCGCAAAAAGATGATTAACACCCATTGGGGCGGCGTTCTGGAGGACAACAGCTTCGGAACCCATGAGTTTTTCGAACTGTGCCGGCAGCTTGGCTGCAAAACCTACGTCAACGGCAATGTGGGGAGCGGTACGGTGAGGGAAATGTCCGAGTGGATGGAATACATGACCTTTGACGGCGTTTCTCCCATGGCGGATTTGCGGAAGGAAAACGGGCATGAGGAGCCTTTCAAGGTGGACTATTTTGGCGTAGGCAATGAGAACTGGGGCTGCGGCGGCAATATGACGCCGGAGTATTATGCGAATCTTTACCGCAGATATCAGACTTATGTGAGAGACTACAAGAAAGACGAGCCTGTGCGGAAGATTTGCGGAGGGCCGAATTCGGATGATACCGACTGGACGGAAAAAGTGCTTGCCACCTGCTTTGCGTCTCCACATCCGGATAAGGATTTCCATGGATTTATGGACGGGCTTTCCCTTCACTACTATACCACCCCGGGAGGATGGGAGGAAAAGGGAAGCGCTACCTGTTTTGATGAAAAAGTATGGTATCAGACGCTTTACAAGGCTTTATATATGGAAGAATTAATCCGGATGCACGGAGCCATTATGGACAGTTATGACCCGGAGAAGAAGATTGGCCTTATCGTGGACGAATGGGGCACCTGGTTCGATGTGGAGCCGGGGACGAATCCCGGATTTCTGTATCAGCAAAGTACCATGCGGGACGCCCTTGTGGCGGCTGTCAGCTTAAATATTTTCAATAAGCACTGTGACCGTGTGAAGATGGCGTGCATTGCCCAGATGGTGAACGTGCTGCAGGCGGTGATTCTGACGGAAGGGGACAAAATGCTCTTGACGCCCACCTACCATGTGTTCCATATGTACAGGGAACATCAGGGAGCGGAGCTTTTATCCAGTGAGTTTGCGGGCGTGCCAAAAGCCGGTATGGAGGAATATCAGATGCCTTCTCTTTGCGAGTCGGTATCCATGGGAAAGGACGGAAGCATTCTTGCCACCATCGCCAATCTTTCCGCAGAGGAGAGCCAGCCCGTGGAGCTTGTTTTCGCACAAATGCGCCCGAAGGAAGTAAAGGCAAAGATTCTGACGGAGGAAATGCATGCATTTAATACTTTTGACGAGCCATGCAGGGTAAAAGAAACGGACTTTGCAGGCGCGGCGCTTACGGAGAGGGGAGTTTCATTTACAATCCCGGCGTGCAGCGTGGTAAGCCTGAAAATTTGCTGAAAGTCCGCGTGAGAGCGCCGGAGCGGGCGAATGCGCGGCGGATATTTTGAGGTGTTGTCTGCTTTGCATACCGGGCCTTGTCCCCGGGGAAATAAAAACGAAAAAAGCGAGGGAAATCATGAATAAAGGAAAATATTACATCACAACGGCGATTGCCTATACATCGGGAAAGCCCCATATCGGTAACAGCTATGAGATTGTCTTGGCGGACAGTATTGCCAGATTTAAGAGAAAAGACGGATACGAGGTTTATTTCCAGACAGGAACCGACGAGCATGGGCAGAAGATAGAGTTAAAAGCCCAGGACGCCAAAATCACGCCGAAGGAATTTGTGGACGGCGTTGCGGGAACCATTAAAGAGTTGTGGGATTTGATGAACACCTCTTACGACCATTTTATCCGTACAACAGATGAATACCATGAAAAGCAGGTGCAGAAAATTTTCAGGAAGCTTTATGAACAGGGAGATATTTATAAGGGCGCATATGAGGGGCTCTACTGTACTCCCTGCGAGTCTTTCTGGACAGAGTCTCAGTTAGTTGACGGCAAGTGTCCCGACTGCGGGCGCGAGGTGAAGCCCGCAAAGGAAGAAGCCTACTTCTTTAAGATGAGCAAGTATGCGGACAGGCTGATTGCGCACATCAACAGCCATCCTGAATTTATACAGCCGGTTTCACGCAAGAATGAAATGATGAACAATTTCCTTCTGCCGGGGCTGCAGGATTTGTGTGTTTCCAGAACCTCTTTTAAATGGGGGGTTCCTGTGGATTTTGACGATAAGCATGTGGTTTATGTATGGCTTGACGCTCTCACCAATTATATCACGGGTATCGGCTATCACTGCGGTGAGGAAAGCACGGAGCAGTATCATAAGCTGTGGCCTGCCGACCTGCATTTGATTGGAAAGGATATTGTGCGCTTCCACACCATTTACTGGCCCATCTTCCTGATGGCCTTAGGAGAACCGCTTCCAAAGCAGATTTTCGGGCATCCCTGGCTTTTGCAGGGGGACGGCAAGATGAGCAAGTCTAAGGGAAATGTGATTTATGCCGATGATTTGGTGGACTTTTTCGGAGTGGACGCGGTCCGGTATTTTGTGCTTCACGAAATGCCTTTTGAGAATGACGGAACCATTTCCTGGGAGCTTTTAGTGGAGAGAATCAACTCTGACCTTGCCAATGTTCTGGGGAATCTGGTGAACAGAACCATTTCCATGAGCAATAAATATTTCGGCGGCGTGGTGGCCGATAAAGGCTGCGCCGAAGCGGTGGACGAGGATTTAAAGGCGGTTGTGACGGGGACTTACGGAAAGGCTGCCGCAAAGATGGAAGAGCTGCGGGTAGCCGACGCGCTTACGGAAATTTTTGCCCTGTTCAAGCGCTGCAATAAATATATTGATGAGACGGAGCCCTGGGTGCTTGCAAAGAGCGAGGAGAAAAAGGAGCGCCTTTCCACGGTTCTTTACAATCTGGTGGAGAGCATTTTAATCGGCGCTTCCCTTCTTGAGCCTTTTATGCCGGAGACGGCACAGAAAATCGCGGGGCAGCTTAAGGGAGAGCTTCGCAGCTTTGACAGGCTGGGTGAGTTTGGCCTGTACCCTTCGGGAAATCAGGTTACGGAAAAGCCGGAAATTCTCTTTGCAAGGCTGGACGTAAAGGAAGTGACGGAGAAGGCGGAGGCCATGTTTGCGGAGAGAAATGCAGCAGCAGGCGCAAAGGACGGCGATGGCGAAGCAGGTACTGCGGCGGAGGCCGGGGACAAAGAGGAAAATGTGATTGATTTGGAGCCGAAGGAGGAAATCACCTACGACCTGTTTGCAAAGATGCAGTTCCAGGTAGGAGAGATTATCGCCTGCGAGGAGGTTCCCAAATCAAAGAAGCTCCTTTGCTCCAGGGTAAAAATCGGAAGCCAGGTAAAGCAGATTGTTTCCGGCATCAAGGCGCACTACAGCCCGCAGGAGATGGTAGGCAAAAAGGTGATGGTGCTGGTAAACTTAAAGCCCGCGAAGCTGGCCGGCGTTCTCTCGGAAGGGATGCTTCTGTGTGCGGAGGACGAGGAAGGAAAGCTGGCGCTTCTTGTGCCGGAAAAGGAAATGCCGGCAGGGGCGGAAATCTGCTGACGCGCTGCCGCGTGGCGGCATGATTTACGGCTTGCGAAAACTGCGCAGCCGCCTGCGTGTCAGAAAGCGGAGAATCCGGCGGCAGCGCCGGTGCGTCTGCGGGGGCGGATAAAGTTGGGAGGTTACAATGGTAAAAAAGGAAGAATTTACGTTTGATTCCAGGGATGGAGCTACGAAAATACATGCAGTCAGATGGGTGCCGGAGGGAAAGGTGGTCTGTATCCTCCAGATTATTCACGGAATGGCGGAGTATGTGGAGAGGTACGAACAGCTTGCGCAGTATCTGGGGGAGAAAGGAATTCTGGTGACCGGCGACGACCATCTGGGGCATGGAAAGAGCGTGGGCGAAGAAGGCGCTTACGGGTATTTCTGCGAGCAGGACCCGGCGACGGTGGTAGTCCGGGATGTGCATCGCCTGAAAAAGATAACTCAGGAAGAATATCCGGGAATCCCCTATGTGATTTTAGGGCACAGTATGGGCTCCTTTATTCTGCGCAATTATCTGTTCCGGTACGGTACGGGAATCCAGGGCGCAATTATATGCGGAACCGGCTCCCAGCCGAAAGCCCTTGTGAAGTTCTGCAAGCTGATAACGGCAGTGCAGGGGGCGTTCCTCGGGCAGAAGCATGCGGCAAAAATGATTGATAAGCTGGCATTCGGCTCCTACAATGACAGGATTCCCGATGCCAGGACGCCTTTCGACTGGCTGTGTACGGACGAGGGCGTGGTGGATGCTTATATGAAGGATAAGCTTTGCGGTTTTACTTTTACGGTAAACGGCTTTCAGACTCTGTTTACACTTCTTGACCGTTTGAATCAGGAGGAGAACCTTCTGGCGATGCCGGGGGCTCTTCCGGTACATTTTATTGCGGGAGATATGGACCCGGTGGGCAATTACGGAGCAGGGGTGCGGAAAGCATGCGAGGATTTCCGCAGGGCCGGTATGTCGAGGGTTTCCATTAAGCTCTATCCGGGGGCAAGGCACGAGCTGCTCAATGAAAAAAACAGGCAGCAGGTGTATGAAGATATTTATCCATGGATATTGGAGAGAGTGAAGGAATATCAATTATAAAACAATGAAAAACGAGGAGAAAGAATGATAAGAAAAATTTCAGCGGTTCTGGCCGCCTGCATGGTGCTGTTTCTGACAGTTGCGGGAAATGTGTCCGCTGCGGAGACGGACGGGGGCGGAGCGGCCGATATCATGGAGCAGGTAAAGCGGCAGCTGTCGGCAGTTTTAGAGGAGGTAGACGAGGAAACGGCAAACGAGGTCTTTTCTTTTCTGAAAGAACAGGTGCAGGAGGGAAAGCTGAGCACTCAGGAAGGGATTGAAAACGCGATTAAGGAGGGAGAGGGAAAGTTTGGCGTTACCATCAGCAGGGAG
This sequence comes from uncultured Lachnospiraceae bacterium, assembly GCA_947063675.1. GTDB lineage: Bacteria > Bacillota > Clostridia > Lachnospirales > Lachnospiraceae > Suilimivivens. Next base: position 2,204 of record CAMSTM010000139.1, on the reverse strand, counting down.
GATGCCGGGGAACTGGTTGCCACCATGGAAAAGCTGGAGGATTTGGGATTTTCCGCGGAATACATTATAGATAAAACTCAGGGGCTTTATCAGGAATACGGAAATGATTTTGTGGAGCATGTGGACGAAGTGGTGACCGGCGCGGTGAAGAACGCCGCTTCAAACGCGGTCAGCGGTTTTTTTACAAATCTGAAGAATTCCGTTAAGAGTTTTTTCAGTAACTTATTTTCATAAAAGGTAAAAGAATAAAATAAGGATAGTTCTGTAAAAATAGATAACATGTCAGAAAAATACGGAGGTGTTATATGAAAATTGCGTTTTACGGGACGAAGCCTTATGATAAAATCTGGTTTGAACCGATGGGAAAGGAATATGGCTTTGACATTCATTTTATCGAGGCGTCCTGCAATCAGGAAACCATATTCATGGCGAAGGGGTATGATGCAATCTGCATTTTCGTCAATGATTATGTAAATGCCGAAATGATAGACGCGCTCTATGAAATGAAGGTCAAGGCCATTTTGCTTCGGAGCGCCGGTTACAATAACGTGGATGTGAAAGCGGCGGAGGATAAAATTGTGCTTCTGCGTGTTCCCAGCTATTCCCCGGAATCGGTGGCGGAGTTTTCTATGGCTCTTTTGCTTACCGTGAACAGGCTGACCCATAAAGCCTACAACAGGACAAGGGAATTCAACATGAGCCTTAACGGCCTTATGGGAGCCGACCTGTTTGAAAAGACGGCGGGCGTCATTGGTACGGGAAAAATCGGGCAGGCCATGATTAAGATATTAAATGGCTTTCAGATGCGGGTGATTTGCCATGACCCGTTTCCGGTGGAGGGAATCGAGGCGGAGTATGTGGACCTGGAGGAGCTTTTTGAGCAATCGGATGTAATCTCCCTGCATTGTCCTCTCAATTCCGGCACGAAGCATATCGTCAACAGGAGTTCCATTGCAGCCATGAAAAAGGGAGTCTACCTTATTAATACCTCGAGAGGCGGGCTGATTGACACGGAAGCGCTGATTGAGGGAATGCTTGAAGGAAAATTCGGAGGCGTGGGACTTGACGTTTACGAGGAGGAAGAGGGAGTCTTTTACGAGGACCGTTCCGGGGAAATTATTGCGGATGAAAACCTGGCGCGCCTTATGACTCTGCCAAATGTTCTGGTAACCTCTCACATGGGATTTTTTACCAGGGAGGCTATGTGCGCCATTGCAAAAACTACCCTTGAAAACGCCTATGCCCTTGAAAACGGGCTTCCTCTGGTGAATCAGGTAATGAAATAAAAGTTTTGGAAATAAAAATGATGCCGGTTCATTGATTGTAAAGTGGGAGGGAATCTGTTATAATAAAATATCTGTAGTTTGAAAGGGCAGTTCAATGGACGAGGGGATATCTTTTGAAATACGCCTGGCGGGCCAGGACGAATGGGAAGATGCTATGGGGCTGGCGTGGAAAACCTTTCTGGAATTTGAAGCGGGCGATTACACGCCGGAAGGCGTCAGGAGCTTTGAGGATTTTATAACGGACACAGAACTTAAGCGAATGTTCCTTTCGGGGGACTACCGGCTGCTTGCCGCTTATGCCGGGGGCAGAATGGTGGGAATGATTACGCTGCGGAACAGGTGTCATATTTCGCTCCTTTTTGTAGATAAAAGATATCACAGGCGTGGAATCGGAAGGACCCTGATAGAACAGATGGCGCGTTATGTGAAGGATGAATGCCGGCTTACGGTGAATGCCTCGCCCTACGGCGCCGCTTTTTACCGCAGGCTGGGCTTTCGGGACCTGGGGCCGGAGCGGCAGCAGGACGGAATCATATTTACGCCAATGGAATACATCATTTCGGGAAGGTAAGGCTTATGGAATATATTCACAGTAAAGATATTTTTTTATTAATGAGAGACACCCTGAAGCTGGTGGACAGAAGAGCCATGGACCATGGCTCGAGGGTGGCGTATTATCTGTATAAGATGCTGGAATGCAAGGGCGGCTATGAGAAATATGAGCTGGCGGATTTTGCATTCATGGCGTCCATGCATGATATCGGCGCGTATAAGACGGATAATCCGAAGGATATGCTTCAGTATGAGCTCAGGACGTCCCTGCCCCATTCCACCTACGGTTACCTTGTGTTCAAGCACCTTTCTCCCAGATCAGCAGGTGGCTCATTAACGTCTCCCGGAACACAAAGGAAGTCATCT
>CAMSTM010000138.1 GCA_947063675.1 uncultured Lachnospiraceae bacterium | reverse complement strand
TTGACAATCTGAAATATTTTGCCTCCTTTTATCCCGAGGGGCAGCGCAGGGATATCGGAGAGGTTCTGGAAAAGCTGGAGTTTAAGAAGGATTTCTTAAAGCAGCCGGTTTCTTCGTATTCAAAGGGGATGCGGCAGCGGGTGAGTATGGCAAGGGCGCTTATCAGCAATCCCAGGCTGCTGTTTCTGGACGAGCCCACCAGCGGGCTTGACCCTTCCGGCGCCGTTTTATTCCGCAGGATTATAGAGGAAGAACGGGAAAAGGGTACAACCGTGTTTTTAACCACACATAATATGCTGGACGCCGATTTGCTTTGCGACAGGGTGGCTTTTATTGCCAATGGAGAGATTACTGCGTTGGATACGCCGAAAAGCTTAAAAGAGCAGAACAGCCGCCGCTTTGTTAAGATTGATTATCTGTATCGGGGCAGGCGGGAAGAGGGTGTAGCAGAGATTGCGGAATTGGAGAAGGGCCTTTCTTTTCCATATGACGAAATTCTCAGTATTCATTCAGAAGAGCCGACCCTGGAGGATATGTTTATCCAATATACGGGAAGGGGGCTGTCCTGATGTTAAAAAATTTTTATTCTTTATTTATTAAGGACTTTCAGTTAATGGCGGCCGGAAGGTTTTTCCCTGTTGCCCTGGGCTCCCTTCTTTTTTATACGCTGTTTATCAATCTGGTCTATGTCAGATATGTGAACGACGAGCTTTACAATATATATCTGTATGACCCGGAGGGGACGCAGAAGGAAGTGTCCGGGCTGATTTTGCCGGTAACGTCGCCGGAAGAATTAGACGCGGCGCTCTTGTCCGATACAAACGGCGTGGGAATCGATGTCAGCTCGGGCAGGCCGGAGGTTATCCTGTATACCGGGAGCGAAAAGGCGGATAATCACAGGGCCGACTACGCCCTCTCCCTTCTTTGCCCCGACAGCGGGTATGCTGCACAGTGTGGCGGCGTCAACACGAAAGAGCAAAAGCAGCGGAAGGAAATTTCCTGCGAACTGCTGTTTATTGAAATTACTGCCGTAGGTTTTCTTGGGATTGCTTCCGTACTGTTCAAAGAAAAGCAAATGGGAGTTATCCGTGTCCATGCAGTCCTTCCGCTGGAAAAAAGCCTTTTTCTTTTATCTAAAATCGTGGTTTTCCTGCTATCTGATTTCATATTCGCGCTATTGATGCTGGCGCTGAATGTCGGATTTCCCGATACAGTCAGCATTTTGCCCGCCGTATTGGCGCAGACCGGAATTTTGTCGGTAATTATGGCGCTTACGGGATTGGGATGCGCGATGCTGTTAAGTGATTTTCGGCAGTTTTCCCTGGCCTATCTGGTAATTGCGGTTTTTGCGTTAACGCCTGTATTTTTGTCGGCGAACACTTCCGTAAAAATGGCGTGGATAAACTGGCATCCCTTTTACCAAGTATATATGGGGCTTAAAAACGCCTTTTTCGGGGCGGCTGCCGCGGAGCCGGCTTACTATATCTGCTGTGTGTGCGGGATTGCCGTTCTGTTTATGATTGTTCAATTTGCATTTCGTAAAGAAGCGGGAAAGGAAGGGTGACGATGGAAGGGTTGATTTATCAGCTTAAAAGCGTCCGGAAGGACAAATTCTGTATCATGTCTTTTTTACTGCCGGTTATTGTTGCTTTGGCCTTACGGCTCATGGGGGGAATAGATTTGTCTTCCGTAACGGAATTTCATTTTGGAGTATTGGAAGGGGAGCTGTCGGAGCGGACTCTTTCGTGGCTGGAAGACTATGGTTCTGTAACTGTATATGAAACACAGGAGAAATTAACTGCCGCCGTCAACGACCCCGCTACAAATCTAATCGGGGTGGAAGCGGGCGATGCCGGAATCGAAACAATGGTATCCGGCGATGAAATTGACATATTCCGTCAGACGGCCGACACACTTCCCGCACTGTATGCCGGGCGGGAAAAAGCCGGGCAGGCAAAGGTCACTGTTCTGGAGCGGCCTGACGTAATGGAAGACTTTCAGAATATTTTTGCCGCCATGACGCTGATTGTGGCCATGTTCATGGGGTGTACCTTTAATGCCGTGAATATGATATCCGAAAAGGAAAACGGCGTTGACCTTGTCAATCAGATATTGCCCGCCACACAGAGCCGGTACGTGATGCAGAAGATATTTGTAGGCTTTGCAGGCGGCTGTCTGTCCGCCCTTCTTACCGCCGGAATCTGTTTCAGGCTGCCGTTTAAAAGCGCGCTTCTTATGCTGGCGCTGATTATACTTTCCGCTTTTGTGGCGGCGCTGATTGGACTGTTTATCGGTAAATTTTCCGGTGGTCTTATGGTCGGTGTGGTCTATATTAAAATTTTAATGATTGTATTTATGGCGTTTCCGCTATTATCCTGGCTGCTTCAGACAAAGGGGTTGATTTCGGCACTTTGCAATCTTGTACCCTCTAATGCCGCTTTTGAAGGGATTATGAAGCTGGCAGGCGGCGGAAAGACGGAGATTGCAGGAGAACTGCTTATTCTTATGGCGCACTGTTTGGGCTGGTTTCTGCTTTATGGGGCGGTTTCCGGAGGAAGAAAAAAGTAAATTTCCTGTTGCCATGTGAAAGCGAAAAGCAATGATTGACAACCGTCTGCAAGAGTAGTATCATGGATACATAATTAAACTATTTAATTAAGTGTGGAGGGATTACTTTATGGAAGGAAAAATGAAAACAGCCGTTATGCTTGGAATCGGGAAAATGGGATTTGAGGAGCGGGATATTCCGAAAGCAAAGGATGACGAGGTGCTGGTAAAGCTGGAGTATGTGGGTATCTGCGGAAGCGACCTTCATTACTATGAGACGGGGGCAATCGGAAATTATGTGGTGGAGCCGCCTTTTGTCCTTGGCCATGAGCCCGGGGGAACCGTTGTGGAGGTGGGAAAGAACGTGAAGCACCTGAAAGCGGGAGACAGGGTGGCCTTAGAGCCGGGAAAAACCTGCGGACATTGCGAGTTCTGCAAAACAGGCCGATACAATCTCTGCCCGGATGTGGTGTTCTTTGCAACGCCGCCGGTAGACGGGGTATTTCAGGAGTATGTTGCACATGAAGCGGATTTGTGCTTTAAGCTGCCGGACAATGTGAGCACCATGGAGGGAGCGCTGATTGAGCCTCTGGCGGTGGGCTTTCATGCGGCAATGCAAGGAGGCGCGCGGGCCGGGCAGAGCGCTGTGGTTTTAGGCAGCGGATGCATCGGCCTTGTGACCATGATGGCGTTAAAGGCAATGGGCGTATCTAAGGTTTATGTGGTGGATATTATGGAAAAACGTCTGGAAAAGGCGCTGGAGCTGGGAGCGGACGGAGTGATTAACGGAAGCAAAACGGACGCTGTGGAAGAGGTGATGCGGCTGACGGAAGGAAAGGGATGCGATTTGGCAATCGAGACCGCGGGCACGCAGATTACCACAGTTCAGGCAATCCATATGACGAAAAAAGGCAGCACCATTGTACTTGTGGGTTACAGCAAGAGCGGAGAGATGACCCTTCCAATGAGTCTTGTACTGGACAAGGAGCTGACCTTTAAGACGGTGTTCCGCTACCGCCATATTTATCCCATGGCAATTGAAGCTGTGGCAGCCGGAAAGGTGAACCTGAAAGGGATTGTGACGGAGGTGTTTGACCTTGACGATGTTCAGAAGGCCATGGATTTGAGCGTGAACAACAAGGCGGATATTGTGAAAGCGGTTATTAAAATTTAAGGGATATTAAATGTACGTTTAAGAAGCAAAGCGGTCAGCGTGTTTCGCAGGCCGGCTGATTACAGAAAAATGCCGATGAATCTGTGAGACGGCTCACAAGTTCACCGGCATTTTTAATTTTGGCCTTTCAATATTATTTGTGGAGCGTAAAGCCTTCCACAAGCTGATTGAGAACCGCGGCCTGATTGGAAAGCTCCTCGCTGGTGGAGGCGCTTTCTTCGGCGGCAGCCGAGTTGGACTGCACAACCTCGGAAATCTGGCTGACGGCGAGATTAACCTGATTGATGGAAGTGGTCTGCCGTTCCACAGCCTCGGCCATTCTGTCCATTTGTTCCGTTACCTGCCCGGCAAGGGTGGCGACGGCGTTTACGGAAACGGTCACTTCTTTCACGGCTTCGCTGCCGCTGCTCACAGCGCTGATGGAGCGCTGAATCAAATTCATGGTTGCCTTTGCGGCTTCGTCGGATTTGTGGGCGAGCTCCCTCACTTCGTTTGCCACAATGGCAAATCCTTTTCCGGCTTCGCCGGCTCTTGCAGCCTCCACGGAGGCGTTGAGAGCCAGAATATTCGTCTGGGCGGCAATATCGTCGATGGTATTAATAATCTTCTCGATTTCGCCGGAGGTGGAAGTAATCAGCTCCATGGCATCATTCAGGCCGTCGATGTGCCGGCGGCTTTCCTGGAGCTGCGCTCCGGCATTATCTACTGTGGTTTTGGTTTTCTCCGACAGGAGAGCGGTTTTTTTCGCATCCTCGTCCATATCGGACAGGGTGCTGGAAAGCTCTACCACGGCGCTGGCCTGCTGTATGGAGCCCTGGGAAAGAGCCATGCCGGAGGAGGCGACCTCGGCGGAGCCCTCCGATACACGGGATGTTGCCTGCGCAATACCGCTCATAGTCTGGTTCAGCTTAGCTGTGATAGTGTCAAGACTCGCCTGAAGGGCCTTGAAATCGCCGGGATAATGTTCCTTTACGCTTTCGGCGGTCAGGTTGCCGTCTGCAATACTGCTCAATATGCTGCCGATTTCATTCATCATGACCCTGAAGCTTTCCACAAGATGGGCAGTGGAATCCGAAAGGGTGCGGGTCTCGTCCTTTCCGCGTGCTTCCGGGACAGGGCTGTTTAAATCGCCTTCGGAAAGCGCATGGAGCCGCTTTGCGCATCTGACAATGGGGGTTGTAATTGAGCGGCATACAAAAGCGGAAATTATGATTACGAGAATGCACAGCAGGGCGCAGATAAAGAGCTGCACGTTATTTCCCACATATGCATAATGGAGAAATTCGTCCTCGCTTAATGTCACCGCAACGCTCCACCCATCCGTGCCGGGAATGGGAGTATATCCCTGGATATACGCCGCGTTGTCTTCCTCCGGGTAAGTATATCTTCCGATACCGCTTTCACCGGCAATCATTTTCTTTTCTATGGAGCCTAATTTCTGTATGTATTCGTCATCCGGGTTATCTGCCATCTCGCGGATGAGATTTTCCTTACTTTGAACCTCCCCGGTGTCAACGGCGGCGATAGTGGTTCCTTCTTTATCCAGAATATAGGCGTCCCCTTCCTCGCCTATCTTTATTTCGGTTATGATAGACTGGAGAAGATTGGTATCGCACAGGAAATAAACGACGCCCCGGACAGTGCCGTTTGAAATTACAGGCGCAGATACCACAAGATACATATCATTTCCTTCGCTGTAGGGAGTGGACATATAGCTCTTTCCCTCAAGGGCCGCCTGAAAAAACGGCTCCCCGGAGACATCCGCATTGTGAAACGAGTCAAATCCGCCGGCGTCCGCCATGCCGCCGAAGCGCATATAGTAGGCGTCTACCTTTGACTGCAGAAACGCCTGCTTTTCGGAGAGAGAAACTTCCGGGTCGGTAAGAACCGGGGAGGAAGCAATTTCCGAGACGGTCAGAGTATAGGTGGATATCATATTCTGTGCGGCAAGAGCTGCAAGCTCCGTTGTTTCGGTCAGGGATTGTTCGATTGCCGATACCGTGGAGTTTCGTGAAATCATCGTGCTTAAAACCACGTTGACAAAAGCAACGCCCATTGTGGCGAGAATCACCATAACCATGATTTTCGTTTGAATTTTTTTCATGTTCGCTGTCGCAGAAGAAAGACTGCGGCGTCACCCTCCTTTTATATATAATTGTTCTCCAGTGTATTTTACATGGAATCCGGGAGGATTTCAACTACTATTCTTTTACCATAATGTCCAGAATTACCTTATTGGTGATGTTCATTCCGTCCCGGCTAAGGACGCCCACTTCCTCGATAGTGTTTTCAATGCCCTTTTTGATAATGCCCTCGCCGTGGACAAATTCCTTGCCGGCCAGCGCCATCTGAAATCCTAAAAGCCCGGCGTTTACCGCCATGGCAATTTTGGCGGCGCAGGAGGGCTTGGCGCCGTCGCAGATGGTTCCCGAAAGAATTGCCAGGCCGTTTACCACAGTATGCTCGATAACGCTTTCATTTTCGCCGTAAAGGAACGCCACGCCGGCCGCCGCGCTGCAGCCGGCGCAGATAGCCCCGCAGTAGGCGGAGAGGTAGCCGATGGACTGCTTGATGCGGACAGCGGTGAGATTGGCGAGAACCAGCGCCCGAAGGAGCTGTTCGTGGCTGGCGCCCAGTTCCTTCGCATACTCTACAATGGGCATGGTGACGGTAAGTCCCTGATTGCCGCTGCCGGAATTAATCACCGCCGGAAGCTCGCACCCGCTCATGCGCGCGTCGGAACCGGCCGCCGCCGCCGCCATTGCCCGCAGCTTTATGTCGGGAGCTTCCTTTCCCGATAAAAGAATTCTTCCGATTTCCGCGCCCCAGCCGCCGCTCATGCCTTCCGCAGACAGGGCGGTATTGCAGGCAATCTGATGCTCGATGGTTTCCGACACATCCGAGAGGGCGCAGTTTTGTGCGTATTCCACAATTTTGGAGATTTCCAGCAGCTCTCCCTCCTGCACATTTCCGTCCTCCCCGGGGATTTCCTTTTCCAGAAGGACTTTGTCATTCCGCTTAATCAGCACGATATTCGTGTGGGTGTCAACGATACGCACCAGCGAGGAAAGATTTTCCGCCTCCATTGTAATCTGGATATCGAAGACTCTCTCCGATTCGGATAATTCCACTTTAATGGGACATTGTTTCCGGAAATGTCTGATTTTTTCCGCGGTATCTGTCGGCGCGCAGGAGAGAACCTCCAGCGCGCTGTCCTCCCTCCCCACAACAATCCCGGCGGCAATTGCGGTTTCAATACCCTTCATCCCTCCGGTGGCGGGAACCACCACGCTCTTTACATTTTTGACAATGCTGCCGCTGACCGCAGCAGTAACCTTTTCGGGGAGCCTGCCAAGGGTTTTCCTTCCCACGGCGGCGGCGTATGCCAGTGCGATGGGCTCCGTGCAGCCGGTGGCCGGAATCAGTTGTTCTTTCAGTATTTTTGTATAACAGGCATATTCTCTGGTGTCCATATTTTCTCCCTTTTCTCTGTTTTATCAAATTTCCTGCTTATCTAATTCTAAAATACACTGGATATAAATTTCAATGGCTTTTAAATATTCCATGATGTTTAAGGATTCATTGGCCTGATGGTAATCCCCCCGCGGGTCGCCTTCATATTCCTTATAAATACTCTTGCCGGGCATGGACATTCCAAAAGCGACGGCGTTTTTCAGCTGCCTTGCATAGGAGCCGCCGCTCATGGTGTAGGCTCTCGTCTCAAGACCCGTAATTCTGTTGAAAGCGTCCGTAAGCGTGGTTACTGCCGTCGAATCCGGCTCATAATAGCTGGGTTTCGAATTTTTGACAACCTTCATGGAAAATCCATGAGCCCCGGCAAGGGCTTCAAGACTGTCAAGAAGCCGTGAGCCGTCGGAGAGGGTATTGTCCTCTTTGACGGCAATGCCGTCAAAAATCGGATAGCGGTAATTGGCACAGATGTTGAGAGCGCCGTTTAAAATTTCTGCCCGGGTGGCGGTTCCCGTGAGGGCTCCCGACACTTCGTCGCTGCAGGCAATCCCGGCAGCCTTCCCGTAGCCGTCCGCACTGATTTTCATGAGAAAATCAAACCAGTCCTCATCCCCGGACACCATTCCGTCCGCTTTTAAGCTTTCCAGCAGCAGGGAAATCGCATTTTTTCCGCGCTCCGGGGCAATGACATGGGCGGAAACTCCCTGTGCGGTAATTGTGGAAATATTATTTTCGTTAAGGCGCAGGGTTATAGAAGCCGCGTCGGGAATCGTGTTGGATGCGGTTCCGGCGGAAAATTCCAGAAGATAGTCCGGCAGCGCCCTTTCGCTGGTAAAGCACACATCAATAATCCCTTTTTCTCCGTAGCACACGGGAAAACCGCAGTCCGCAACCAGAGACAAATCAGGCTGCTCATAGCGGCCTGCAAAAAATTTTACATCGTCCATGGTGTTTTCCTCGCTGCAGCCCATGTAAAGCGCATATTCATAATGAAGCTTCGGGAAAAGCTCATTGATACAGCGGAAGGCGTGGAGTACGCCCACGGCGGCGCATTTGTTGTCCTGAACGCCCCTTCCGATTAAAAAACCGTCCTTTTCCGTCAGGGTAAAAGGCGGAAAAGACCAGTTATCCCCGGCCGGAACCACATCAAGATGGGACCAGATACCTATGCGCCGGGAAGAAGCCGCAAGGCGGTTAAAAAACACGCCTCCCACATGATAATGGTAGTTTTTGGTTTCAAAGCCGTATCCCTCCGCAGCGTCCAGCATACAGTCTAGCACCTCCCGGCAGGCATGTCCGTAGGGCTCCGCTCCGGAATCCGGCTCGGAAACACTTGGAATTTCAACTGCTTTTTTTAAATCGGAAAGAATTTCTTCCTTATGAACATCAATCCATCCGGAAATCTTTATAGAAATTTTAGACTCATCCATCACAGGCCTCCTTTTTATATATTATACAATATGCTATTATAAAAATAAATCTTTATGATTAGGAGCAGATATTATGCAAAAACTGTCATATGATGATTTTAAGCTGGAATACCGCCGCTATAATATCCCGATTCACACCTCGGCCTTTGCATTTATCGGCAATGTATGGGGACATGGAAAACAGGGAGAAATGGCAGCGCATTTTCACAATTGTATGGAAATCGGTTACTGCTATGAAGGAAGGGGATTTGGTTTCATAGAGGATAAAAAAGAAGCCTATAAGCCGGGAGATATCTGCGTGATTGCGCCCAATACCATCCATATGTTTGCCGCACAGGAGGGGATGGAAAGCAAGTGGGAATGGATAATGGCGGACACAGGGGCGGCCCTTAAGGGGACAAGATATGAGGAGCTGGGAAACGATAAGAGGCTTCTTATGGATAACCCGACGGCCGGCAATATTTTCCCGGAAAGCGAATATCCGTCCCTGATGCGGAAGGTGAGAATGATGCTCCACCTGTTTCACCAGAGCGAAGTGAGAGCCAATACCATTAAGGGGCTTCTGCTTTCCTTTCTTGCGGAATATGCAGCCTGCCAGGAGGAAATATCCGATGAAATTCCCCGGCAGCCGGCACAAAACAAAGTGATACCTGTTCTTGTCTATATTCAGGAGCATTATATGGAAAAAATCACAATTCAAATGCTGGCGGAAATCTGCGCCTTAAGCGAGGAGCAGTTCCGCCGTGTGTTTAAGCAGGTGACCCATACGCCGCCCCTTGAATATCTGAATCAATATCGAATCAAAGCCGCCTGCAAGCTGCTTTTAAGCACGGAAATGCCAATCAGTGAAGTGGCAGCACAGACAGGCTTTGTTACTGCGTCCACCTTTAACCGTCAGTTTGCCGCCGCAAAGGGAGTTTCTCCTCTTAAATGGAGACAGATGAGCGCGGAAAAAACAGAGGTTTCTCAGGTGGAATCTTTAGAAGCCGGTCAGATGGCCGGAATCATTCTATAACCGTAATGACTGAAATTGCACAATTTTCATCTCCTTGTGGAAAGAATTATGTACAGTTTGGCTATATACTGAACCTATTCCAGGAAACAAAAAAGGAGGTGCTTATCATAAACTCTTTCTTCAAAGAAGACAGATATGACTGCATGAAATATAACCGTACCGGCGGGTTATACGGAAGGATTTCTATCGATGCACTTGGAAAAGTTCGCCCGGAA
>CAMSTM010000137.1 GCA_947063675.1 uncultured Lachnospiraceae bacterium | reverse complement strand
ATCTGTTCTTCCTTCTCCCTGATTTCTTCTTCGATAATTTCCACACTGGCAATGGTCTCCACCAGGGCGGCGTCGATTTCGTCGATTTCTCCCGCTACCTCGTCCACGTTCTCCTGAATGGAATCCGCCACGCCGGCAGCGTTGTCATATTTCTGCTGCTCCTGCCGCTTTCTCGCGTCCGCGTCTTTCTTCTGCCTCTCCAACTCCTGCTTCTGTCTTTCCAAATCGGAAATAGACGTAGCCGCTACCGGCTCCGCCGCAAAAATCAGCATCACAAATGATAAAATTACCGCCAAAAGTCTGACCTTGTGTTTCCTCATCCTGTTTTCTCCCGCCGCGAAACCTATGTCCCGGACACCGAGGCGTTTTCCCCCAGAAACTTCGCCGCCTTCTGTACAAGAAGAGATTCCCGCAAAGCCTCCTTATCGATATTGTCGCCGGTGACATTTTCCTCAAGCTCCTCGTCCGACACCTTTAAGCCTTCCTCATCGGCAATCGCCGCAAGCATAATATAACGTCTGGATATAATCTCAGCCTGCTTGCGAAGGGTATCCTGGTATTCTTCCGCCGTGCCTCCGTAGACATTTGCCACATAATCGCCCACTTCCATCTGATACATGCCTGCATAGGCTGACGCATTGCTGGTAAGAATCCCGAAAATACGGTTTACCATTGCCTCCGGCGGCTCCTCGAAGCGGCTGGCCGACTCAAGCGCCTCCACGGCCGCGTTTTCCCTCTCCGCCTCAAAATCCGCCTGTCTTTGCTCTGTAAGCCTTTCACGGACATATTCCTTATACTCCTCAACGGTGCTGCAGTCCGTAAGCCCTAATCCGGCCACGTACTCGTCCGTCAGCTCCGGCGTCTTCGGCTCGCCGATTTCATGGAGCGTTACGGTAAATACCACCGGCGCTCCCGACAAATCGGGATTCGGATTGTACGGGTCGGGAAACTTCAAATCAAGGTCCTTTGTCTCCCCGATTTCCATTCCGACCACGCCGTCCTCAAAGCCGTCGATAAACTGCCCTGAGCCGATAATCAGCTCGTACCCGCTGGCAGTCCCTCCCGCAAAGGCCACGCCGTCCTGCTTCCCCTCAAAATCTATAATCACCCTGTCTCCGTTTTCCACGCCGCGCCCTGTAACCGGCACATATTCCGCGTTCTCCATCATCATATAGCGAAGCGCCCCTTCAAGATACTCGTCGGACACCTCCGGCGACGCCACCGCTACCTCTATTCCCTTATACTCCCCCAAAATTACATAGTCCTTCGCCTTTAAGTCCGTAACATACTTAAGCTCGTCCGGGCTTTTCCCTCCGCATGCCGTGCAGACGCCTGCCAGCATGGCAAAGGTAAATGCCGTCAGTTTTTTCCGGTTAAAAAATTTCATAAAATATTCTGGTCTCCTTTTTCATAATAGTCTGACACCCCTCGAAGTTTAATTATATACCAAATCAGGCGCAAGTTCAATGAAACCTCTTGCCTATTTCTCCCAAAAATGATAATATTACTTAGAAATATGCCATATCATTTGCATAGGAAATCGTCAGGAGGTTTATCGTGAATACAGCTCTCATCGTTACATTAGTTATTCTGGCTGTTTTAGCCATTGTTATCGCCGTATTATATTTCCTCGGGAAAAAGGCCCAGAAACGCCAGGCCCAACAGCAGGAACAGATTGAAGCCATGAAACAGACCGTTTCCATGCTGGTTATCGACAAAAAGCGGATGAAAATAAAAGACGCCGGGCTGCCGCCCATGGTTCTGTCCCAGACGCCGAAGCTCCTTCGGGGCTCCAAGCTTCCGATTGTGAAAGCCAAGATTGGTCCCCAGATTATGTCTCTTGTCTGCGACGAAAAAATCTTTGATTCCGTTCCCGTAAAGAAAGAAGTAAAAGCCGTTGTCAGCGGCATTTATATCACAGGCGTAAAAGGGCTCCACGGCAAAGCGCCCCAGGCCCCCGCAAAGAAAAAAGGCTTCTTCAAGAGAGCCCTCGAGAAAGCACAGGAAAAGACCGGTGCGAAACCGCTGAAATAACAGCCGCAGCTTTTGCAAACAACGGGCAGTCCGCAAAGCGTACTGCCCTCCTTTTATGTTCATATCCCACTATGCCAGGCTGATTCCGTCTTTCCTTGGACGAAGCTCCATCTCTATCCGGCAATCCGCCAGATACTGATAATTTGCCTCCAGAGTGTAATCCACCAGTACGCTTATCTGATTTTCCTTTTCGTTTATCTGCACGGATTCCGTATCAACCCCGATCAAAATATTCCCGAAAGGCGTCTGATAGCTGGTGACATTTTTTTTGCTTTCCTCAAAGACCATGCGGACATTGATAAGCCCTCTCTTAAACACCTCAAGGTAGGAATCCTGAAACCTGATAATATTCCGGGTGGTTTCCGTAAACCCCTCCGTCATTTCATCGTATACTATGTAATGGCTGCCGCCTTTACGGTAATAGCTGGCCGGCGTTATTGTCTCCACCGCGTCGGAGCCCTCCTCGTATTCTATCTGAAGACCCTTCAGGGACAGAAGTATGTCTTTTGTCATAATTTTTCTCCAATCCAGTCCTGCGCCGAATCTGCGCGTCTCTCCTAATACTCCTCTATATTGATAATTTCCGCGGATAAAATCCCGTATTTGATAATGGAATTGGCAAACCGTTTGAATTTATCCGCCGCGTCGCTGACATAAAAGCGATAGCGGTTATCTCCCAGCCTTGCCGCCTCGTCGTTTAACATTCCTTTTTCTCCCAGCAGCCTTTTGAGTTCTCTCGCAGTCTCATAGGCAGGGTTTACCAGCGAAACGCTCTCTCCCATAATCCTTCCCACCGTGGAGCGAATCAGAGGATAATGGGTGCAGCCTAATATCAGCGTGTCGATTCCGATATCGAGCAGCTCCGTAAGATACCTTTTGGCAATTTCATCGGTCACAGGGTCTTCCCACAATCCCTCCTCCACAAGAGGCACAAACAGAGGACACGCCTTACCCGTAACGGCTGCCTCCGGTTTGATTTTTTTTATGTACCGGGAATAAATGCTGCTGTCAATCGTTCCCTCGGTTCCTATCACGCCTATTCTCCCGTTTTCCGTAACCGCCGCCGCCACTCTCGCGCCCGGCTTTATCACCCCGATTATGGGGATATCCGTTTCCTTTTCTATTTCGTCCAAAGCAAACGCGCTGGCGGTATTGCAGGCCGCAACAATCACCTTTACCTCCCGGGCCTGCAGAAAACGCACAATCTGGCGGGAATATCTTGTAATGGTTTCCTTTGACTTGCTGCCGTAGGGAACCCTCGCGGTATCTCCAAAATAAATAATTTTTTCATTGGGGATTTGGCGCATGATTTCCCTTGCCACCGTAAGCCCCCCTATCCCGGAGTCAAAAACCCCCACAGGCGAATTTTTGTTTATCATTTTCAGCTCTCTTTTCCACTGCTGTATTTTCTTCTATTTGATATACATATTCCGCAACCCGGCTTTTTATACAAATCGTACCCGGCTCCCACTCCGCCTTTTCTTCATACACATCATCGCTAAGACAAAGCTCCGGGTAAACAAATCCCCACCAGCCCAGGGTTCCCAATAATATTACAGCCGTTTCATATAATTTTCTCATCATTCACTCTTCCCGTTATACCGGTTTGGCCCCTGCCGCCGATAAGGCCGGCTGCAGCGCCAATACGCCGTTTTTTGTTTCTGGTAAGAGTGTTTCCTCTTTTGACGGGTTTATTCAAATAAATTTTCTGCCTTCATTCTCCATCCGTATCTGCCGCACAATCGCCTTTTCCTGATTGTCGATATGCAGCTTTGCCGCCGCCGATGCGCGCTCCTTGTCGCGGCTCACAATACTCTCATAGATTTCCCTGTGCTCGGCCACCAAATTATCATGCCGGCTTTCCTCCTGAATATAGACGAACCGGTAGCGGTACATCTGCTCTGAAAGATTGTTTACAAGCTGCTGCAGCCGCCTGTTTCCGGTAGCCTCCACGATAATATCATGGAGCGCAACGTCCGCCTTCGCTATGACCGAAGCGTCCGCCTCCTTTGCCACCTGCTCAAAGTTCCGGCATGCCTCCCGGAGCCGCTCCAAATCCGCCTCCACAATTCTGTCGCAGGCCAGTTCCACACTGAGAGCGTCCAGCGCCCGCCGCACCTCCAGCACGTCCTTTAAGCTCTTTTCCGTGATTCTCGCCACCTCCGCGCCGCGTCTGGGAATCATAATCACCAGACCCTCCAGCTCCAGCTTCCTGATGGCTTCCCTGATAGGCGTCCTGCTGACTCCCAGCCGGTTTGCAAGATGAACCTCCATAAGACGTTCCCCGGGCTTTAACTGCCCTGTCAGAATCGCCTTACGCAGCGTATTGAATACCACATCTCTCAAAGGTAAAAATTCGTCCATGCCTACCTGAAACAGTTCGTCCATGCCGCGTCCTCCTCTCCTCCTTTACCTGAATCCGTCCAAATACATGTGCCCGCCAAAAATACAGGCTTTTCATAATCTGTGGAATCCCGTCACGAATACCTGACCGGCAAGCCCAGCTCTTTTTATCTCCTCCACGGCCGCCCCCGCCGCCTCTTTTCCCTTAAAAATACCAAACACCGTAGGGCCGCTTCCGCTCATCAGCGCATTCTCCGCCCCCTTTTCCATCATCGTTTTTTTAATGTCGGCAATCACCGGATATTCCCTCACGGTGACCGTTTCCAGCACATTTTCCATTCTTTCAGTGATTCCCGAAAGGTTCCCGTCTTTTATTGCCTCCACCATTCCGTCGATGTCCGGGTGCTTTTTCAGGTTTTCCAGATGAAGATTCTCATATACAAATTTAGTGGATACATGAATATCCGGTTTCGCCACCGCCAGAACACAATCAGGGGGTGACGGAAGATAAGTCAGCGCCTCGCCGATACCCTCCGAAAGCGCCGTGCCCCCCGCGATACAATAGGGAATATCCGCGCCCAGCTTCACCCCCATTTCCTGCATCCGTTCCAGAGTCATTTTCAGGTCAAAAAGCTCATTCAGCCCGTGGAACACCGCCGCCGCGTCCGTACTCCCGCCCGCCATGCCGGCCGCCACGGGAATATTCTTCTGCAGCGTAATCTCCACCCCGGACTCTATGCCGTACTCATTTATAATCATATCCGCAGCCTTAAAAATAAGATTGTCCCGGCTTGCCGGAATCTCCGCCTCGTCAGGAGACGAACCGGTCGTCCCGCTAACCGCTTTTCCGCCCCAGGAATCTATCTGAAGGGAAATCCCCGGCCGGATAGTTTTATCAAAAGTCAGTCTGTCCCAGATATCCACTGTCTGCATTACCATCTTTACTTCATGGTAGCCGTCCGGCCTCCTTCTTATTACATCCAGGCCAAGATTGATTTTGGCATAGGCTTTATGCGTGATGCTCATCTGCGGGTCCCTCCTTATTACATTTATAGAGCAGATGCATGAAATGCGAACTTCGTTCGCCGCATCTGCAGGTAATAAGGCATCCTCCCACTTCGTGGGTCCCTCCTTATTACATTGTATACATTATACATTAAATTGTACTTAATTATATACATGGGAAGCGGGGTTCGTCAAGATTTTATCTTTTACTATCTGGTCTGGTTCACTTTTCTTGCTCCTGCTCCCTCAACTTCCCGTCCTTCAGGTAAAAAATTCTGTCAAAGCCCTCAAGCTGGTGATAATGGTGGGTTATCATCAGCACCGTCTTTCCCTCCATCTCATGGGTGATGATATGGTGCAGGTACTTATCGGATTCCACGTCATACCCCGAGGAGGCTTCGTCCAAAAGCACAACCGGCGCGTCCTTTACAAGAGCCCTCGCCACCGCCAGTTTCTGCTTTTCCCCGCCCGAGAGCTTCATTCCCCTGTTCCCGGTCTGCGTCAGCTCCCCCTCCGGGAATTTTCCGATATATCCGGCCGCTCCGCTCTGCACAAGAGCCCTTTCTATTTCCTCCCGGCTCCTCTTCCCTGACAAATCCACGTTCCCGATAATACTGTCCATGAAAAGATAGGGTTCCTGGCTTACCACGGAAAAAAGCCCCCTGTATTCATCCACGGGAAATTCCCTCACAGGGATTCCATCCGCCATAATTTCCCCTCCACAGGGCTCATAAAAACGCAGAAGGAGATTGAAAATAGTGGACTTCCCGCTCCCGTTTTTGCCGATAAAAGCCACTTTCTCTCCCGGCATTATCTGAAAGGACACGCCCTTTAGCACCTCCCGGCTCTCCCCGTAGGAAAACCGCACCCCGTCAAAGGAAAGCACCGGCGCGCAGCCGCCCTTTCGCAGCTCCCTCACACCGCTTTCCTCCTCCTCCCTGTCAAGAAAAGAAAAAAGCCGCTCCGCCGAGGGCAGGATTCTCGCAAAATGCATTTTCAGGTTTATCAGGGAAGCCACCGGCCCCGTCACGTAACCGGAATAGGAAATGAAAGCGACCACCGCCCCCACTGTCAAATCCCCCCGGCACACCAGCGCCCCGCCAAGGATATACAGAGCCACGTCCACGCCCCATGAAAGCACCATCTCCGTAAAAAGATTCCATGCGTCCGTCATACTTCCCTTTTCCCGGACAGAGAGAAGCTCCCGAAGAAGCCTTCCGAAGGCCTCCTTCCTCTGCCTGCCAAGATACCACAAATGCACCTCCCCAATCCCGTCAAGGGTATCGTCAAACCATCGTGAAAACCGCCTGTTGGCCTCAATGTCCTCCCGCATATTCTCCTCTCGCCGGGCAGAAAGCCGCCGCACCGAAAGATACTTTAAGGGTATCATGGCGAGCACTGCCATGGCAAGCCCCGGACTGATGAGGAAAAGCCCTGCCGAGCCGCTCACAATGCGGAACACATATCCCGCGCTCATCACAATGTACCTGTCCGTCACCGACGTCACCTGCATCATATCCAACGTCAGACAGTTGATAATTTCCCCGTTCTTCCTGTCCGTAAAAAAATCCTTCCTAAGACGCAGTACCTTGTCGAACACCTGCAGGGAAACCGCCTCATAGGATGCGTTGTGGATTTTCACAAAGACCCTTGTCTGAAAAAACTCCAGCGCCTGAGAGGCCACCACCAACGCCCCCAAAAGGCAGGAGAAAAACAGGATGCCGGACATATCCTTTTCAATCATCCCGTCGTCCATTATCTTCCGTATGGCAAGCGGCTGCAAAAACCCCGCCGCCGTCACACCCAAAAGAGCGGCCGCAGCAGCAGCCAGTTCTCTTTTATATGGCAGTACATATCCAAAACATCTGAAAAGCAGCTCCCGATTTCGTCTCGTCGTCCCCTCCACATTCGTTCCTTTCCGGCCCTTAAAGCCTCTTAATGTAAAATATCAGGCAAAATATTCCTTAATAAAAAGAAAAACCTCCCCCTCTGACGCGAAAACCCTCTCCCCGGCCTCCACGCTGACGCGGATTTTTCCCGCTTCCCCGGCCACATACATGTCGATTTCCGAAAAAGGCAGTCCCGGCCTTTCACCTGTAGAAAAAAGCAGAGCGTCCGCCGGATAAATCCCCGCCATTGTACGGGGGAACCCTTCCGCCATACATTCCGCCTGCCCATAAAGGGCAAGGGGCACTCCCTCTCCCCGGTCCGAAAAGACCGTAACGTCGTACCCGTCCTTCTCAAATTCTCCGTAAATCGGCGCAAGCAGCTCCCACTCAATCCACAGCACCGGTATTTCCGCTTCCTCTGTCTGTTTTCCAGGAAACCGGCAGTACATCCCCTCAAAAGCTCCCTCCGGATACAAAGCCGCCTCCCTCTCCAACACCGTAAGAGCCTTTTCAAAGGTAATGTCCTCCCCCGAAACCGCCATCTCCGCCAGCCTTGCCGTTACCACCGGCGCGGCAAAGCTGTTGGCATACCGGATATCCTCAATCCCTTCCCCGAGGCTCTCGCTGATACAGGCAATGAGACTGTTCTCCCGGTTTCCCGGAAACCCGCTGTCAAAGGCTATGCCGCGGTTTTCAAGGACGCCCCTCTTATCCCCGCGGACGCCGAAAACCCCCGGAAAGGCCGCCGGCCAGGTGGGAATATTCCTGTTATGGAAAGCCGCCACCATCAATGTGCCGTTCTCCGAAAGCTTCCTCACGGTGTCCTCTATTTTGTCCTTCAATTCATACACCAGCGTCCCGAGACTCATATGCACCAAAGTTACCTTATTTTCCAAACACCACAAAAGCGCCGCGGAAAGCCGCCGGATGTCCCCGGCCGTGCCCTGTTCCATGATTTTAATGCTGATAACCGGTATCTGCGGACATACCCGCAGGATAATCGCCGCGCACAATGCCCCATGGGTGGGCTCCGGCGTTGGCTCCCTGTCTTTTATTACCCTGCCGCCGCTGATTTTTAAGTGCGTAATTTTTGTGCCCTCCGGCAGACTTACGCCATAGACGCCATCGTCTATGATGACAAGGCTCTTTTGATTTTTTTCCATAGTTCTTCCATTCCGGCAGGTTTATCCGCACCTGACGCCGCTTTTCCATAATTATATTGTCTATTATATCGCTGTTCCACGGTGTATTGCAACAGCGTTGATTTTTTTAATATTGATGACAATGGTATCGGATTATAGTATAATCAAACCTAATTTTGGACAATGCAGTAATTGACAGTCCTGTCATGGGAAAGATTACGCCTACATCTCTTTCCGGCGGCGTCAAAACTTTAATTCTTATGAAGAATGAACGTTCCAGAATATTCAATGCCTCCACCTGTGGTGATAACTGTGCTAAATGGATTCTGAAGCTGGCCGAAACAGACGAACTTACAATAAACCTGCGCCATTTGATGGATTTCGGTGAGGGAACTTTTGACATTCGTATTATGAATACAGCTCAGATTGTCCACAGCATGAAAGAGCTTGTTCCGATTGCCGGACTATATGTATAAGAGGGGCTGAACATGAAATGTACCGTTTTGGATGGCCGGACATGGGCCGGGCAGCTTTCCATGATGAAAGACTGCATTATTTTTATTGATGAAGGCAACGATTTTGTTATGAGTACTGATTTTGCATTAGCTATTCAGAACACAGATAACTATTATGTAATCGTAACCAGAGAAAGTATACCGTCTTTGCCGTACAGCGTAGATGAAATTTATGGAATCCGTGATTCAGGTAAATACGGAACTTTGAAGCGCACGTATAATGAATTTTACCATTTATATCAAACGACAGACGCAGATGCCTCTCCCATTTTAAAAGCAGCATTATTTCCCTTTGCCGGGTTCTACACTACTGTTCGTTAGCCGAAATACTTTCAGTTTATTCCAGAGGATTTCCGACTGGTCTGACAGCTCTCTGTTCTTCTCAGTCACCAGCCATACGCTGGTTCCAAGAATGAACAATGCCTTTATCAGCGAAACAGCATCTATACAAATTGCAGCAGGATATTTCCAGAACCCTTCTACATAAAACCGGAAAAATGCTTCCCATGAATCTACAAGTTCCAGAATCCCTCCGATTATCTTCGTTACCTGATAACCTCCCAGCAAAGCCAAACCAAACGCGAATCTCCATCTTGGGTACATAGTCCCCAGAAGAATAGTAAGTTCAGGCGCATATCCTGTCACTCCTGCGAATACAATGGCACCAGTTCCCGCAACAGTTATCCTGCTGCCATAAACCAGCCTGACCACACTGACTGTTATGCTGAAAAGGAGCAAAAACCTGAACCATCTTCTTTTTCTCCTCTCAAATCTCTCCACCTCCGGGTAATCCGCATATATTTGCTTTTTATACTGCCTGTACCTTTCTTCTTTATCCATTTGTCCAATCCTCCTCGTTAAATACAATGATATATTCTTGCGTTTCTGCTGATACTTTTTAACATGTTTGCCCAACCTACTCCATTGGCTCCGGTTTCTTACTCATTCATATACAGGTAGACACGGCTTGCCAGTTCCTTACGGCATTCCTCCGATGTTATGCTGTCATTCACAAGAT
>CAMSTM010000136.1 GCA_947063675.1 uncultured Lachnospiraceae bacterium | reverse complement strand
GTGGGCAGCGTCAAAATGTCCGACCATGTTGTGCGTGAAATGATGGGGCTGTAAATTACGGCCTTATCGGCTGCTATGAGATGGCAGTTCCCGGAAAAGAGTGCGGAAACCCCATGGGGGGAGCTGTTAATGTGGGGAAATGTCTGGAGCTGGCGATGAATAACGGTATTTCCATGATATCGGGGGAACGGCTTGGTCCCCGAACCGGATATCTGAATCAGTTTGAGCAGATAGGGCAGCTGGAAGATGCGTTTCGGGAACAGACTGAGTTTGCGCTGGATATGTTAGAACAGCGGTTGATATATGAAGCATTATGCAATAGACAGCTGATGCCTCATGCATTAGAATCTGTATTGATAGATGGGTGTATCCGGCAAGGAAAAGATGTGTCCTGTTTTGGCGCCAATCTGACTACAATAGGGATACGGATGAGTGGATTGGTTCAGACAGCGGACAGTTTTACTGCTGTGAATAAATTGGTATATCAGGAGAAGGTTCTGTCTATAAAACGGTTGTGGGAAAGCATTTCCACAAATTTTGTTAAGGACGAAGCACTTCGGGCTATATTGATAAACAGGGCTCCGAAGTATGGAAATGACTGTGATGAGGCTGACCGGACGGTACGGGAGTTGGGACAGTATTTATGTAAGGCTGTTGGGAGGAGGCATCACATTTCCGGGAGTCCGCTGAGACCGGGACTGTTCAGCTATCTGGAGTTCATGGACGGGGAGCGCTGTGCAGCGCTGCCTGACGGTCATCGGGCAAGGCAGCCTTTTGCTAATGGAATCAGCCCGGCCCACGGGCGTGACAGAGAGGGACTTACGGCTATGTTGCGTTCTGCTGCAAAACTGGATTACTCACTTTCAAATAATGCCGCTACATTAGATGTAAAGCTGCCCTTGAAACTGTTTTCCGGCGAAAATGGCGTTCGCACATTATCCCGGATTTTACAGACATTTTTCCGGGACGGAGGGATGCAGGTACAGCTCTATTTCCTTTCTGCCGGGGAACTGATTAAAGCACAGGAATCACCGGAGGAATATGCGGGGTTAATTGTCCGGGTAACCGGATACAGCGCCTATTTTACGGAATTGGATAAAAATCTTCAGGATGAGGTTATTATGCGGACTGCTTCGTTTTAGAAAATAACTGCTGATAAAAAAATAGAAATAACTGAAAAAGACTTGACAGCACTATCATAAAGATATATCTTATGTACATAGGAATGTAATGACATAGTAACTTATGCAAACATATGAGGAAATTACATATATCAGGAAGATATGATATTAGCACTTTATGTTTGCAGGAATAAGCGGAGGTGAAAAATGCAGATACCTAAATTATTTACAAAGCTGCCGGAATATATATGTACGCCGGATGGGATGGAAATTGACAGAGACGGCAATCTTGTACTTTCCTGCCCTAATTATGCAGAGCTTACCAGCAGCGGATGCGTTGTGAAAATTAACAAAGACAGGCAGATTACAAAATGGTTTGATGTACCGGTACACCCGGAAACAGGAGTGGCCAGGAACATGGGCATTGCCTTTGATTCTGAATGGAATTTATATATCTGCGATAATCAGGGATGGTCCGGGGCTCCGGAACTTATGTTTAAAGGCCGGGTACTTAAGATTATATTTGACGAAAACGGTGAAGTTAAGGAGTCTGTTGTTGTTGCGGACGGAATGGAGCATCCCAATGGTATCAGGATTCATGGGAATTACATGTATCTGACGCAGAGCTGTCTTTCAAAAGTAAAAACGGAATCCGGCAAGCTGATGAGCTGCGTTTACCGTTTCCGCCTGGATGAAAAGAATATCCAGATTACAAATACTCTGGAAGATAAACATATTTTTACCACTTTTATAACCGAAAATCCCGATTGCCAGTATGGTGCGGACGGGATTGTATTTGATAAAGAGGGAAATCTTTATGTGGGTAACTTTGGTGACGGAGAGGTAATCAAGATTATTGTTGATGAAAACGGTGATTTTGTGGAACAGTTTACTTATGCAAAAGACTGGTCGCAGCTTGAAAGTACGGATGGTATGATTTTCGATGAAAAGGGAAATTTATATATTGCTGATTTCTGTGCCAATGCCATCGCAAAAGTAGCGCCTGGCGGAAAGGTGACAAGAATTGCCCAGAGCCCTGACACGGACGGTTTTCACGGGGAGCTTGACCAGCCGGGCGAGCCAATCGTATGGGATAACAAGATTATCGTATCCTGCTTTGATTTGGTTACAGGACCGGGCAAGGTGAATACGGCCCACGAGATGCCGGCAACAATGTCACAACTGGATTTGGAATAGAGGGCGGCAGTAAAAAGAGAAGCAATGATTGGCAGGTGAATCGATGAAAAAATATATACTGGCTCATGACCTGGGAACGTCGGGGGACAAGGCGACTTTCTTTTCCCTTGACGGTAAGCTGGCCGGAAGCCATGTATACGCTTATGACACGGCGTATTTTAACGGAAACTGGGCGGAGCAGGACGCTGACGACTGGTGGCGCGCAGTACAGGGTTCCACGAAGGAGCTTTTGAAAGAGACGGGAATTTCGCCGGATGAGGTGGCGGTTATCTCCTTCAGCGGACAGATGATGGGATGTCTTTGCGTTGACAGGAAAGGAAATCCGCTGCACAAAGCGATTATATGGGCGGACCAGCGGGCTCAGAAGCAGGCGGAGTTTCTGGAGAGTAAAATCAGCCAGTGGGATTTTTATAATATAGTGGGCCACCGAAACACGGCTTCCTACGGAATCCAGAAGTTTATGTGGATGAAGGAAAACAGGCCGGAGATTTATGAAAACACCTACAAAATGCTGAATGCAAAGGACTATATTGTTTACCGGCTGACAGGGAAATTTTATACGGAATATTCGGACGGAAACAGTTGCGGCTGTCTGGATATCAAAAAGAGACAGTGGTCGGAGAAAATTCTGGAAGCGGCGGGAATAGACGAAGGCAGGCTTCCCGAGCTTAAGCCCTCCACCTTTGTGGCGGGCGCTGTGACTCCCGAGGCAGCAAAGCTGACGGGGCTTGTTCCCGGCATTCCCGTGGTTTTAGGCGGCGGCGACGGGGTGACGGCAAATGTGGGAACCGGTTCGGTTGCGCCGGGCAAAACCTACTGCAGCATGGGAACCAGCGCGTGGATTACCACCACCTCGGAGAAGCCGATTTTTGACGAAAAGATGCGGATTGTCAACTGGGTTCACATTGTGCCGGGGTATTATGCGCCTAACGGAACTATGCAGAGTGCAGGGGGAGCCTATAGTTGGCTGAAAGAGACAATTTGCAAGATGGAGCAGTACGATGCCAGAATCCATGGGAAATCGCCTTACGATTATATGAACGAGGAAATTGCAAAAAGCCCGGCGGGAGCTAACGGCGTTTTGTTCCTTCCCTATCTCATGGGGGAGCGGGCACCCAGATGGAATCCGGATGCAAAAGGGGCTTTTCTGGGGCTCAAGGCGGAAAATACCAGAGCAGATATTCTGCGCAGTGTGCTGGAAGGCGTAACCATGAATCTTTCTCTGTGTCTTGACGTGCTTCGCACTCAGGTGCCTATTGACGAGATGGTGGTGATTGGCGGCGGTGCAAAGGGAAGGGTGTGGCGTCAGATAATGGCGGACGTCTATAATACCAGAATATTGGTGCCTTCGGTTCTGGAGGAGGCAAGCTCCATGGGAGGCGCAATCACAGGCGGCGTGGGAGCCGGGCTTTATAAGGATTTTAGTGTGAGCGAAAAATTCCTTGAAATACAGGGCATACATGAGCCGGACCTTAAGGCGGCCGGAAATTATCAGGAGCGAAAAGAAGTCTTTGACGCATGCTATTTTGCACTTGAAGGTGTCTTTGGGAAATTATAGATAATTATGTCATTACAATAATACATTATTATGTAAGAATAATAACGAAAGAGGCAGGATAAATGACTGGACAGCAGGAATTGAACCGGTTGCCTGCAAGAATAAGCAGAGTTGAAATATCAGAAAGGAGAGACATGAAAACATTAGTGGTAACCCGGACAGGAAATCTGGAAATCCGGGAAACAGCAATTCCGAAATACAATGAGTGTCAGGCGCTTGTGAAAATGGTGTGTTGCGGAATCTGCAACGGCACTGATGCCAAGCTGATTCACCATACCTTCAAGGGATTTGGCGAAGACGCCTATCCTCTGATGCTGGGCCACGAGGCCGTGGGGCAGGTGGTGGAGACGGGCAGCAGAGTTTCTTCCTATAAAAAAGGAGATTACGTACTGCTTCCCTTTGTGAGCGAAGTGCCGGACGATGAGGAACTGAAATCCGGCTGGGGAGGATTCAGCGAATACGGCGTGATTGACGATGCCGCGGCCTATCCGGAAGGCGAAGCGCCGGAATGTGCCTGTGCCCAGAGCGTGCTGCCGCAGTCTGTAGACCCGGTGGACGCAAGTATGATTATTACTTTGCGGGAGGTTTTAAGCTCCATCAGACGCTTCGGCATGTCCCAGAAAGAGAGCGTGGCTGTGTTTGGCTGCGGCCCGGTGGGGCTTACCTTTATCCAGTTTATGAAGCTGCTTGGAATAGGGCCTGTGATTGCCTTTGATGTAATAGAGGAAAAGGTAAACGAGGGACTGGCGAAAGGTGCGGATTATGCGTTTAACAGCACACAAACCGATGTGAGAGAACGTGTGAGGGAAATCTGTCCTGACGGCGTGGACTATGTTCTCGATGCGGTGGGGATTCTCCCGATTATCAATCAGGGCATGGAGCTGATAAAGGACGGAGGAAAAATCTGTTGCTACGGGATTTCTCCTCACTTAAGCATGGAGCTTGACTGGTCGAAGGCGCCTTACAACTGGCAGCTTCAGTTTCAGCAGTTCCCGTCAAAGGTTGAAGAGGGCGAATGTACGGACATGGTACTTAAGTGGCTTGCGGAGGGAAAGGTGAATCTGAAAGACTTCATATCCGATTATTTTCCTTTTGAAAACGTGCTGGAAGCCTTTGAAAAGCTGGAGCGCAGAGAGATTAAGAAGAAGGGAATCGTTGTCTTTCGGTAAGCCCCTGCACATTGCCTGCGGGAGAAGAAATCAGCGAAATTAAAATGGAGGACAGAATGGAAAATTTTAACTGGAATCAGGGATTTACCCTGGATTTTGACTTGCAATCGGGATTTTCACAGAATACGGAAACGACAAAGCGGTATCTTTCGGACATGGAAGGCTTTTATGAGGATTCGGAAGCCGTGAAAAGTATTCTTGAAAAAGAAAATCCATTGATTTATGAATTTTACGAGCTGGGATGCCCTGAAAGGGAAGGCGATTTGGCTTTCGGGACCACAATCGTTTATCCGGGGCTGATAGGCAGCGAGTATTATATGACCAAAGGCCATTTTCACCGCAAGGTCGATACCGCGGAGGTCTACTACGTGCTTGAAGGGGAAGGCTACATGGTGATGGAGGACCCGAAGGGAACTACAAGGGAAATTCCTTTGCGAAAAGGGGAAGCGGTTTACGTTCCCAGGAGTTTTGCCCACAGAAGCGTAAACACGGGAGGGGCTCCTCTGGTGATGTTCTTTACCTTTGCCGCCGATGCGGGGCATGACTACGGGACAATCGAAAAGAAGGGGTATCACCATATGATATGCCGTAAGGACGGAGAGGCTGTCGTTATGGAAAATAAAAAATGGGACTGATAAGTAAGGCAAAAGGAGTGACGGTATATGGCGAGGTATGAAAAGGCGACGCAGCCTACAATGTATTTTATCGGAGTGACAACGGGAAAATCCTCGATTATGAAGGTGTTTCCCAAATGGTCTAAGGAGCTTGGTCTGGGAGCGGTAATCAAAGGGATTGATTTTAAGCCCCATTCTCCGGCGGAAGCATACAGGGAGGCGGTAACGTTTATCAAGGAAGACCCTCTTTCCCTTGGCGCGCTGGTGACAACTCATAAGATTGATTTGTTTCGGACCTGCAGGGATTTGTTTGACTATGTAGACCCTTATGCAGAGCAGCTTGGAGAGGTTTCTTCCATTTCCAAAAAGGACGGGAAGCTCTGCGCCCATGCAAAAGACCCTATTTCCAGCGGACTGGCTCTCCGAAAATTTGTGCCGGAAAATTTCTGGGGGCAGTACGGCGGAGATGTGATGCTTATGGGAGCCGGCGGCAGCACGCTGGCGATGTCCATTTATTTTGCGAAGGTCTGTAAGGGCGGAAATGTGCCGGGAAAAATTTATATTACCAACCGGAGCGAACCTCGTCTTTCTTCCGCGAAGGAAATACTAAAGGGATTAAACCCGGAGGTTTCCTTTGAGTTTTGTTACAATCCGAAACCGGAAGACAATGACGCAACGTTAAAGAGCCTAAAGCCTCACTCCCTGATAGTGAATGCAACGGGGCTGGGGAAGGACGCGCCGGGTTCGCCTCTTACGGACAATGCAGAATTTCCAAAGGACAGTCTGGTATGGGAAATCAATTACCGGGGCGATTTGATTTTTGCCCGGCAGGCAAAAGCGCAGCAGGAGGAAAAAAATCTTCATGTGGAGATGGGGTGGGATTACTTCATCTACGGATGGACTCAGGTGATAGAGGAAGTATTCCACATTACCATTGACGCAAAGAAGATTGAGCGGCTGAGCGAGCTGGCGGGACAGGATTAAGAGAGAACCGGGACAGGGCACAGGCGAGTATACAATGCCTGCAGATATATTAAAGGTCCTGTGGAAGTGTTGCGGCGACGGAGGAGAAAATGCGGGAAATTATGTCTGTCCTGGGCGGACTTAAAGGAGAAAAACTGGGAATCTGCCAGTGCCACGAGCATTTAATGCTGCGAAAGGGAGAGGGCTATTACATAAATCCTGATTTATGCATGGACGATGCGGAGAAGTCCGCGGCGGAGGCGGAAAGCTATCGCAGGGCGGGAGGAAGAACCCTGATAGACGCGCAGCCCGTGGGATGCTGCCGAATGGAAGAGGGGCTTTGTGAAATTGCGGAAAGGAGCGGCGTGCAAATCCTTGCTTCCACCGGCTTTCACAAAAAGGCGTTTTATCCCCGGGGGCACTGGCTGTTTCAGAAAACGGAAAAGGAGCTTCAGGACATCTTTGAGGCTGAAATTTTTCAGGGAATGTACGTAGACTGTGACGGGCAATTTTCGGGAAAGCAGACGAAAGCCAGAGCGGGAGTTGTGAAGATTGCCCTGGAGAATCCGGATTCCTTCCGGGCGGGAAAAGCCCTTTTTACCGCCGCCATATCCGCGGCGGTTCATGGGAAAAGGAGCCTGCTGGTGCATACGGAGCCGGATAGCCCGGTAATGGAGTTTCTTGTCTTTGCAAATAAGCTCGGCATGGAACCGGAAAGGATTGCCCTCTGCCATATGGACAGGACAAAGGCGGAGCGGGCAGTTCATTTAGAGGCGTTAGCGGGCGGCGTTTATTTGGAATACGACACTATCGGGCGTTTTAAATACCACGATAACGAGCGGGAAGCGGAGCAGATACAGGAAATTATAGACAAAGGTTTCGGAGGAAGGCTCCTGATTTCTCTCGATACCACGGCGGCCAGAATGAAGGCTTACAGAAAAGAAGGAATCGGGCTTGATTATATCTTGACAGAGTTTATACCTTTTCTTGAAAAAAGAGGAATGGAGAGGTCTGTCATTATGAAAATGCTGACGGAGAACAGCAGGCGCTATCTGGAGGCATGAAAATTATAAAGAAAATTGGAGAACAGAAAAATGAATGTGGCAGAAGTAATTGAAAAATTAAAAGTAGTACCTGTGATAAAGCTGGAAGACGCAAATGACGCGGTTCCTCTGGGAAAGGCTCTTGTAGAAGGCGGCCTGCCGGTGGCGGAAATCACTTTCCGCACGGAAGCGGCGGAGGAGGCAATCAGAAAGATGAGCAGCGCTTATCCTGAAATTGCCGTGGGGGCCGGAACCCTGACGAGTGTGGAGCAGGCGAGAAGAGCGTTGGACGCGGGAGCGTCTTTCTTTGTATCGCCGGGCTTCCATAAAGGGATAACGGAGTTTGCCATCCAGAATAATATACCCATTTATCCCGGCGTATGCACTCCCACGGAGCTTATGATGGCCATGGAATACGGCCTGCCGGTGGTGAAATTTTTCCCGGCCGGACAGTACGGCGGCCTGAAAACAATTAAAGCCTTAAGCGGTCCGTTTCCCCGGATGAAGTTTATGCCTACAGGCGGAATCAATCAGGACAATATCAGGGAATATCTGGCAGAGCCCTGTGTAATTGCCTGCGGCGGAAGCTGGATGGTGAAGGACAACATGCTGAAAAAACAGGATTTTGACGGAATCAGGCAGCTTGTGAGCGAGGCTGTGGCGTTGGTTTCCGGGGAAGGAAGCAAAGGATGAAAATACTGGTGACGCCTACTTCCTTAAAGGAGGACAGTCCTCTGGAAGCTATGCGGATTTTGAGGGAATATACGGATGATTTGGTGTTCAATCCTTACGGGCGGCCGCTGACGGAAGAAGAACTTCTCCCCCTTTTGCAGGACTGCGACGGTTACATAGCGGGGCTTGACTGGATAACGGGAAAGGCTCTCTCAGGCGCAAAGAGGCTTAAGGTGATTTCAAGGTACGGCGTTGGCTATGACCGGGTGGACATGCCGGAAGCAAAAAAGCGCAACATTACAGTTACCAACACCCCGGGAGTAAATTCCAGAGCCGTGGCGGAGCTGACCTTTGGACTGATTTTGTCCCTTGTAAGGAAAATCCCCTGGCTGAATGAAAAGACCGGCAGCGGGCAGTGGGTTCGCTACAGCGGAGCTGAGCTGAACGGAAAAATCCTGGGAGTCGTGGGACTTGGGGCGATTGGGAGGATTGTGGCGCAGTACGGAAAAGCCTTTGGTATGACGATACTCGCCTATGACCCGTATATTGATAAGGATTATTGTGAAAAGGAAAATCTTGAGGTCAGCGGTCTTTCAACCCTTCTCGGGCGGGCGGACGTGATTACGCTGCATGTTCCCATGCTCCCGGAGACCCGTCATATGATAAATGAAGACGCCTTTGCCAGGATGAAACAGGGGGCGTTTCTGGTGAATACCGCAAGAGGAGGGCTGATTGACGAGGAGGCGGCCGTTTTCGCCCTTGAGAGCGGGAAGCTGCGGGGACTGGGACTGGACGCTTTCGAGCAGGAGCCGCCGCAGAAAAGTCCGCTGTTTGGCAGGGAGGATGTAGTATTAACGCCTCATGCAGGCGCCCACACAAAGGAAGCCGTGGAGAAGATGGCAATGCTCTCCGTGGAAAACCTGATACAGGTGCTGGAAAAAAAGCCCTGTAAGTATATACTGTAAAACAGGAAAAGTGCAAAGCACCGAAGGGTTTCAGGTTATAAGGAAGTAATTTTAAATTAGGCGGTTGATATTTGTATTTATTCGGCTGGCCTATATAATCATAGCGAAAACTTATTATACGAGGGGGATAGTATGGCAAAGACTTTACAGCCGTTATATAGGTGGATAAAGGGGCGTACTTTGCCATCAGTGGATAATCTTTACAGGCTGCATAAAATATTCGGGGTTCATATGGAGAATCTGCTTGTGGAAAGCGAATATTGATGGTAGGACAAGAAACAGGTAAGCATTGGAAATTATTGTAACAGCAAGTCGGCACTGGTGGAAATTTTCTGCCAGTGCTGATTGTATAATAGTTGGAAATATTATAGTATAAGGCAATAATGGGAAAATTATATTGACGTACGTTTTAACGTACGGTAAAATATAGCAGAAGGGAGATGATATTATGACTGCAATCAGCGTGACAAAGGCAAGAGAAAATATATATCAAATACTATCTGATGTTAATAATGGCAGCCAGCCAATTACAATTACAAATAACTGTGGAAAAAATGGCGTTCTTATTTCAGAAGAAGATTGGAATACAATTCAGGAAACGTTATATTTGAATTCAATACCAGGTATGGCAGAAAGTATTATTGAAGCAGGAAGAGAGCCGTTAGAAGAATGTTCCATATACGAGC
>CAMSTM010000135.1 GCA_947063675.1 uncultured Lachnospiraceae bacterium | reverse complement strand
AGAGCGAGGGTATCGCCCTGTCATCTAATTGGATGATTTTGCGACACCCTCTTTTCCAAAATTAAGAAATACTTAAGAGAATATTCCATAATATCTCATAAATATACTGTTATCAGATAAACTTCCGGATAAAAAACCGGCGTTAAAGAAAAATTTCTTCCGCATCCATGCCGCTCACAGAATCGGGTTCTCCGATTTTGCCTTCAGCCGCGCAAACCTTCTGTCGATTTCGCTTTGCAGCTCCTCCACCACTTCTCTGTACTCCTCCTTTTGCAGATGTCTGGTTCGCCCCATCATGGAGAGCCAGTCAAGAACCGGTATCTTTTTCCCGGCCTGCTCCGGGTTATAATTCAGCGTTGTTTTTCCTTTTTCCACCTCATAAAGAGGGAAAAAGCAGCAGTCCACCGCGGAGGCAATCACCTTGCGCTCGGTCGCCGGTGTATCGTTCCAGTTTAAAGGACAGGCGGAGAGAGCTTTCACGTAAGCTGTACCGGTGGTTTTGGCATAATAAGCCGCTTTGGCTGCCTTCTTGATAAAGTCAACAGGGTTGGATTCCGCCATAGTGGCTACATAGGGAATGCCGGTTGCCGCCATCATCTGGGGCATATCCTTATGGAAGAAGGTCTTTCCATATTGATTTTTCCCAACATGGGAGGTGGCGCTTCTGGCCCCCCTGGGGGTGGAGTAGGAAAGCTGGTAGCCCGTATTCATATAGCCGCCGTTATCATATTCAAACAAAATCAGCCGGTGCCCCCGAAGAGCAGTACCCAGGGCGGAGCCCATACCGATATCCATGCCGCCGTCTCCGCTTACCATTACAAAAATGATATCGCCGGGCGGAATTTCTCCCTTCTTCTGCTTCCGGTAACAGATTTCTGCAAGACCGCTTAAAGTCGCCGCCCCGTTCTGGAACAGATTGTGAAGATAGGGCACCTTAAAGCTGGTGCGGGGATAGGCGGTAGTGACAATCATTCCGCAGCCGGTCTGGAAAAGAAGCACCACAGGGTCTTCTATGGCCCTCAGGAGAAGATTGATATTTACGGGAATCCCGCAGCCCGGACAGGCGCCGTGCCCTGGCGCCAGCCGCTTGGGAACTGCCGTGGTGGCGTTCAGAGTACCGCCGCTCACCTGGGCGAAGCCTTCTCCTGACTCTGTTACGGAGGTTGCGCCAATCCTTGTGCTCTCCGCTGTAAGAGGGGCGAAGAAAGGCGCGCCGGCTTTTTTACCGCCTCCTGCTGCTTCGGGACATTTTCCATCTCCTTTGCCGGTTTCGGATACCGCTTTTTCCTCCTGTGCCTCTCTGCCGTTCCCTGCCCCGGCATTTTCATCCACGCCATAATATCCAAAATCCGGCGTATCGGGATTTTCCGCCCACTCTGCCATCCGCACGGCGTCCTCTGTAAAAAAGTCCAGGCCGCCAAGCCCGTAAATCAGACTTTTTATCTTGACGGTGCTGCCGTATCTTTGCATGGCTGCCCGGACTTCTATGGACAGATTGCCGCCTCCCGCGCCGTAGCTGTCCTGCCTGTCAGCCACCAAAAGGCAGGAGGCATTCTTACAGTATTCATAAACCTCCTCACAGGGAAAGGGGCGCAGAGCATGAACCGTCACGATGCCCGCCTTTTTTCCTTTCCTGCGAAGCTCGTCCACCGCTTCTCTTGCCGTCTCGTAAGACGAACCAAGCAGAATCAAAATCGTGTCCGCATCCTCATGACAATAGCCTTCCGCCTTATCATAGCTCCGTCCTGACATTTCCCCGTAAGACTCAAAAAGCTCCGGCAGCTTTCTGCCGGCCTCCTCCATTGCCAGATGAAGCTGATACCTGTTGCCAATCAAATCCGGTTCGTTCATATAAGAGCCCACAGTAATCGGATGCTCCAGGTCAAGGAAAGGATACTCCTCTTTTTTCGCCCCGATAAAGTCCCTCACAGCCGCTTCCCGCTCAAACCGCATACACCTTCTTTTCTGGTGGCTGGTAAAAAATCCGTCGTAAGCCACGATTACCGGAAGCCGCACCGTCTCCGCCAGCTTCAGCGCAATCATGTTGAAATCGTATACTTCCTGAGCCGTCTTTGCAAAAAGAATAGGCCATCCGGCATTTAACATGAACATAATATCACTGTGGTCGCCTTTAATGGACAGCGGTCCTGAAATGGTCCGGCACACTACATTCATCACCATGGGATATCTGGTCCCCGACTGCACCGGGAACTGCTCCAGGGCATATAATAGACCGTTTGCGCTGGTGGCGTTAATCACCCTGCCGCCGCCCACGGACGCTCCATAGCAGATTCCTGCCGCGCTGTGCTCTCCCTCCGCAGCTATCATAATCAGGTCGGTTTCCCCGCCCGCCTTCATGGTGTCCAGGCCTTCCGCTATCTGGGTCGAGGGCGTGATGGGATAATAACCCATCAAGTCATAGCCTATCTGCTTAATGGCAATCGTAGCCATCTCGTTTCCGCTTGCGTATTCCATTACCTGTTTTTCCATTATACTTCTCCTCCTTCCATTCTTTTTTCTGTCAGGTAAGATTCCGAAGTAATATAGCCGTCAGGTCCCGCTTCTATATAATAGTCAGGCTTACGCAGCAAATCCTGATTGGGAAGGAAATACTTTTTGTCGGGGTGTTCCGCTTCCAGTCCACGCACCAGCGCATTCACCGGGCATACGTCCACGCACCGAAGACAACCCTTACAGTGATAGTAATCAAGCCCTTTGTTCACCATCATTTCCCGGCCATTGTATTCTCCTTTTGCAAACTGGAACACCATATCCGGGCATGTGGAGTCGCAGAACCCGCAGTTAATACATTTTTCCCTGATAAAAACAGGAATATAGCCCTGTCTTGACGGGGAAAGGTCGGCCACCACCGTGCTTCCGTACCTTGGATTGATACCGCCCTCAGGCATGGAAGAGACGGCCGCCTGCCCGCTGCTCTTTCTCCGGCTCTGCGGCGAATCTGTCCCCATTCCTGTGCCGGTAAGCTCCTCCGCTTCCTCATATCCCCGTTTTATGCCCTCCAGATTCCCTTTCAGAGCGTCCGGGTACTTCTTTCCCAGCGTATCTTCGCATATCCTGTTAATCTTTGAAAGCGGCATAAATCCCGTCACTTTTGCCATGGCTCCAAGCATCACCACATTAATCCGCGAACGGGTCTCCATGGCAATTTTCTGAGCCCTTACCCCATAACAGGATTTCACCCTTACGGGAATACGCGCCGCCTTTTCCTGCCCGCTCTCCAACGCAATAATAACATCCGTATTTTCATCACAGCCGTCCCATACCTTTTCGTCCTGCATCAGCGCCTGATGAAAAATCACCAGCAAATCGGGCCGGATTATCGGAGAATGGATTCTGATTTCCGTCTCCTTCCCGCAGTATCTGATGTATCCCTTAACCGGGGTGCCGGTCTTTTCCGAGCCGTAGCTGGAAAAGCTTACGCTGTTTAAATCCAGATACTTTACGCCAAGCTCCCCCAGCATTTTTCCGCACAGATTGGCTCCCAGCCCGCCGATGCTTTCCAGCCGGATTTCGTAGTATTTACTGCCGCTGCGCAGAGGCAGCCTTTTTTCTTCTTTTATTTCGCTTATCTCCTGCTGCATTCCATACTGTCCTTTCTTTCAGGAAAATCCTGTTGTCTCCAGATACAGTATGTTTTTTTTCGGGGGAAATATACATCTATTTTACTGTGCAAGCATCGCTTTACACCGCTTTTTATAAAAAGCGACACCGTATTTCAAAACGGTTTCAATCCCATCCTCCCGCAGCTTTTCTTCGTAATTCTTTTTTTCGATTTGATGCAGCGCCTGCTTACAGGCCGTTTCCAGATTCCCGTCATCCGCGTATTTTATCTCAAGTACTATTCCCGTCTCCCCGTCGCCTGCTTCCACCAGAATATCACTATAACCTTCTCCGGTTTCTTTATTAGATGCGACTCCCCATGAATCCTTCACTCCCAGCAGTCCAATCAAAATTCCATGATAAAAATTCTCTTTTAACTGCTTTTTTACAAAAGTATCCCGTATACTTATGGTTTTCTTCAAGTACGCCTCCAAATATTTTTCCACATTTTCCGCTTCCCCGTTTTGAAGGCAGTCACAGAACCGATTCAGTGTTTCTCCGTCCTTTTTGACATTCTCTCTGAACAGTTCCATTATCTGGCGGGTAAATATCTTCCGAATCTCCCTGTTGGGAATCACAAGGTCAAACACATCGCCTTTCGGTTTTCCCCTCTGGGTCAGATAGCCTGTGGTAAAAAGAAGACTCCAGATATGGTCAATCGTCTTATACATCTCCGGATAAGTCAAATCAAAATGGATTTCCTTTTCAATGCTCTCTCCGGCAATCAGATTTTCAATCTCCCGCTTTGTAGTACCGTTATCCGCTTCCTCTATAAAACGCCTTACCGCATCATTACTGCTGGTATTTGACCAGTAATTGCCGGGTGCTGCCGTTTCGTCGGCACGCAGCTTATTACAGTGGCAGACCACATCCCAGGGACAATATACATCAACATTTCCAAAATGATATCCGTCATACCATTCCTTCAAAATATCATAATGTGCCGAAAGGCCATAATACCCCAAAAGCTCCGTTACCTCTTTATCTTTAAAACCAAAATATTCATCAAATTCCACATCCGCAATCGTCAGCACACTGAGATTATTCAGCCCCGTAAAAATACTTTCTTTTGCAATCCGAAGACACCCTGATAATACCGCAAAATACAGGCTTTCGTTTGATTTAAGTACCTGTTCGAACATGTTGCGAAGCAAAAGAACCATCCGGTCGTAGTATCCTCTGGCAAAAGCCTTCGCAAGAGGTACATCATATTCATCTATCAGTACAATTACTTTCTGCTCAAAATGCTTATACAAAAGCCCTGATAAAATCTGCAAAGAATTCATAAGAAGAATCTCAGGCACTTCCCCGGCACAATTTTCCTGCTTCAGCAATTCCTGATAACGCTCTTTATCATGCAGCGTCAACCGTTCACTTTCCTGAAGAAACTGGAAGCGCCCGGCCTCTCTTTTTATCTCTTCGGAAAGCATCCGGCAGGCAGTTTCATAATCTTCACCGTTTGCTCCCTTTAAAGAAACAGATATTACCGGAAATTTCCCCATATACTTTTCACACAGTTCCTTTTCCTGTCGGATTGCCAGTCCTTCAAAACATCCTTTATCGCTGCCTGGTTCAAAGAAGCACTTCAGCATATTCATATTCAAAGATTTCCCGAATCTTCTTGGACGGGTAATAAGCGTTACCTCACTCCAATTCCAGAGCAGTTCTTTTATCAGTCCGGTTTTATCGATATAATAAAAATTTTCCCGACGTATTTTTTCAAAACTTTCAATGCCAACAGGCAGCTTTTTCATTTCCATAAACACCATTTCCCCTGCGTTTTCAACTGTTTTCCTGTTATCAAAATCATATATCTTTTCTTTATTGTAACAGAAAATCCGGTCAAAACATACTGCTTCTTCATATTATTCCCTCACGCCGCCAAATCCCTTCTCCTATAAACCACAATCGCAGCGCCAAAGGAAATCACCGCCACCGCGGCGCTTACCGCCGCCATACTGCCGTCAACCCTTCCGCCGGTGAAAATATCCGTGGCATTGGAAAAATAGTAGGGCGTTACATATTTTAAATCTTCAATATCCGGCACAATCCTGCACATCAAATCCATAACATATAAGAGAACCGCAAACCCCAACGCCGCTCCGGTCTGTTTCCTTTTACAGACGGAGGAAAGGAAAAAGCATACGCTTCCCACCTCAAGCTGCATCAAAAGCTGCGCTCCGTGGAAAAGCGCCAGACTTTTTCCCGGCGGCATTTCTCCAGCCAGCACAAAGCCCGCAGCTTCCCATATCACACATAAAATATTGAAAAACAGAATCATTGACGCTACTGATAAGTATTTCCAGCATACAATATATCCTCTGCCTAAAGGCAGCGTGTTTAAAAATTCCGAGGTATGTCCTTCCTCCTCTTTTGACAGCATACACACGCCTGCCATTGCGGCAAACATCGCGCCTCCGATGGCATAAATCAGGGCAACCTCCGTGGCGTAAAAGCCCTCCATGGTGCTGACATTCATCCGGTCAAGCCCCAGCGCCGAGGAAAAAGTCCCCATCTGCGCATAGGCGTCCGCCATCTCCCCCATAGATTCTTTCAGGCCGCCGAAAAGAAGGATACAGCCAAAGCATGAAAACCCCACGCATGCCGACCAGATAATTATTAATTTTAAATTTAATTTTATTTCATGTTTAAAAAGTATCATACCTGCTTATCCTCCGATTCATAATAATGCATGAACAGCTCCTCCAGAGACGGCTCTTCTATCAGCAAATCCTCTATGTTCCGCCCTTCCAGCTCTTTCAGCAGTTCCTTCATGCTTCCTGTATAGGCAAAGTCCTTCACCTCTTTGTTTTCCGTCAGTTTAATCCGGCGCAGATTCGACTTTGAAAGATTTTCCACCGTATCAACTCTGATGATAACGCCATCCCTGATAATCGCCGCATTTCTGCAATACCGCTTCACCTCCGAAATCACATGGGAAGATAAAAAACAGGTCGTCCCCTGGCTGTTATATTCCAGTATCAGCTTGAAAAAGGCTTCCTGCATCAGCGGGTCAAGACCGGAGGTTGGCTCGTCCAGTATAAGGAGCCTCGGTTTGTGCTGCATTGCGCAGACAATACTCACCTTCTTCCGGTTCCCTAAAGACAGCTCCTCGATTTTCTTTTCCCTGTCCACCTTGAGAAGCTCGCAAATCCTTTCCGACTCTTCTGTGCAGTCCCTTCGCCTTTCCCCGGCGCTTCCTGCCGCCCCGGCTCCGACAGCCGCCCTTCCGGCACTGCTTGCCTCCGCGGCAAAAGCAATTACATCCTTTACTTTCATCGTCGGATAGAACATGGCCTCGGAGGGCATGTAGCCTATCTGGCTCAAAACCTCCCTGCGGTTTTTTACCGCATCCCTTTGAAGGAGCTTTATCTGACCTTCCTGAAAGCGGATAAGACCTAACATGCTTCGTATGGTAGTAGACTTTCCCGCCCCGTTCGGGCCTAAAAATCCGAAAATATCGCCCTCCTTCACCGTCAGTGAAATATTTCTTACCCCCCGATGTTTCCCGTAATTTTTGGTCAGGCTGCTGATTTCAATTGCATAGCTCCCCGCCCCTTCATTTATAGTTTCCTGATTTTCCTTAATTTTTCCTTCTATTCTGTTCATTTTTCCGCCCCTTTCTTGAACTCCGACAGCATCTTATTCAGGTTATTGGTGTCAATCATCCTCTTTGCCTTGTTCAGCCAAAAAACGCACAGATAGACAACCAGCATATACAGCGAAAACAGGACGCTTGCCATAAGGCTTCTGTCAAACCAGCCAAGCAGATACGAAACGATACTGTAAACGCCGGTGCCGAAAATAATTCCCATTACGCCTTTTCTTTCAATCTGCTCCGCTTCATCAAAATTCTGGAAGACATATACCTGCAAATATCCGACAAAATATGCCGCAAGTATCATTTCAAACATAAAAAGAATACTCCCAAAATATGTCCTGTTATACAGCAGCCACGCAAAGTAAAAGAACAGGATACACGAAAAATAAAGACATGCCTTATACTCTATCATGATTTCTTTGCTTAGATAATCCTTAAACCAGGTCCACATCCTATTCTTCATCCTTTCCCGCTCCCCCTTTCAGCACCTGACGCAGTCCCTTCGCATATTTTCTGGAAATCATCACTTCCTCGCCGTTTTCCATTGTGGCGCATATACGGCCGCCCGGCTTGCTCTGCAAATAACTGATTCTGTAAATGTTAATCACCATGGATTTGGAACAGCGGAAAAATCCTCTGCCGTCATAGCATGCCGCCGCTGTCAGAAGGCTCATCTGCACCTTACATACCTGCTTTTCCAGATAGGCAAAAGTAGCGCCGTCCACGCTTTCCAGATAGAGAATGTCCTCCGGCAAAAGAAGGAATGTCCGGCCGTCCGCGCAGGCGCTTATCTTCTGCGAAGCGCCCTGAACCAGCCCGGCAATCGCTTCTATCTGTTCATTCATCTCACGATATTTTATGATAACCTCATCCTCGCCCTGCGCGATTCTGTTCATTGTCAGTTTCATCCGTCAACGCCCCTTTGCTTTTTCCCGCCTTTATCTGTATTGTAACAAATTCCGGCCGCCCTGCAAGATGGCTTTCCCTAAGATGCATTTTTAAAGCGCCAGGATGCTTACGCTTTCCTGACGCCTGTTTCTTTTCCTAAAATAATTCAGGCAGAGGAAACATCCCCTGCCCAAGACTTTTTTACAGTTTTCTTTACCCTTTCGTATTATACTTACTCCCTCCCGTCAGCATATCAAAGATATCGCTTCCGTACCTGTCATAAGTATAATTCCCCGCATACTGCGTCTTATTTAAAACCGCCAGATTCGTCTCCGCGTTTGCCTCGGCGTCTTTGGCTCTTTTTCCTACGTTATCAACAAAGGAACCGGATGAGCCCAGAACCCTCTTTATCTTCTGGACATC
The DNA here is from genome assembly GCA_947063675.1 of uncultured Lachnospiraceae bacterium. Lineage (GTDB taxonomy): Bacteria > Bacillota > Clostridia > Lachnospirales > Lachnospiraceae > Suilimivivens. The sequence goes on along the minus strand of CAMSTM010000135.1, from coordinate 1,511 downwards.
GCTTTTCGTAAATTCCTCCGCGTTCACCGACAGCGTTCCGTCGTCCTTCATGGTGATTCCCAGTTTTTCCAAATCGGACTTTGAATTATCATAGTAATTCTTAAGCTGGCTCAAATAAATCTGATTAACCTTTCCCCCTTCGTCCTTCATGCCTTTGACCATGACGTTAAAGTCGTTGACAAAATTGTTGACTTTTGAAAGAGCATCCTCTCTGTAGCCGGTAATCTCCTCCTCCGTCATCTTATCCCATTCCTTCTCAGGCAAAGCCAGAAGATTTTTGACACAGGACTGTACGCTTCCGGCTGCTTTTTTGATAGTGGTATAATAGGCCTTTGACCTGGCGTCGGCTGCGCTTAAGCTGTTCTGATTTTTGGACTGGTTCTTAATAGCGTTCATCACAGAATCCTTGCCATTGTTTCCACTGCCGCTGCGCAGTGCGGAGCCGATTGCCGCGCTCTGCGACCTTGACCGGGATTTTGCACGGCTGATAAGTCTGTTTTGTGTGATTAGTGAACTGATTCCGTTTAAACTCATTTATTTCTCCTTCCCCTGAAGCATAACCGCCAGTAAAAACTCCTGATTTCTGACTTCCCACCTCAGCGTGCCATAATATTTTTCGGCACAATTTTTCATATTCTTTATACCTAATCCATGTATGGATGAATCCCGCTTTCCTGTTATTAAGTTTTTCCCTGTCTCATCCAGCATCAGTCTGCCGGAAAAAGCGTTTCGGATTTCTATAAAAAACATATTTCCTTTCTGATAAGAATCCAACCGGATATAAGGATGGTCCTCCCTTTCAGAAGCTTCCAGCGCATTATCAAGTCCGTTGTTCAACAGGATGCTCAAATCAAACGCGCTGATTCCAGTCCCTTCGGGAAAAATAAAGTTACACTCGAAAGGGATTTTTCTCCTGTTCGGATTCTGCCCCACATGCCGACCAGGGCCCCATTCCGAGGAATCCTGCGCATCCTGCGGTATTCCATCCTGTGCCCTCCGCATCTTACGGCTGATTACCACATCAGTGACGGGATTTCCCGTACTGCACTTCATATCCAGCTCTTCCATGGAAAGATACAGTCCGTCCAGATACTTCTGTACTTCTTTTCCGTAATCCCCGCAGTTCCTCTCATCGCGCTGTAAAAGAATTCCCAAATCCGCCAGGTAGTTTCTCATGTCATGGCGCATTCCGCGGATACCGTCATAAAGGTGTTCCACATCTTTCATATGCTCTTCCATATCACTTATGCGATTCTGATAAATCTCCACCAGCATCTCCCTTTCGCCGCTCTCCACAAGCTTTCGCAGTATCACGGCGCTCAGAATGATTGAGAAAATGCATAAGCCGGATATCAAAGGGATGAGCAGCCGGGTCTCGGGGTATCTGTCCATCAGGAACTGATTATCCATATCCTTATAGGAATACATGATGCTGCGAAGCATGATGCCGATACTCATTCCCATTGCACTTGGAACTGCAAGAAAGGGAGATGCTGGTGGAGATTTATCAG
>CAMSTM010000134.1 GCA_947063675.1 uncultured Lachnospiraceae bacterium | reverse complement strand
GATGAGTGAAAAAATATGGTCAGACGATGCCTGGGAGGATTACCTCTACTGGCAGACGCAGGATAAAAAAACACTAAAGCGGATCAACCAGCTCATTCAGGATATCGAGCGGAACGGCTGCATGAAAGGAATCGGAAAGCCCGAACCCCTCTCCGGCGACCTGCAGGGCGAATACAGCCGCCGCATCAACGAAAAAGACCGGCTCGTCTACCATATGGAAAACGGGCGGCTCTACATTGTCCACTGCAAAGGCCACTATGGAGATAAATAATCGAGCTGGAGGGAATGATTAGCTGCCGCCCCTTTGTTTGCTTTCACCCTTTACTTTCCATAACAGAATTTATACAATCAGTCGGCTGTGCAGACCGGACTTTCCTTAATCCTTTCTCCGCAGAATAAAAGTATATACCCGGCAGATTTCGGCTCAGGAAAAGCGAAATTCCTTCCGTAACCGAATAGGCTCCGGCTTTCTTGAATACAAGAATATCCCCGGTTTCCACGCCCGACAGCGGAAACTGTTTTACAAGGATATCACTGACCGTACACAGACTGCCGCATATATTATACCTGAATGTCTCATCCACTCTTTTCGGAAACTGTTCCACATCAGGCGTCCGCATTGCCATAGTCTGTCCGTAATAATTCACCTGATGAATCCCGCCGTCAACAATACAATATTTTATGCCCTCTGTCTCTTTGATATCCACTACAGATGTCAGATACAGGCCGCAGCTGGCCGCCATAATCCTCCCCATCTCAAGGATGATTTTCCCCCGAAAATTTATTTCATCCAAAGCTCTCGCAAATCCGCCTAAAATAATATCGTCCTGCTCATCTTCACTGTTAAAATAGGACGTATAAAGTCCCGGTCCATATTCCAGCTCTTCAAAGCGAATCCCAAAGCGCTTCTCCAATTCAATGTAATAAGCATCCAATATGCGGATTTCGGAAACAAACTGATTGACGTCACGCTTTTGAGTCCCCGAATAGTACTGCAGACCTTTTATTTGCACATGGGAACCACTGTCTGCATCTCTTAAAATCCTTTCCAGTACTTTTTTGTCCACGCCGAACTGATTTCTGCTGCTAAGGCGGATTAACGCCGCAATGCGTGTCTTTTCTTCTGCGGCACACTTCTTCAAAATCCGGTATTGTTCGAATGACTCTATCGTATATGTGGGCCGCGTTCCATATGTATGCACAACATACCGGATATCTGCTTCGCTCTTATATACTCCTGAAAGAACCACTTTATTCATATTAAGGCCCGTCCTCTCGCAGATACCAGATAATATTCTCCGATTACGGCAGTGCGGGCAGCCGAAGCTGCCCCGCCGCTTTGTCAGCGAAAATTAATACTTAATAATCGCGTAAGCTCCCTGACCGCCTGTGGTATCGAACGTGACCGTATCAGGATTCATATCTTTATCCTGCAAAACTTTTACCATTCCGCCGGGACGCACACAAACCACCGCAAAGGTCTTATCCGCCTGTGCAAAGGATTTTGGAATACCCAGTTTTATCTCAATCTCTCCGCCGTCGACAGGAAGCAGACTGTATTTTCCGCCTTTCATCCTGCCAAGTTCAATATTGATTGCAGGGCCTGCCACTGCGTTCAAAGATGCCGCCGCATCCACAATGGCAGCGTAGGCCAGAGGGCTTCTTTTCGCTTCCAGATTATACAATCTTGCATAGGGCCTCTCTTCGCCGGACAAACCGTAACTGCTTACAATTGTGTCGAGCCCGGTTGTAACTGCCGAACCGTTTACAGCGGTTGCAAGATATACGCCCGATATACTGGTTCTGATGCCAGCCACCGTGCTTGTTGTAGGAATCTCTGACAGGCTTTTGACAGACGGGATTCCACCGTCCTCATTCGTGTCAAATCCCAGATTCCTGTTAATAAGGCTGATAATTCCCTCCTGCGTTTCATCCGAGCCCGAAAGTGAACCGGTACCTGTATTTGTTCCTGTGTTCGAGCCTGATTCAGAATCCTGAACGCCGTCATCCATATCCCCACTGGCAAATACACCTATGGAAGGGGTAAGCGTCAAAGATACTGTAAGTGCAGCAATCATCATTTTTTTAATGATATTTGCTTTCATCATTTTCTCCTCCTTTTGATGAAATTTATTTGCGCCATGAAAGAAATTTACTTTCATGCTATCGCCTTATCTCCTGTTTTCAATTTTCATCCAAAGCATTTGGATTTCAATTTTTCATTATTATATCATGCAAACTATCAGTTTGCAAGTGCATATTATCAGTTTGTTTTTATCATAATACGAACTTGATATCATATACAAAAAGAGGTATAATAATGTCAAAACATGAACAGGAATATAAAATGATAGGTCTGAATATTGCATACTATCGAAAGCTGAAGGGAATAAGCCAGCTCAAGCTGGCGGAGCTACTCGGCTTAAGCCGCACACATATCAGTAATATAGAAGCCCCTAATATGCCTACTGCTGTTTCTCTGGATACTTTACTGGACATTGCTGATACGCTGAATATACCGGCAAAAAAACTGTTGGATTTTCACGAATAACAAAGGACAGCTATAACCCTATACCCAATAGGTCTATAACTGTCCTTGTGCTGTATCCATATCAAATTTTTATGCCTGACCAAACTGCTATCTGATTTTAAAATTTTTCCGTCTTTTGCATGACGCAACAGTATTATTGACGCGCACATATCAGTTAGTCAGCATCCCCTTTCAAAAACAATACGCAAAAAACCGGAACTTCCCTCACAGAAATTCCGGTTTCCTATTATTGTCATTCAATTTATTACCGCAGCTTCACGCAAAATCTTCTCCGCGCAAATCCGCCTTCCGCCCAGCCGTTCCTACGCCTGCGCTACATCCTTCATGGAGAAGCTCATCCTTCCCATTCTGTCTTTTCCAAGGCACACCACCGTCACCTTGTCGCCAAGGGTAAGCACATCCTCCACACGGTTGATTCTGCCTCTGGAAATCTTGGAAATGTGAACCATTCCCTCCTTGCCAGGCGCAAATTCAACGAACGCGCCGAATTCCTTGATGCTCACAACGATTCCCTTGAAAATCTGGCCCTCCTGATAATCCGTAACGATAGTCTTGACGTACTCAACGGCCTTGTCCATCATGGCCGTATCCGTGCCGCAAACCGAAACGTTTCCGTCGTCGGTGATATCTATCTTAACGCCTGTGCGGGCAATAATCTCGTTGATGGTCTTGCCTCTCTGCCCAACCACATCGCCAATTTTTTCAGGGTCAATCTGAATGGAAATAATCTTGGGCGCGTAAGGTCCAACTTCCGGCCTGGGCTCGGCAATGGCTTTCTTCATGCAGTTATCCATAATGAAAAGTCTCGCCTCGCGGCACCTTGCAATTGCGCCCTCTACAATGGGTCTTGTAAGGCCGTGGATCTTGATATCCATCTGGATTGCCGTGATTCCTTCCGTAGTACCCGTCACCTTGAAGTCCATATCGCCGAAGAAATCCTCAAGTCCCTGGATATCTGTGAGAAGCACAAAGTCATCATCCGTATCCCCGGTTACAAGACCGCAGGAAATACCGGCCACCATCTTCTTAATCGGAACGCCTGCGGCCATCAGTGACATACAGGACGCGCAGGTAGAAGCCATGGAAGTGGAACCGTTGGACTCAAAGGTCTCGGAAACGGTACGGATTGCATAGGGGAATTCCTCCTCGGAAGGAAGTACCGGAATCAACGCGCGCTCTGCCAGCGCCCCATGGCCGATTTCCCTTCTGCCGGGCCCTCTTGAGGGCTTTGTCTCGCCTACGGAGTAGGACGGGAAATTATAATGGTGCATGTAACGCTTGCTCACTTCGTTCTCGTCCAGCCCGTCAATCTTCTGCTGCTCGGATAAGGGCGCAAGGGTACATACGTTGCAAATCTGGGTCTGTCCCCGGGTGAACATGGCGGAACCATGGACTCTGGGAATAATATCAACCTCAGCCGCCAGAGGACGAATCTGGGTGATTTCACGTCCGTCGGGACGTTTGCGGTCTTTCAGAATCATCTTGCGGACGGTCTTTTTCTGGTACTGATAAACAGCCTCACCGAGAACGGCAAGCCATTCCTCGTTTTCCGCAAAGGCTTCCTCCAGCTTTTCTGTAATATTTCTGATATTTTCTTCGCGAACCTGCTTTTCGTCCGTGAAAACCGCTTCCTCCATCTGTGCGGGAGGCACGATTTCCTTAATCGCCGCAAACAGCTCCTCTGGAATCGCACAGCTTGTATACTCATGCTTTGCCTTTCCAACCTCGGACACTATCTGATTGATAAAAGCAATAATTGTCTGGTTAATTTCATGTGCCTTATAAATGGCCTCAATCATTTTATCCTCGGGAACCTCGTTTGCCCCCGCTTCAATCATAATCACCTTTTCCGCCGTAGAGGCAACCGTCAGATTAAGGTCGCCTACCTTCCACTGTTCCTGGGAAGGGTTGATTACGAATTCCCCGTCAATCATGCCCATCTGGGTCATAGCGCAGGGACCGTCAAACGGAATATCGGAAATGCAGGTTGCAATGGCTGCGCCAAGCATAGCCACCAGCTCGGGGCGGCACCCCGGGTCAACGCTCATAACCATGTTGTTTAAAGTCACGTCGTTTCTGTAATCTTTAGGGAACAGGGGACGCATGGGTCTGTCAATTACCCGGCTTGTCAGAACAGCGTTTTCTGACGCCTTTCCCTCTCTCTTGTTAAATCCTCCCGGAATTTTGCCTACTGCATAGAGCTTTTCCTCGTATTCTACACTTAAGGGGAAGAAATCGATTCCCTCTCTGGGCTTGTCCGATGCGGTTGCCGTTGACAATACCGTGGTATCGCCGTAATGCATGAATGCGCATCCGTTTGCCTGCTTGCCCACTCTGCCGATATCAACCGTGAGTGTACGGCCCGCAAGCTCCATTGAAAACGTCTTGTACATACTCTCTCTCCTTTTCTCTTCTTACCACACGGGGCGTCCCGCCCCGGCACATTTGAAAAGCGGAGTACGATTATCGCCCTCCGCCTTAACTGCCTCTTACTTTCTGATTCCCAGTTTTTCAATCAAAGCACGATATCTTTCAATATCCTTTTTCTTAAGATAATTAAGAAGACCGCGTCTTTGACCTACCATCTTAAACATACCTCTTCTTGAGTGATTATCCTTCGGATGCTCTTTCAGATGCTCTGTAAGCTCCTGAATTCTCGCTGATAATACTGCAATCTGCACCTCCGGCGAACCTGTATCGCCCTCGCATCTTGCATACTCTTTCATAATGGCTGTTTTCTTTTCCTTTGAAATCATGAGATATATCCTCCTTGTTTTTTATGACCGCCTGATGCTAAGATTTGGTCGGAGTGTCCATAAATCCGAGCAACGGCTGATTCCACAGTAATAAATGATAGCACAATCTTATCCGGCTGTAAAGCGGAATTTTTCATGGATTCTGCATGGAAAATGGATTCCCGTGTGTTTTCAGTTTTGATAAACCTTGATAAAACACACCGATAATGGCATAATATGATTGCAGATATTCCTGCGGCGTTGCAAATCGCCCGCAGAAGCTTCTGCGAATTGTCTACAGCTAAAACACAGACTTCAAAAACGAGGTATACACTATTATGAGAATCGGTATGGGTTACGATGTTCACAAATTAACTAAAGGGCGGAAGCTGATTATCGGCGGCGTTGAGATTCCCTGTGAAAAAGGGCTTCTCGGCCACTCTGACGCGGATGTGCTTCTGCATGCAATCATGGACGCTCTCTTAGGCGCCGCCGCCTTAGGCGATATCGGAAAGCATTTCCCGGATACGGATATGGCCTACAAGGGCATTTCCTCTTTAAAGCTCCTTGCCCATGTAGGGAATCTTCTTGAGGAAAACTGCTTTCTGATTGAAAATATCGATGCAACCATCATTGCCCAGGCGCCGAAAATGCGTCCCCATATCGATACAATGAGACAGAATATCGCGGACGCTCTTGGGATTACCGTGGCGCAGGTGAACGTCAAGGCAACCACCGAGGAGGGTCTTGGCTTTACCGGAAATGGGGAAGGGATTTCTTCTCAGGCAATCTGCCTTCTCACAAGCCCCGTCAATCTGGGAAGCGTGGATGTGGCGGCGGATAAATGCAGCGGGTGCGGAGGATGTCCGAAGCAGTAAATCCCCCTGCCGCAAGCTGACGGGCATCCGGCTTACAGCACAGCAAAGCCGCAGGGTATGTGAGCCCTGCGGTATTTGCCAAATGCCTGCCACACTCAGTCCGCATACACAAACTCCCTCTGAATCACAAAACTCAGGAAAAACAAAATCACGTCCACAGGTATTTTAATTAAAACCTCCGCGCCTCCAAAGAGCGGATACAGCTTTCCGACCAGCAGCGCGGAAAGCGACATCTGTACGATGGCCAGAAGGATATAACGGGACAGAGTCGTTCCTATTTTACCTTCGCTCTGGAAAACCACTTTCAGGTTCAGCGAGTAGTTGTACAGCGCGGAAAGAATCCTGGCGAACACCGTAGCCGCAGTAATATAGGAAATCCGCCCCCATTCCATGTCCCGCATAAAAAAGCAGAAGATAGTAAAAAGCGTCAAATCCACCAGACTTGAGGACAGGGAGGAAAACAAAAATTTCCCGAATATCATGTAAATCTTGATGGAATCCTTAATGGGATTAAAATGGCTGGTTTTGTTTTCTTCAATATAAATGGTGCGAATCGGCACCTCCACAATGGGAATTTTCCTGTTTTTCGTCTCGAGAAGCATGTTCGTCTCAAATTCAAACCGCTCTCCCCGCACCATAAGAAGCTGTTCCATAAAAGCGGCGGGTATCCCCCGAAGCCCTGTCTGGGTATCGGAAACGGAAATTCCGGTAAGGTATTTCATCACCACTCTGGTACACTTGTTGCCGAATTCGGAGCGGGCAGGCACATCCGCTCCCTCAAAGCAGCGGCATCCCAATATCAGCGCCGAAGGATTCTTAAGCATTGCGTCCACGCAGGATAAAATACACTCCGGCGAATGCTGCCCGTCGGAATCCGCCGTTATCACCCCCGGCACAGCGGCAAACTCCCGCAGGCAAAAGTTAAAGGCTGTTTTCAGCGCGCGCCCTTTTCCCTGATTGACGGCATGGTGCAGGACGATACAGCCATATTCCGTTTCAGCCTCCCTGAAAATACCGGCATACTCCTCCCCGCTTCCATCATCCACCAGAACAATATTCAGAAAACCGGTTTCTCTCAATTTTTTCAGTAAATCCGGCAGCTTTTCGTCCGGTTCATAGGAAGGAATAATTATCGGCACTTCCCATCTCGTTTCTTTCTGTTCCATAAAATTTTCCTTTACTGCTGTTTTATTATCCTCTGCCGCCCAAAGCCGCCATCATACCCCGGCACCCATATCGCCGCATCTCTCATGCATATTTCACAAGACGTATTCCGCCGTATTCCTCCACCACCTGATAAAGACACCCGTATCCGAACTCCCCGCCCTCTGCTAAAAGAGGCTCGAACACTTCCTCCCCTCCTCCGCATAGCTCATCCACATACAAAAATCCCGCATGGGCGTCCTCAATGGCCTTCACAATGTCCTGGCTGTCCGTAACCTCTGCATCCACATTTCCGTACATCACCGACACAGGAGCCGCCTCAAAGCCGATATAAGTGTTCCTCACCCAGCTCACATCGGAGATATCCCGCAGATACAGCACCCGTCCGGCGCCGCTCCCTTTTCCTGCCCCTTCCTTTTCCGGAAAGCCTTCCGCTGTCGCTGCGAGGAAGCGCTCCGCAGCCTCGTCCACAATACTCTCCCGCTCCGCCAGTATCTCCTGTGTAACGCTCCTGTAGCCATAAAGAGCCCGCCAGGCGCCCCCGCAGTCCGTGGTAAGAAGCACAAACGCTGCGCAGAGCGCTATCCCTTTCCCGCTCTTTGTCCCTTGCAGCACATAAAAGGCCAGAAGATACAAACCGCCGATGGCAAAGGGCGCGCCGTACCGTTCAATGGAGGACACCATGCCAAAGGGCTCCAGATACTGAGTCTCTACTGCAAAGATTGTCAGATGGCTTACCAGATTTATGGTATAGAATACAATTCCGCTGATCGCCAGAAAACCGCCCGTATAAGCCGCCCGCTGCCTGTCCAGCGCATGGGTTTTCCATAAAAAAAATACAAACAGCAGTAACAAAAGATACAATCCCAAAGGGCTTAAATCAATTCCTATGGTCTTTCCCCTGTGCAGCGGCCACTTTACAAAGGCCTCCAGAAAAGCCTTTACCATTTCCTCCTGATAAGCCGGAATATTCATCCCGCCCGTAGCCATCTGTATAGCTGTTCCGGTAAGCTTCGCCACCCGCCTGTTAATAAGGCAGAAAAACAGCCAGGACATTTCCGTCAGTATCGGAAGCAATGTCACCAGAAGCAGCGCCCTCCTGTCCGCTCTCTTTGCCTCCCGTCCTGCCGCCGCTTTCCTGCGCATCAGGAAATGATAGCCATAGTCAAACAAAAGGCCAAAGGCTGCCCACAGAAATCCTGTATTCTTGCAAAGAACAAGCACCATCAGAAACAAAGCCTGCCGTCCGTAATAGAAAAGCCTGTCCTCTTTTTCATCCGCCACCGACACAAGGAATGCGCCGTAGACAAGGGCCATGGTAAGGTCCGCGCAGCACCCGTCTATCCAGAAAGCCTCCGCCACCGCCGGGAAAAGCCAGAGCACCGCCGCCCCCAGGGCCATTGCAAAAATGTTTCTCTTTTTGATTACCTTAAGCAGGGGAAATAAAAAGGACAGATTAAAGAAATAATATCCGGCAAACATCAGCCCTTCCCTGAATTCCTTCGGGGAAAAATGCAAAAACCACCATTTCATCATCTGCGTACCCGGTGGATAATCCCCGAATTCCGCTGCCACGTTGGCGTATTTTTCCGCAAAGCCGTCCAGATAAAAAAGGGATTTTACATCTGTCGCCCAAAAATTATAATCGTCCCACCAGCTTACCGCTTTCCCCCACACACATACCGTTACAATCACCGACATGACAATGGCAGTTATGGCTCCCGGGCCTTTAAGCTCCCCAAAGCAGAAGCCGGCCAGCTCCTTTCTTTTTTCCTTTGACAGGCGGACAACATAAACCGCGGCCAGAACCAGCCATATAACCGCAATCACATCGGAAAAGGAAAGCCGCCCAAAAAAGCTGAGCGCATAAAGCTCAAATACCAGAAGGGAGCACCCCACAGGGATACTTTCCACAAACCGGATTTGAAACCTCCATGAAATTGCCAGTATAAAAACCAAAAGAGCCGCTATCTGAATCAGAAACATCCGCCTGTTTTCCTCCCGTCAAATTGTTATGCGGTGGCGGCGCACAGGGCTGTCTTTGCCGTCCGCCGCTTTAAAAAAGATGCATGGCATGCCATACATCTTTTTATCTCAGCATTTTTTCATACGCCGCCGTCTCCCATATGGAATCCGATGACCCGCGCTCACACCGTCACGCTTTTCCTCAATACTCCGGTTCAATCAGCCCGTAAGTATTTCCCTTACGCTTGTACACCACGTTCACCTGGTCTGTCTCCGCATTGCAGAATACGAAAAAGCTGTGGCCCAAAAGCTCCATCTGGACACAGGCGTCTTCGGGATACATAGGTTTGATGTCAAACTTCTTTGTCCTTATAATTTTAACCTCTTCGTCCTCCATGTATTCCTTTTCCATGAATTCTTTCTTGAAGAAGCTCGCCGCCTGCTGCTGGTCAATCAGCTTATTCTTGTATTTCTTGAGCTGTCTTTCTATGATTTCCTCTACCAGGTCGATGGAAACATACATATCGTTGCTTACCTGCTCGGAGCGGATGATGTTTCCTTTTACCGGAATCGTCACCTCGATTTTCTGCCTTTCCTTTTCAACGCTCAAGGTCACATGAATCTCCGTCTCCGGAGTAAAATATCTCTCAAGCTTACCTATCTTGTCCTCCACTGCGCTGCGCAGCCCCGGTGTTACTTCGATATTTTTTCCAACAATTACAAACTTCATAAGCATCATCCTTTCCTTGGATTATTGTGGAAATATTATACCATATTACAGGGCTGTTGTGCAACAATTCCTGTCTGTCAATTTCAAGT
>CAMSTM010000133.1 GCA_947063675.1 uncultured Lachnospiraceae bacterium | reverse complement strand
TTTGTCAGCATCGTTTGTCGGGCATATCGAGCGCGGTTCCCGCAAATTATCAGTTAAAAGCCTGTACAAAAAAGTACCGGCCTGCCATCTCGATGAATTATAAACGCTCCATCCAAATGCATTATACATTGGATGGAGCATTTTGTACTGTGCCGGCAGTTCAGTAATATGAATATACCTTCCAAAAGCGTCCTGTGCAAAGCGTTAAAAAGAATTGCATCCCGGAAAAAATTATTATATGATATAGGAAGCGTTCTGATACGCACACAGTGCGCAGGCAGCCCGAAAATCCAAAGCTTCCTGCCATATCCATAAAAACAGGAGAGGTATCTGTCATGAATGAAAATAAAGCGCTGACTCTCCACGAACAGTGGAACGGCAAAATTGAAACTACATCTAAAACCCCCGTAAAAACCAGAGAGGATTTGGCTCTGGCCTACACCCCCGGCGTGGCGGAGCCCTGCAAGGTGATTGCGAAGGATAAGTCTTCCGCCTACAAATACACCATGAAGGCCAACACCATAGCGGTTGTCTCCGACGGAAGCGCCGTACTCGGACTTGGCAATATCGGCCCTCACGCCGCCATGCCCGTTATGGAGGGAAAAGCCGTTCTTTTTAAGGAATTCGGCGGCGTCAATGCGGTCCCCATCTGCCTGGATACTCAGGATACGGAAGAAATCATCAAGGCAGTAACCTGGTTAGCCCCCGGCTTCGGCGGCATTAATCTGGAGGATATCAGCGCCCCCCGCTGCTTTGAAATTGAAGAACGGCTGAAAGAAATACTGGATATCCCCGTTTTTCATGACGACCAGCACGGAACCGCTATCGTAGTTCTGGCAGGCATCATTAATGCTTTGAAGGTTGTCGGGAAAGTGAAAGAAAACTGTACTGTCGTGGTGAACGGAGCCGGAAGCGCAGGCGTCGCCATCACAAAGCTTCTGCTCACCTACGGCTTTTCCGATATTATCATGTGCGATAAGGCCGGAATCATCTCAAAAGATTCCGAGGGGCTTAACTGGATGCAGGAAAAGATGGCGGAGCTGACAAACCGCTCCGGCAAAACCGGAACCCTCGCGGACGCCTTAAAAGGCGCGGACATCTTTGTAGGCGTCTCCGCTCCCGGCATCGTCACCCCGGAAATGGTTTCCTCCATGAATAAAGACGCCGTCTTATTTGCCATGGCAAATCCCGTGCCGGAAATCATGCCTGACCTGGCAAAAGCCGCCGGGGCAAGAATCGTGGGGACAGGCCGAAGCGATTTCCCCAACCAGATTAACAATGTTGTTGCTTTCCCCGGCATTTTCAAGGGCGCTCTCGAGGGACGCGCCTTACAGATTACGGAGGAAATGAAGCTGGCCGCCGCAAAGGCAATTGCTTCACTGATACCCGACAACGAATTAAACGAAAACAATATTATTCCCGAGGCATTTAATCCCGAAGTGGCAAATCTTGTGGCCGAAGCCGTGAAGTCGCACATCCGCTGATGCCGGTTCGGCTGCGAATCCCTTGCGGCATATGACCTTGCGGCATATGGTTATTCGTTATTTTCATTAAATGACGAGAGGAAAATGAAATGCAGGAACCCATCACCTTATACAAATTAATCGTTTTATATATGCTGGAGCGTTCCGGCTTTCCGCTTACCAGAACGCAGGTCACGGATTTTCTCTTAAACAGGGAATACACCACCAATTTTCTCAATCTGCAGCAGGCAGTCGGAGAGCTGATTGATGACGGCCTCCTTACCTGCGTGACTGCAAGGAACCGTTCTTATCTGAGCATTACGGATGAAGGCTCCGAGACCCTGAACTTTTTTAAAAACCAGATTGACCGGGATATCAGGACCGATATCGATAATTACCTGAAAGAACATGGTTTTGAGCTCCGCAATGAGAACTCCGTTGTGGCAAGCTACTGCAAGGCGGCCTCCGGCGAGTACGAGGCCCACCTCATCGCAATGGACAAGGGACTCACCCTGATTGACCTTACACTCTCCGTTCCTTTGGAGGAAACCGCCGTTACCATCTGCGACAACTGGAAGGGGCAAAATCAGGAGATTTACCGGTATCTGATGAATCAGCTTCTGGATTGATGTAAAAAAAGCAGGCGCCGAAAAACGCCTGCTTTTTATTATACATTTACTGAACATTTCCTGCACTCTGCCGCCTGACCCAAATCCTACCGCACAATCTCGCTCCAGCTCGATATCCCGATAATCTCCTTTGCAAAATCCGTATAGGCCGCATGATTCGGCGTATCGATATACTTAAACACATCGTAAAGCTGTTTGCGTCCTCCTCCCGCGTCGTTAAGGCCGAAGGCAAGCCCCTGTGCAACCTCTTCTCCCGCGTCGGTCTGACGGTTCAGCAAAAAGCCGTCGATTTCACTGTAGGCTTCCATTTTATAATAGGCATAGGCGAAAGCCGCCGCCTGCAGAGCCTGTCCGCCTGTGGATGTGTATCCCAGCTCACTGAGCAGTATGCTCCGCACCTGCCCGTTTGAGTCAAGGAACTGAGGCTGACGCAGATAATTAATCAGAACCTCTATATTTTCCATCGTTATCATGGAAGTTCCCGCATTGTGCTTTACATAGTTTGACACCTTCCAGATTCTCGGTTCCGTCAGCGGCACATTATAGGGATGCTGGGCCACGCCCCAGTCAATATTTCCTTTTGACGAAATATTTCTGTTGAACACATCCAGAATATCCCGCCCGTCATAGTTGGTATTGTTTTTGATATTTCTGTCCCACTGTTGGTCCAGAGATATATAAACTCTTGCGCTGCTGCTCACGCTCCTGATTGCCGTGTAAAATACCCGGAATGCCCTTGCATATTCCTCCACATAGGTTTCAATATCCACATGGGCCATATAATTCCACTCTTTGCGGGCGTTAATCTCGTTGGCGATAATCCAGTTGGAAATTCTTCCATGGGCGTTTCCCGAGTAGCGCTCCGCAAGGAACGTACCGATGGCCGCTATGTATTCCACACCGGACTCCTCAGCGCCGTTAAACATGGTATAGGGCGCGGTACTCCCGCTCCGCGCTTTCGGATGCGTAAGCTGCGGATACGCGCCGGAATAATTGTTCAGAATAATTGCTGTGGTGGTGATTCCCTTGGCTGTAAGTGTGCCGAACACCAAATCATACTCCGCAACCACCTGGCCGTTTATGGTATAGGTTCTCCCGTTATAAGTATATTGAATGGTGGGATAAGCCGGATTGCTGGTAGGGCCGAGCAGCCTTGCCACAGGGATATTGTAGGCGGCCTGCTTAACTCCCAAATCGTCCAACTCGCCGCCCCGCATCCTGTTGGGGTCCACCAGAAGCCCCTTGATAGAGGCGGGCTGCTGGAACACCGACGTATATTTTGCAATCGCCTCCGGGTTCGTGATATAGCTGGGGGTGCTTACCTGCACATAATTCCCGTCCTTCTTCACCGCAACGGCAAACTTCTTATAAAGCCTGCTGCCTGAAAGATTATAATTCAGGGCAGCGGAAAAGCTGACCTCACTGTCCTTATAATCTCTTGCAAGATACTCGCCATCCTGGGGAATCGTGGTATCATAGGTATTTAAGGCAAAAAGGTAATAATACTTGTCGTCGCTTTTGGGAATACCGTCCCCTTTCGCGGTAATGGAAATCCGCTGGGTTTTGGGGTTAATTGCGCACTCGGTTATGGAAGCGAAGCTTGCGGTATTTGCATCGGTGAGTTCATGGCTTTCCGGTCTTTTCTTAAAAGATTCCCATACGGCGTTGCCGGCGGTTACAATGTGCTCCGTCACGTCGTCTCCCATATCCTCCTCCGGAATCACCGGCTCCACACTGTCCGTAATTTCCGGCGGCTTCACCTCAGGCAGCTTTTCCGCTTCCTCCTCCCATGAACGGGTCAGGAAAAACACCGAAAGCCCCAGGGCTCCCGCAAGAAGCGCCGCGGCGCCGGCAAAAATCCAGCCTGTGAACTTTTTCGCACCGGGCTTTCCCGGCCCTTTTCCGGCCTTCTCCGCCTTCCGGTCTTTGTCCGCCTTCCCGGCCTTCTCCGCTTTCCGGTCTTTGTCCGCCTTCCCGGCCTTCTCCGCCTTCCTGGCCTTTCTCTCCTTATTTGCCGCTATCTTTCTTTTTATTTCTTTTGCCGGTTTCTTTCTCTTTCCGGTTTTTAAATCCATATTCTCCCTCATTTCCAGCTTTTCTTCCGGCAAAAGGCTTTGCGTCAGCCTTCCGCTTCCTTCAGCCGCTTCATATGCTCTTTTATCTTCACTTCATATCCGTTGCCCGACGGGCGGTAAAATTCCCTGCCGCTCAGCTCATAAGGCAGATACTGCTGCTTCACATAATGGTTCGGGTAATCATGGGCGTACAGATATCCCAGGCCGTGCCCTAATTTCGCCGCCCCCTCATAATGGGCATCCTGTAAATGCACCGGAATCGTAAGGTTTCCCTTTTCCTCCACCGCTTTCATGGCTTCCCCTATGGCCGCCACACAGGCGTTGCTCTTGGGCGCGCAGGCAACATAAATGGCCGCCTCGGAAAGAATAATCTGAGCCTCCGGCATTCCTACCCGCTCGGCCGCAAGGGATGCGGAAACGGCAACGGAAAGCGCCTGCGGGTCTGCGTTTCCCACGTCCTCGGCGGCGCAAATCATAATCCGCCTTGCCACAAAGGTAACGCTTTCCCCTGCATAAAGCATCCTTGCCAGATAATAAACCGCCGCGTCCGGGTCGGAACCCCGCATGCTTTTGATAAATGCGGAAATCGTATCGTAATGGTTATCTCCCGTCTTGTCATAACGAATCACCCTCTTTTGAATGCATTCCTGCGCCACCTCCAGGGTGATATGTATTTTCCCGTCCTCTGACCGGTTAGTGGTCATAATGCCAAGCTCGATGGCATTTAAGGCATGCCTTGCGTCTCCTCCGGCCATTTCCGCCAGAAATTCCATGGCGTCCTCCGCAAGGACCGCGTCGTAAGCGCCCATTCCCTTATCCCTGTCATAGACGGCTCTTTGAAGGAGCTTTTTGATATCCTCCTTTTCAAGGGCTTTCAGCTCGAAAATTATGGAGCGGGAGATTAACGCGCTGTTTACCTCAAAATACGGATTTTCCGTGGTCGCGCCAATCAGTATCAGCGTGCCGTCCTCTACAAAGGGCAAAAGATAGTCCTGCTGCCCCTTGTTGAAACGATGAATTTCGTCTATAAAAAGAATGGTTCTCTTTCCATACATTCCCATCGTATCCCTGGCGGCTTTTACCACCTCTTCCATATCCTTTTTCCCCGCCACCGTGGCGTTAATCTGGGTAAATTCCGCACTGGTGGTGTTGGCAATCACCTTTGCAAGGGTGGTTTTCCCTGTGCCGGGAGGCCCGTAAAAAATAAGGGAGCTGAGCTTATCCGCCCTGATTGCCCGGTACAAAAGCTTGTCCTTCCCGATGATATGCTGCTGCCCCACCACCTCGTCCAGCGTGGCCGGGCGTATTCTGGCCGCCAGAGGAGATTCCTTTTCCATACTGGACGCCCTCATATATTCAAACAAATCCATTGTTACATCCTCAATATTGATATTTCCGTCTCGTCGCACATTGAAAAAACATTTCGTCCTGACTAAGCAGCCCGTACATGCTTCCCGGCAGACCGCCCATGCATATACCCCGGCAGACCTGCCGCTTTATCTGGAAAACTGCTTATAGAGCTTTACATGGTCCTCTATACAGCGCCACTTTCCGCTGGCGTTTGCCGTCACGCACACCAGATTCCGCCCGTTATCGAGGGCCGCAAAGCTGGCCGCACAGTTGCCTGACTGCGCCACATAGCCGGTCTTGCCGCCAAGCACCTTACCGCCGCTGTCCTTATCCTCAATCCGGCGGATAAACCAGTTGGAAAGCTCCAGCCCCTCCGGGTTCTGCAGGGTCTTTTCCGTAGTGTGAATCCGGGTAGACATGACCTCCCGGCAAATTTCATTGTCAATGGCCGCCTCTAAAATCATTGCGATATCATAAGCCGTGCAGTAATGATTTTCATCAAAAACGCCCACGCAATTGGTAAAATGCGCCGTCTTTGAAAGGCCAAGCTCCTTCAGCCTTTCGTTCATCAGCTCCACGAAAGCCTCCTGACTGCCTGAAACATAAACCGCAAGCCCTACCGCCGCATCCGCCCCCGAGGGCAAAATCGTCCCGTAAAGCAAATCCCGCACGCTTACCCGCTCGTCTATCACAAAGCCTGCGCTGCTGCAATCGTTGATATAGCCGTAGTCCGTAATTTCCCGTGTAACAGTCAGCTTATCATCCAAATCCTCTGCCTGTTCCGCCGCCACCAACGCCGTAAGAACCTTTGTCATGGAGGCCGGATTCATTCTCACATGAGCGTTGCGCTCCGCCAGAATCTCTCCGCTGTCCACATCTATCAAAATGGCGTATTCGCTGACAATATCCCCTTCCCCGAGCTGCAGCGTATCGGGGGTGCTGTGGGCCTCATAGACTTTGGGCTCCGCCGCCTCTTTTTCCGCCAGACCCGAGCCACCCGCCATCGGAATCCCGGCTTCCGCAATTTCCAGAAAGTTGACATTTCGGAAAGCTGCCACAAGCTCTGCCACGCTTTCTCTGGCTTCCTCTGACTTCCGTTTATCCGAAGCCCTTCCGATAAGCGCGCCGATTCCTGTCACAACCAGTATTAATACCGCCAGAATACCGACTGCCACAGGCGCGTATTTTTTTATATATCTCCGAATCCTCTGCTGCCGTTCCTTTTCACGGCGCATGGCCTCCACCCTCGTCCTGTGGCCCGCCACAACTTCATTCTCATCAATTAATTCCATGCTCACCTGCAATTCCCCTTATCATTCCAACTTCTTCATGCCCCGGAATTTCTTTCCGTCTCCGCTTTTACCAAAAGCCAGTGCCTCACTCAATCTGTGCCAGCGCCTGCGCCAAATCCGCAATCAAATCTTCCTTATCCTCGAGGCCGCAGGAAATACGCACCAGACCGGCGGGAACGCCCGCTTCCCTAAGCTGCTGCTCCGTCATCTGACGATGGGTTGACGTGGCCGGATTCAGACAGCAGGTTCTGGCGTCCGCCACATGGGTTTCAATGGCCGCCAGCTTCAAATGCTTCATAAAGGTCTCCGCCGCGCGCCTTCCGCCCTTCAATTCAAAGGACACCACACCGCAGCCGCCGTTCGGCATATACTTCTTAGCCGTTTCGTAATATTTATCCCCCAAAAGGCCGGGATAATTCACATAAGCCACCTCCGGCCGGCCGCTTAGAAATTCCGCAACCGCCTGCCCGTTTTCCACGTGGCGGGGCATCCGCACATGGAGGGATTCCAGCCCGAGATTTAAAATATAAGCGCTCTGGGGAGACTGCACGCAGCCAAGGTCCCGCATAAGCTGTGAGGTGCATTTGGTGATAAACGCACCCTCTTTTCCGAATTTCTCCGCATAGGTAATGCCGTGATAAGACTCGTCCGGCGTACAAAGCCCCGGAAACTTATCGGCATAAGCCATCCAGTCAAATTTTCCTCCGTCAACAATCGCGCCGCCTACCGCCGCCCCATGGCCGTCCATATATTTGGTGGTGGAATGGGTGACGATATCCGCTCCCCATTTAAGCGGCTGACAGTTTACCGGCGTGGGGAAAGTGTTATCCACAATCAGCGGCACTCCGTGACTGTGGGCCGCCTTTGCAAACTTTTCGATATCCAGAACCGTAAGCGCCGGATTGGCAATGGATTCCCCGAAAACCGCCTTTGTATTTTCCCGGAAAGCGGCGTTTAACTCCTCCTCCGAAGCGTCCGGGGATACAAAGGTCACTTCAACCCCCATCTTCGCCATGGTAACGGAAATCAGATTGAAGGTTCCGCCGTAAATCGAGGAGGACGACACAATATGGCTGCCGCACTCGCAGATATTAAACAGGGCAAAAAAATTCGCCGCCTGCCCCGAGGAGGTCAGCATGGCCGCCGTCCCGCCCTCGAGCTCCGCAATCTTTGCCGCCACATAGTCGTTGGTGGGGTTCTGCAGTCTGGAATAAAAATAACCCGAAGCCTCCAAATCAAAAAGCTTTCCCATATCCTCGCTGGTGGCGTATTTGAAAGTGGTTGACTGGATAATCGGAATTTGTCTCGGCTCTCCGTTCCCCGGCGTGTAGCCTGCCTGAACACACTTTGTGTTTATTTTGTATTCGCTCATTTGGATGTCCTTCTTTCTTCTTTTCAATATCAGAATCTTCTTAATTTTCTTCTTCCGTATATAACAGAGCCTGCGTTTATGCAGACTTCTTTTATCATACCATGACAAGGCAGACAGGTCAAATATTCGTAGACTGTAAATTTAAAGATATTACAGCCTGCAAATTTGAAAATGCAACGGATAATTCACCGCCTGTATTCCTTTTCCAACCACCTGTGCAAAAACAGTGGAAATCAAACCTCATTTTTCCTATACTCTAAACACAGGGATGCGAAAAGCGGCCGGAACCAGACAGTGCACGGGAAGGGCCGGCGCTAACGCAGACCGGAGGGGAGGGAACTTACAAATGCAAGTAGAAATCAAAATTGACGACACCTGCCGGGAAACAAAAATCATTATCCTCACAGATAAAATGACGGAAGAAATAAACAGCCTTGTCAGAAAGCTGTCCGCAGAACCGCCACAGGTCCTTTCCGGGTTCCGGGGCGATACGGCGGAGATATTGGAACAGTCGGATATCATGCGGATTTACGCTTCCTCCGGGAAGGTTCTTGCCGTGACGGAAAAGGGAGAATATACCCTGCGCCTGCGGCTCTATGAGCTGGAAGAGCGTCTTGACCCAAAGCACTTTGTCCGCATATCCCATTCGGAAATCGTCAATCTGCAGAAAGTAAAGGGCTTTGACTTAAGCTTTACGGGAACGATTTGCGTTTCTTTGTCGGACGGAACCGTCACCTACGTTTCACGGCGTTATGTATCAAAAATCAGGCAGATACTGGGGCTGTAAAGCGATAACCAAATCCTGGGAAATGTTAATTCAGCCCGCCGCTCAAACGGCGGCAGAAAGGATATTCTATGAAAAAAACAATTATTTTGCGCAGCTTACTGGGCGCGCCCATCGGTCTTACCATCAGCTATCTGATTTCCGTTTTTACTTCCCTGGCAATGGGAGACGGAAACTACTATCCTGTTGTTTTGCAGCTCACTGAAACCTGCGGAAATGAAATAAACGCCGTACTTTTGCAGACAGTCTGCGCGCTCTTTGTAGGCGCCGTGTTCGGCGGCGCTTCGGTAATCTGGGCGATAGAGGAATGGAGCCTTATGCGGATGACGCTTACCCATCTGATTGTCTGCTCCGCCGCCATGTTTCCGATTGCTTACCTCATGCAGTGGATGCCCCACAATTCAGGCGGCATTCTGCGTTACTTTGGCATTTTCTTCGGAGTTTACTTATTTATCTGGGCGTCACAGTATCTTAGCATAAAAAAGAAAATAGAAATGATAAACCGAAAAGTAAAGGAGCGGGAGCAGGGGAGATGACTCCCCTTTTCCTCCCGCCGCTTTTGTCACTAATGCTTCCTATCCTAAAATCTCGTCTTTCCTCTTAAGAATCTCCTCCACCGGCGCGCATGCCTCGCAGTCGCAGTACTTTGCGCCGGCCGCCTTGATTTCCTCGCCGTGAGCCGCTACATTTTTGGCGTTTTCCGCACCGAACACCTGAGCCCCGGCCTCCGATTTCGCAAATCCGATGAGCTGGTCAACCGGCATGATATCCAGCTCCAGTTCCGCAATCAGCGCCTTTGCCTTTTCCGCCTCCTGCTCCGTGCCCAACGCGTCTAAAAACGCCTGTCCCGCTTCCTTTGCCTCCGCGCAGCAGTAAGGCACGCTCATAAACTCCTTTACTTTCTGAACGGTAAAATCCTTTACATCCTGATTCATGGTTCTTCATCCTTTCTTGTATACAGTCAAAATCCACAATTGTTCTATATAGAATTATAACACATAGAACTGCTTTGTAAAGTATACATTTCTTTCTACTAAAGCTGCTCTGGCCGCCGTCCAATCATCACATCCATACAGTGCTGATGCCTTGCCCCGCCGCTGTCGCAGTCAAACACATACTCCTCCATCCGCTCCATCTTCCAGTCGCTGTAATGGTAAAAAAGTTCTCCCGTTTTCCAGAAATACTCTTTCTCCTCCCAGTCCTGCGGCGCCGGCAGATAAGGCTTTTCCACAAAAACATTCATAACATGAATCCCGCCGGGCGCCGTATGCTCCTTATAATGGCGCAGAATTTCCGCTCTTTTCTCCGGCGGAATATATTGCAGACTCCCGCTGGCATAGACAATGTCAATCGAGTAGGAGGCGGTGACTAACCGCCGTCCTCTCACAGCACCGGACATAC
>CAMSTM010000132.1 GCA_947063675.1 uncultured Lachnospiraceae bacterium | reverse complement strand
GTATGTCCGGTGCTGTGAGAGGACGGCGGTTAGTCACCGCCTCCTACTCGATTGAATATTTCATAGATAATTCATAATCTTCTTATTGATTTATATTTTTTCAATCACTATAATGGAAGAGATATGGAAGAAAGAAAAATAAAAGAAAACAGACGGGGAAATACGATGAGTGAAAATAACCTGAATCAATATGACGGAGGCCGGGGCGGAAACAACGGGGCGCCGGGGAATGGAAACGGCGGAGCCGGGGGACCGGGCGGACCGAACAAGGACTCGAGAAAGCAGAACATAATCATGTTCGTCATCGCGGCGCTTTTATCGCTCCTTATGGTGAGCGCTTTTGTAAAGCTGATTACCGGAGATTCCGAGGAGGAGATTTCTTATAACGAATTTATCCAGATGCTGGATGAGAAAAAGATTGAATCTGTAGTGATAGGGGGCGACAGGATTTATATTGAGCCTAAATCGGAAAAAAATTCCCAGTCGCCGATTCTGTATATGTATGGAATGAATTCCATGGTGAGTTATTATACCGGCAAAATTGAGGACGACGACACGTTGACGGCACGGCTTCTCAAAGCGGACGTGGAGGTAAAGGGGCAGGTGGCGGACGGCACGGGCACGCTGATTAGCTTTCTGCTGTCCTATGTTTTCCCTTTTGTGCTTATGTGGGGCCTGCTCAGCCTTCTTTTCCGCAAAATGTCCAAGGGCGGCGGCCCTATGGGCGTGGGACGGAGCACGGCCAAGGTTTATGTCCAGCGGGAAACGGGGATTACCTTTAAGGACGTGGCGGGCGAGGACGAAGCCAAGGAATCCTTGCAGGAGGTGGTGGATTTTCTGCACAATCCCGGAAAGTATGTGCAGATTGGCGCCAAGCTCCCCAAGGGCGCTCTTTTGGTAGGCCCTCCCGGAACAGGAAAGACGCTGCTGGCAAAGGCGGTGGCAGGCGAGGCAAAGGTGCCCTTTTTCTCCCTTTCCGGTTCGGACTTCATTGAACTGTATGTGGGCGTAGGCGCTTCCAGAGTGAGGGATTTGTTTAAGGAAGCCACCAAGAACGCCCCCTGCATTATATTTATCGACGAGATTGACGCCATTGGGCGCAGCCGCGACAGCAAATACGGCGGTGGTAACGAGGAGCGGGAGCAGACCCTGAATCAGCTTCTCTCGGAGATGGACGGTTTTGACACCTCCAAGGGAATCCTGGTTCTGGGCGCTACCAACAGGCCGGAGATACTGGATAAGGCGCTTCTTCGTCCGGGGCGGTTTGACAGAAGAATTATTGTGGATAAACCGGATTTAAAGGGACGGGTGGAAATTTTAAAGGTGCACGCCAAGGATGTCCATCTGGATGAAAGCGTAGATTTGGATGCCATTGCCCTTGCTACCAGCGGCGCGGTGGGCGCGGATTTGGCGAACATGATAAACGAGGCGGCTATCAATGCGGTACAGCACGGCAGAGAGTATGTGACGCAGAAGGATTTGTTTGACGCAGTAGAGCAGGTGCTGGTGGGAAAAGAAAAGAAAGACCGCATCATGAGCAAGGAGGAGCGCAAGATTGTATCCTATCATGAGGTGGGCCACGCGCTAATCAGCGCTTTGCAGAAAAATTCGGAGCCGGTGCAGAAAATCACCATTGTGCCGAGAACCATGGGAGCTCTGGGATACGTTATGCACGTGCCCGAAGAAGAAAAGTACCTTCAGACGGAAGCCGAGCTGCACGACAGGCTGGTGAGCCTGCTTGGCGGCCGGGCGGCGGAGGAGCTTGTATTTGGAAATGTCACTACCGGAGCGGCCAATGATATTGAGCAGGCTACGAATATTGTGACAAACATGATTACCCGCTTTGGTATGAGCAGGCGTTTCGGGCTGATGGGGCTCGCCACGGTAGAAAGCGAATATTTAGGCGGAGGCGCAAGGCTGACCTGCAGCGACAGGACGGCAGCCGATGTGGATACGGAAGTGATGGAAACCTTAAAGTGCTGTTACGACGAGGCCAAGGAGCTTCTTTCCGGCAACAGGGAGCTGATGGATAAGCTGGCGGCGCATCTGATAGAAAAGGAAACCATCAGCGGCAAGGAATTCATGAAGATTTACCGGAAGGAAAAAGGACTTCCCGAGCCTGCGGAGGGCGAGGATGAAGCGGATAAGAACAAGACGGAAAAGAAAGAGGAGACCGGCGATGGAAGTACGGAAAAGCTTCCTGACGGTCAGGCAATAAGCGGGAACGCGCAGGATACGGCTTCTGAGAACAAGGCGGCGCAGGCAAATCCTTTTGCCGGTTTTGGGGAAAGCTGGGAAAGCGGTGATTCCGCAAAAGGAGAGCCGGAAGGAGGCTCCGCGGCGTCAGGCGATGTATCAGGCGAAAGCGGTGCACCGGCGTCAGGCGATGTATCAGACAAAGGAGGCTCCGCGGCGTCAGGCGATGCATCGGGCAAAGGCGGCGCGCAGAGCGACAACAAAGCAACCGGGCGTTTTTCAAACGCACCGTCCGACTGGTTTTAGGAATTGATAAGAATGCAGAAAAGGACATCATTACAGGGCAAAAGTCCATAAATAATGATGTCCTTATTTCGCTGTGGAGGTTTGGTATGTTCGACATTCAGGAAGAATTAAAGAAACTCCCCAATTGTCCGGGAGTCTACATTATGCATGACGAGAAGGACGCCATCATTTATGTGGGGAAGGCGGTGAATCTTCACAGCCGTGTCCGCTCCTATTTCCGCAAAAATATCGGGAGAGGCCCCCAGATAGATAAAATGGTAACGCTCATCAGCCGGTTTGAGTATATCGTTACCGATTCCGAGCTGGAGGCTCTGGTGCTGGAAAACAATCTGATTAAGGAGCACAGCCCCAAGTACAACACGCTGCTCAAGGATGACAAAACCTACCCTTATATCAAGGTCACCATGGGGGAAAGTTATCCGAGGGTGCTTTTTTCCAGGCAGATGAAGAAGGACCGTTCCAGGTATTTCGGCCCCTACAGCAGTGCGGCGAAGGTGAAGGAAACCATTGACTTAATTAACAAGCTTTATCAGCTCCGCACCTGCAATAAAAATCTTCCGAGAGATTGTGGGAATGAGAGAGCGTGCCTGAACTATCACATTAAACAGTGCCTTGCGCCCTGTCAGGGAAACATCACGGAGGAAGAATATCAGGCGCAGGTGAAAAAAGCGCTGGATTTTCTGAACGGCAGTTATCAGGATACCCTGAAGGATTTGGGGGAGAAAATGCAGGCAGCCGCAGAAAATCTGGAATTTGAGGAGGCTGCAAGATACCGGGATTTATATAACAGCGTTAACGAAATTGCGACCAGACAGAAAATCACGGACAGCGACGGGGAGGATAAGGATATCATTGCCCTGGCAGCTGACGAGAGAGACGCTGTGGTTCAGGTTTTCTTTGTGCGCGACGGAAAGCTTATCGGCAGGGAGCATTTTTATATGACACATGTGTCGGAAACTCCCGGGGCACAGATACTTCTTGATTTTGTAAAGCAGTTTTATGCGGGAACGCCCTTTATCCCCAGAGAGCTGATGCTGCAGGAGGCCATCGAGGATATGGAGGTCATTGAGCAGTGGCTCACCAGAAGGAAGGGCAGCCGCGTTTATATCAAGGTGCCCAAAATCGGCTATAAGGAAAAGCTGGTGGAGCTGGCGGCGAAAAATGCCATGCTGGTTTTAAGTCAGGACAAGGAGCGCATCCGCCGGGAGGAAGGAAGAACCATCGGCGCGGTGAAGGAGATAGCAGGCCTTCTCGGCCTTTCCGAGGTGAGCCGGATGGAGGCTTTCGACATCTCCAATATCAGCGGCTTTGCCAACGTGGGTTCCATGATTGTCTATGAAAAAGGGAAGCCTAAACGCAGCGATTACAGAAAGTTTCGGATTAAAACAGTTTCCGGGCCGGACGATTATGCGTGTATGAAAGAGGTTTTAACCAGAAGATTTGTCCACGGCATGGAGGAACAAAAGATATTAGAGGATAAAGAGCTGGAAAAGGAGTTCGGGAGCTTTACGAAGTTCCCCGATTTGCTTCTCATGGACGGCGGAAAGGGGCAGGTGAATATTGCCCTGCAGATTTTAAGCGAGCTGCATCTGAATATTCCGGTGTGCGGCATGGTGAAGGACGACAATCACAACACAAGAGGACTCTATTATAATAATGAAGAAATACAGATTGACAGATACAGCGAGGGCTTTAAGCTGATTACCCGGATTCAGGACGAGGCACACAGATTTGCCATCGAGTACCATCGCTCCCTTCGTTCCAAAGCCCAGGTACAGTCGGTTCTGGAGGGGATTCCCGGCGTGGGGCCATCCAGAAGAAAGGCGTTGATGCGCAGGTTTAAGTCCATAGAGGAAATTAAAAACGCGGAGGTGGAGGCACTGGCGGGCGTGGACGAAATACCGGAGTCGGTGGCAAGGGGGATTTATGAGTTTTTCCATGAGAAGGAACGAGGCTGAACTATTGAGATTATCCCGTTTGTGTGATACACTAACACTTAGAAAAAGAACAGTGGGCAGAGAGAAAAGGAGCGGCCATGGCAAATGTAAAGTTGCAACAGATTATTGAAAAAATGAAGCTGGAAAATGTGACACCGGAGCTGGATATCTCAAAGATTAAGATTACCCAGCCGGACATTAACCGGCCGGCATTGCAGCTGGCCGGCTATTTTGAGCATTTCGAGGCAATCAGAATACAGATTATCGGTTTTGTGGAGTACAGCTATATGAAGGCGATGCCGCAGGAGCGCCAGCAGGAGATTTACAGAAAGTTTCTGTCCTTCGATATCCCTGCAATTGTGTTCTGCAGGGATTTGGAACCGGATGACCTTTTCAAGCAGATTGCAATGGAAAATGAAATTCCCCTTTTGAAAACACAGAAGGCCACCTCCGCCTTTACCGCCGAAATTATCAAATGGCTGAATGTACGGCTGGCGCCCTGCATCTCCGTTCACGGCGTGCTGGTGGATATTTACGGCGAGGGCGTTTTGATTACGGGGGAGAGCGGCATCGGTAAATCCGAGGCGGCGCTGGAGCTGATTAAGAGAGGGCATCGTCTGGTGACCGACGACGCGGTGGAAATCCGTCGTGTGAGCGAGGAAACGCTGGTGGGCTCTGCACCTGATATTACCAAGCACTTTATTGAGCTTAGGGGTATCGGCATCGTGGATGTGAAGACCCTTTTCGGTGTATCCAGCGTCAAGGATACCCAGAACATTGACCTGGTGATTCGCCTTGAGGACTGGGACAAGGAAAAGGAATATGACAGGCTTGGCCTTGAGGAGGAATACACGGAATTTCTGGGGATTAAGGTGGTATGCCACAACATTCCCATCCGTCCGGGAAGAAATCTTGCAATTATCTGCGAGTCTGCGGCCATTAACCACCGCCAGAAGAGAATGGGCTACAACGCGGCGCAGGAGTTATACCGGAGGGTGCAGGAGTCCCTTGCGAAGCGGCGGCTCGAGGCGGAGGACGACGACTATTAAAATTATGCAAATGCATACATTTTTAAATGCATAAAACAAAGAAACCATAATAAAAATAAAGGGAGGGATACTTATGGGTAAGTATATTTTTGGCGTGGATATCGGGGGAACAACGGTTAAACTGGGATTTTTTGACAGAGAGGGAACCCTTCTTGACAAGTGGGAAATCCCCACAAGAACAGAGGACGACGGCTGCAACATTCTCCCGGATGTTGCGGACAGCATCAGCGAAAAGCTGAAGGAAAAGGAAGTTGCCATAGAAGATGTGGCAGGTATTGGTGTGGGCGCGCCGGGACCTATTGACGGCGAAGGCGTGGTACACAGAGCGGTGAATTTAGGATGGGGCGTTTTCAGTATCAAAAAGACGCTGGAGGATATTCTTCATCTGCCGGTTATGGCCGGAAACGATGCAAACGTGGCGGCCCTGGGCGAAATGTGGAAGGGCGGCGGCAGAGGCAGCCGCGATCTGATTATGGTAACTCTCGGAACCGGGGTCGGCGGCGGCATCATCACGGACGGAAGGATTTTGACCGGCGTTTGCGGCGCAGGCGGCGAAATCGGCCATGTGCATGTGGAGGATGCGGAAACGGAGAGCTGTAACTGCGGAAACTACGGGTGCCTTGAGCAGTACACCTCCGCGACAGGCATTACAAGGCTGGCGAACCGGAAGCTTGCGGGCTGTGATAAGGAAAGCGTCTTAAGAGGCGGCGAGGTTTCCGCCAAGACGGTTTTTGACGCTGTAAAGCAGAAGGATGCTCTTGCAATGGAGATTGCGGAGGAATTCGGAAAATATCTGGGAGACGGTCTGGCGGTGATTGCCAGCGTAATCAATCCCGATACCATTGTAATCGGCGGCGGCGTTTCCAGGGCGGGAGAAATTCTGATGGATTATATCAGGCCCCATTATGAGAAAAACGTGTTCCACGGAAGCAGGGAAGTGAAGTTTGCCCTTGCGACTCTTGGAAATGACGCGGGGATTTACGGCTCAGCAAAGCTGGTTCTGGACGCTGTTGTGTAGCAGTTCATCCAGGCCGTTCATAAGTCGCCGGATTATATGTAATGGCTGACCGTTACAAATAATCAGGGAAATCTGTTTTTGTATTTTGCGGTATCGCAGGCAATGTGCCAGAGGAATAAAAGTGGAAAAATTGATGAATGCTTACGTGCCGGAGGAAGATATTTTATCAAAGGAACCTATGTGGAAACATACGACCTTTCGTGTGGGAGGAGAGGCGGATTGTTTTGTCAGAATCAGCAGCCCGTCTCAGCTCGCCGGGCTGATTCCCCGTTTGAAGGAAAACGGAATTCCCTGGTTTATCATGGGAAACGGAAGCAATCTTCTTGTGGGGGATAAGGGCTTTCGGGGCGTTATTTTACAGATTGGGAGTAAAATGGGCGCTCTTTCCAAGGAAGGAAGCCGTATCAGGGCGGGAGCGGGCGCTCTGCTTTCCGCGACGGCGAAATATGCCATGGAGCAGGGGCTTGCGGGACTTGAATTTGCCTCGGGGATTCCCGGCACCGTGGGAGGCGGCGTTATGATGAACGCCGGCGCTTATGGCGGCGAGATGAAGCAGGTGATAAGGAGCGTCACGGTTCTTGACGAAAACGGCAGGGTTTATGAGCTTGACAGCGACGCCATGGAGTTCGGATACCGCACCAGCGTCATCAAAAGGAGGCGCCTTATCGTGCTGGAGGCGGTAATGGCGCTTGAAGCGGGAGACAAAGAAGAAATCCGGGCAAAGATGGAGGAGCTTGCCGCAAGGAGAAAAGAAAAGCAACCTCTTGAATTTGCCAGTGCAGGCAGCACCTTTAAAAGGCCGGAAGGATATTTTGCCGGAAAGCTGATTATGGAGGCGGGGCTTAGGGGCTATGGCGTGGGCGGCGCCCGGGTTTCGGAAAAGCACTGTGGATTTGTGATTAATGCCGGGGAGGCCTGCGCGGCCGATATTGCGGCAGTAATAAAAGAGGTGCGAAGGAGAGTAAAGGAGCATTCAGGCATCAGTTTGGAGCCGGAGGTAATCTTCTTAGGAGACTTTACGTAAAAAGCCCCGGCGGCGGGGAATGGAGGCGTTATGCGGTTTGTGGTAGTGACCGGCATGAGCGGAGGCGGAAAAAGCACGGCTCTGCGCATGCTGGAGGATGCCGGATATTATTGCGTGGACAATCTTCCGGTGCTTTTGATAGAGAAATTTGTGGAGCTGATAGCAACGCCCGACGGCGAGGTTACAAAGGTTGCCCTGGGGCTTGACGTCCGCGCGGACCAGGCTTTCGAGACGACGACGAAAATTTTGGATAAGCTGAAAAATGACGGTTACGCTTTTGAAATCCTTTTTATGGAGGCAAATGACAAAACGCTCCTTAAGCGTTACAAGGAAACCAGAAGGGTGCATCCTCTTTCCCCTTATGGAAGAATTGAGGACGGAATCAAAAGAGAAAGGGCGATATTAAGCAATATCCGGGCAAAGTCCGATTATGTAATCGATACCTCCCGGCTCCTTACCAGAGAGCTGAAGGAGGAGCTGGACAGGATTTTCGTGCAGAACGAAGGCTATAACAGCCTGATGGTCACGGTACTGTCCTTTGGTTTTAAGTATGGTATTCCGGCGGACGCCGATTTGGTTTTTGATGTGAGATTTTTGCCGAACCCGTTCTATATCGATGAGCTGAAACATAAAACTGGTAATGAAAAAGAGGTTCAGGATTACGTTATGAGTTTTCCTGAGGCTCATACGTTTATAGAAAAGCTGGCGGATTTGGTGGGTTTCCTGATTCCCAACTATGTAAAGGAGGGGAAGTATCAGCTGGTGATAGGAATCGGCTGTACTGGCGGAAAGCACAGAAGCGTGACGCTGGCAAACCGGCTTTATGAGCACATGAAAAACAAGGGCGAATACGGGATTAAAATTGCGCACCGGGATGTGGGACAAGGCCTTTGACGGCGGTCCGCCCCCCATTCGGAGGCTGATGGGAAGTGGTAAAAAGTGTCATTTTCATCAAATGTAAAGGAAGAATTGGAAAAAGTGGTTCCGGGCTCCCGGCACTGTCAGCTTGCAGAGCTTGCGGCAATTATCTGTTTTGGCTGTAAAATAGGAGCAAAAGAAAATAATCAGAAAGAAACGGCAATATATTCTGAAAATCCCTTCGTAACCAGAAAATACTTTACATTATTGAAAAAAGCATTTAATATAAAAGTTAATGTCAATAAAGTGTTGCAGTCTGTTAAAATAATAGATGAAAGCGGATGTATGCATCCGTTTTCGGAGGAAATTAATCCACTGCTCATTAAAAACAGCTGCTGCAGGCGGGCGTTTTTAAGGGGTGCTTTTTTATGTAGCGGCTCTATGAGCGACCCCAACAAGGGATATCATCTGGAGTTTGTGTGCGAGCATGAAATCCAGGCTTTGCAGATACAGCAGGTTATCTGCAGCTTTGGAATCGACGCCAAAATCGTGAGACGTAAAAAGTATTATGTGGTATATTTAAAGGAGAGCGAAAGCCTTGTGGACCTTTTAAATGTGATGGGCGCCCATGTGTCGCTGATGCAGCTCGAAAGCCTTCGGGTAGAAAAGGAGGTCCGCAATTTTGTCAACAGGCAGGTCAACTGCGAGGCCGCCAACATCACAAAAACCGTGAAGGCGGCAGGCGGGCAGATAGAGGATATTCTGTTTTTACAGAAGCACTACGGCCTGTCGAATCTGCCGGAGGCGCTGCGGCAGATGGCGGAAGTCCGGCTTGAGCATCCGGAGAGCTCCTTATCGGAGCTGGGAGGTTACCTTAATCCGCCGGTAGGTAAATCCGGCGTAAACCATAGATTGAGAAAACTCGGCGAGATAGCGCGGCAGGTGGCAGGCCGTACGGATTGAGCCGGGGAAACAGGCAGGGCTGACAGGCATATCTGCGCATGGCGGCCGGGAAGATTAAGGGATAAGGAGGAGATATTATGATTGAAAAGTCTATCAAAATTGAATTGAACGGAGGTCTGGAGGCCAGACCGGTTGCCATGCTGGTTCAGGTGGCAAGTCAGCACGAAAGCTCTGTTTATATTCAGTCGGAAGGGAAAAAGGTGAATGCCAAGAGTATTATGGGGATGATGAGCCTTGCCCTCAATTCCGGCGAGTCCGTTACTGTTGTTGCGGACGGAAAGGACGAGCAGGAGGCAATGCAGTCCATTGAAGAGTACTTGAGCGGCGGCAGACAGTAGGATTTTCATATGACAGAAAAGAAAAAAATGCTTTTCATTTACAATCCAAGAGCCGGAAAAGCCAAAATCAGAAGTAACCTTCTGGACATTATAGATATTTTTACCAAAGCCGGCTATGAGGTTACCGCTTACCCTACCCAGATGAAAGGGGACGGTATCCAGGCGGTGAAAGAACGAAGATTTGGATTCTATGATATTATTGTCTGCAGCGGAGGCGACGGGACGCTGGACGAAGTGGTGTCCGGCATGATGCAGTGCGACAGGAAAATTCCTATCGGATATGTACCGGCAGGAAGCACCAATGATTTTGCCAACAGCCTTCATATCCCCAGGGATATGATTCGCGCGGCGGAGGCAATTATAGAGGGAAAGACCTTTAACTGCGATATCGGCGGGTTTAACGATGATTTCTTCGTTTACATTGCGGCGTTCGGGCTTTTTACGGACGTCTCCTATGAGACGCCTCAGGATATCAAGAATGTGCTGGGCCACATGGCATATATTCTTGAAGGGATGCGCAGACTCCCCGGCGTCAGGTCCTGCCGGATGAAGGTGGAGAGCGACGAGCTTACCGTGGAAGCCGAATTTTTATTCGGTATGATTACCAATTCCACTTCCGTGGGAGGGTTTAAGCGCATTACCGGTAAATATGTACAGCTGGACGACGGGGAATTTGAGAAGAGTTAT
>CAMSTM010000131.1 GCA_947063675.1 uncultured Lachnospiraceae bacterium | reverse complement strand
AAATCCTGCGTGTATGCCCGTAAATCAAGGCTTTTTTGAGATAATCAACCATTTTATATGAAAAAATTATTTATCTGCCCTTTGTCCTGCAGAATTTATGGCGGCAGTTCGGATGTTTTGCGGCGATAGAAATCGTCTATGTGATTTTGACTTTTTTTACCATGAAAGCGCTTGTCAGGATGATAAACAGGATATATGTCCATAAAAGGGAAAATATGCAGGCAAAGGAGCTGGCGCTTATGCTGGCAACGCCCTTTCTGGCGCTGACCGGCTATTTGATTTTTCTTTATTTTTCCAATGTCTGGCTGGGAACCTTCGGCACCTATATCTGGAACGTTTATTCCCGGTATATGATGATAAGGGCTCTGTATCAGATGGTATCGTACGGGGCAATTCTCACCACAATCGTACTGTATCAGAGCATTAAGGGAAGCCACAGAAGGGAAAAGGAAAACGCCGTGCTGGCGGAGCAGATGGCGGATATGAAAAGGCATATCGGTCAGATGGAGGCAGTTTACAGCGATATCCGCGGGCTGAAACACGACATGGGGAATCATGTCCTGACTCTGGAAGCGCTTCTGGATAAAAAGGAGCACCGGGAGGCGGAGGTTTACCTGTCAGGTCTGAAAGAACAGCTATATAAAATCGAGGAGGATATGAAAACCGGAAACCCTGTGACGGACGTTATACTGGCGGAAAAGCAAAAGGAGGCGCGGGAGAGAGGCATTGATTTTGTCTGCGATTTTCATTACCCGGAGGGGACAGGGGTAAACGCCTTTGATGTCAGCATTATTTTGAACAACGCGTTGGACAATGCAATGGAGGCCGCCGGAGGCTGTGAAAGCCCCTTCATTCATATAAAATCATGGCGGCAGAGAAACGTATATATGATAGAGGTCAGAAATTCCTTTACCGGAAAGCTTGTCACAGACAAAGACAGCGGCCTGCCGGAGAGCGCAAAGGGCGGGAACGGGCATGGGTTCGGATTGAAAAACATGCGGAAGGTTGCCGGGAGATATCACGGCGATATTGACGTCCGGCAGGAAGGAAACGGATTTGTTTTAACCGTTATGATGATGCTGGAATAGTTCACAACAAAAAAAGGACGCTTTGCGCAAACTCTCTTAACAAACAGGAAAAAACTCCCGAAACTCTATGAAGAGAACGTAATGCAAACGCACAAAAACATTCCTGACAAGATATTTTACAGGATTTTGTCAGGCAGCAAGGAGGCAGAAAAATGCAGATTAACGGAGTAAACGGGGCAGGGATGCAGAGCGGGAACGGCATGACAGGAATCGGTCAGGGGACTGACGATTACAGCAGACAGCTCCAGAAGCAGATTTCGGACGCACAGAAAAAATTGCAGGATATTTCATCGGACGAAAACTTAAGTCCCGAGGAAAGGATGAAGAAGCGTCAGGAGATTCAGCAGGAAATCAATGAGCTGAATATCCAGCTCCGCCAGCATCAGATTGAGCTGCGCAGGGAAAAGCAGGAGGAAAAATCCGATTCGCCGGTAACGGAGCTGACAGGCGGCAGCAGAAACACAAAGGACGGTAAAGGCGGTCAGACAGGCGGCATGTCCGAGGCAGGGATGTCAGCCATTATTTCCGCCGACATGGCAGCAGGACAGGCGCGGATTCAGGGAAATACGGCAAAGAGAATGGAAAACCGGGCAGGAATTATAAAATCCGAAATCAAGATGGAGAGCGGCGATACCTCCGATAAGGAAAAAGAGCTTGCCGAAGTGGAAAAGCGCGCCCAGGCGGCATCGGAATCGCAGATGAATACTTTAAGGGACGCGGGCGAGACACTGAAAAAGGCGGAGGATTCAGAAACAAAGGAGAAGGATAAAAAGGCTTCGGACGCGAAGGAGGACAAGGAAGAAAAAGAAGAAAAGGAAGTTTCAACTGCCTATACGCCCGTGGATATCCGGTTATAAAATTTTTGCGCTGTCCTTTCTTTCGGAAAACGGATAGACTTTGTTTTGCGGTTGTGGTATACTGAATCTGTCATAATAATCGTTTTATCATGTCAGGAGGTGATACGATATGCCGAATAATCTTGAGGTGGCGAAAGATGCAATTGAACAGTTTCAGAAGGTTCAGAAACATATGTTGATTGCAAAGGAAGAAAACGCCACAAAAACATACGATAGCTTAAAGGATGATTATTTGGTTTTAAAGGCAATATTGAATATTGCGGGCGTTAATCTCACAGACATTGACAAGATTAAGGAATAGAAACAGACAACCGTATATGATTAAGGGTGCGAAGCTTATCAGTCCGCACCCTTTTTACAGTCTTTTACAGGAAAGGATAAGAATAGAATCATGTTTGAATTATTGAATACCAGAGAAAAAAGGCGGCAGTTTTTCTTAAGCTACGGGGCGTTTCTCGTAAACGGTATGCTGGCTCTGTCCATAGGCTCCCTTCTTCCTTTTATCAAAGAGGCGAAAGGGCTTGACTATGCTTTCAGCGGCCTGCTTGTCAGCCTTCATTCCATAGGGAATCTGGCGGCGGGATTTCTGTCGGGTATTCTGGCCGTCCGTCTGGGAAGAAAAAAGAGTATCCTGATTTTTGAGAGTCTTTTTTCAATCTCGTTTCTGTTTTTAATTTTCGGGGGAAGCCGCCCGGTACTTATGCTTGCGTTCCTTTTGACAGGGCTGGCGAGAGGGGCATCCAGCAATTTTAACAATACTAATATCAATAATTTAACGCCCGGTAAAGCGTGGGCAATCAACGGCCTTCATGCCATGTTTGCCGTAGGCGCGTTTTCATTCCCACTCCTTCTGACGCTGGTAACTTCTTTTGACAGAAAATACTGGCTGTATATCTGCTTTTTCATGCTGGGGATGGGAATTGTTACCTGGATGCTGTACTTTCTGATGCCCATGGGAAACGACAAGGTGATAAAGGAGAAGCGGTTGAAAGGAAAATCAGACTATCAGTTTTTTAAGGAGCCGCTTTTTGTGCTGTGCACGGCCGTCCTGTTTGTTTATCTTTGCGCGGAACAGGGGGTTATCGGCTGGCTGATTACTTATTTTGAGGATTCCGGCCTTTTAAGCGCGGCTCTTTCCCAGATAATGGCTAGCGTGCTGTGGGTTATGATTCTGGCCGGGAGATTAACCGTGGCATGGCTTTCCACGAAAATGAAAAAGGAAAATCTATTGGTTCTCATGGGAATCGGCTTTGCATTGTTTTTCTTTGTGCTTCTCTTTGGAAAAAGCACAGGAATGATTGTAATCGGTATTATGGGATTTGGTTTCAGTATGTCGGGAATCTATCCTACCACGGTTTCGGTGGCAGGCTATATTATCCAAAAGTACCAGCTTGCATGGAGCTTCATGCTTACCATCGCCAGCTTCGGCTCTATTATTATGCCGTCAATCATTGGAAGAATTGCCCAGCAGGCCGGAATCGTCTACGGAATGTGGTCTGTGGTAGCGGCGGTTCTGGCGGATTTGATATTGCTCGGTACGCTCAAAATATATCTGTCCCGGCGCGGGAAAAACGCATGAAATTGCTGCCGTTTTTGAAACAGAAGCGGTTCAAAAACGGCGGCAAAGCTACAGGGAATACTTGCGGGCATATGCGTTATATTTCGGGAGAAAATCCTCGCTGCCTTCCCGGATTTCTCTCAGGGATTCGTGCAGATTCATGCTGCCCTGGGACATATCTGTCATGCATCCGGCGATGTTGGAGCAGTGGTCGGCAGTACGCTCCAGATCCGTCAGCAAATCCGACCATATAAATCCGGCGGTGGTGGAGCAGTTTCCCTGCTGTAAGCGCAGAATATGTCTGGTGCGCATTTGTTCTTTTAACCGATTGATAACCTGCTCAAGAGGCTCCACCATGGCGGCGTCGTTTAAATCATTGTTTAAGAAAGCGCTCATGGACAGATTGAGTATTTCTTCAACTGCCGAGGAAATTACGGAAAGTTCTCTTCTGGCGGCGTCGGTGAAGGGTATCTTTTTTTCTATCATTTCTTCCGCTGATTCCAGCAGATTTACGGCATGGTCCGATATTCTTTCAAAATCGCCAATCATTTTCAGCAGCTTTGCAGCTTCCGTGCTGTCCGCCGCGCTGATTTGGCACGCGCTGAGCTTTACCAGGTAAGTGCTTAAAATATCTTCATAATAATCGGTTTTTTCTTCTTTTTCCCTGACGGAGGCGGCCAGCTTCGGAGAATAAGACTTTAAAGCAAGGAGAGACTTTTTCAGCGCGTCCGCGGCAGTCCGGGCCATATCTGACGCTACCTCGCGGCAGCGGTTCAATGCAATCGGCGGAGTGGCAAGGAGACGTTCGTCAAGCTCCGACGTTGTCTCCGGCTTCCGGTCGTCGGGAACCAGTTTTTTCACAAGGCTTTCAAGAAAACCGGACAAAGGCAGCATCAGCAGCGTACACAAAATATTGAAAACAGAGTGAGAGAGCGCGATGCCGAAAAGGGAAGCAGGCCGGTTAAGCAAAGGCAGATGAAAAGCCGTATTGATAATACAGAACAGCCCGAGCCAGACGGCGGTTCCTATGACATTGAAGGACAAATGAACCATTGCGGCGCGTCTGGCATTTTTGTTTGCGCCGATGGAGGAAATCATGGCGGTAACACAGGTTCCGATATTCTGCCCCATAATAATGGGAATCGCCGCCCCGTAGGAAACCTGGCCCGTTACGGCCAATGCCTGTAAAATACCAACGGAAGCAGAGCTGGACTGGATAAGAGCGGTGAGTAACGCTCCGGCCAGTACGCCCAGAACAGGGTTTTTAAACAGGAGAAAAAGGTTCTGGAAAGCAGGAATGTCTGCGAGACCGGAAACGGCTCCCGACATGGTTTCCATGCCGAACATTAATGTGGCAAACCCAAGTAAGATGGCGCCGGTTTCTTTCTTTTTGGTATCCTTCAGGAACATAAAAAAGATAATGCCGAGAAAGGCCAGCGCTGGTGTGAAGGAAGAGGGCTTTAAGAGCCGTACAAACAGATTGCCGCTGTCGATTCCTGACAGGCTTAAAATCCATGCGGTGACAGTAGTTCCGATATTTGCCCCCATAATCACATTGATAGCCTGGGTCAAAGACATAAGGCCCGAGTTGACGAAGCCCACTACCATGACAGTGGTTGCCGAGGAACTCTGAATCACAGCCGTGACGCACATACCGGTAAAAAGTCCGGCAGCCCGGCCCGTGGTAAGCTTGCCCAGAAGCAGGCGGAGACTTCCTCCCGCACGCCGCTCCAGAGCCTGCCCCATGATATTCATGCCAAAAAGAAACAGACTTAATCCTCCAATCATAGTAAGCGCATCAAAAATATCCATAAATTTTATCCCCTCCGTTTTTTATATGTAACCAGCGTTATTTTGATGTATTATGAATATAGTTTATCTCAGCCGTGTCAATTCTATTATCAGGGATTTGTAAAATGTATGTAAAATTTGAATATGTTTTTGAAAATTGATTTCCGTGGTTCTGACTGCAATGCTTGCCATGACAGGATAATTCTGATAAGCTGATAAAGAACGGTTTGGTTAAAGCAGTACTTTAAAAAGAAAGGCGAGGACGAAAAGATGATTAAAGGATTTAAAATGAAACTTTACCCGGGGATGGAAGAGGAGTATGAAAAGAGACATAACCAGCTCTGGCCGGAAATGAAGGACATGATTCATGAACACGGCGGAAAAAACTATTCTATTTTCCTTGACAGGGAAACTCTGACATTGTTCGGATATATTGAAATTGAGGATGAAGCTTTGTGGAGCGCCGGGGCGGATACGGCAATTAACCGGAAATGGTGGGATTTTATGGCTGATATCATGGAGACAAACCCAGATAACAGCCCGGTTTCTGTTGATTTGCAGCCGGTGTTTCATTTAGATTAAACAGACGGGGATTTACGGAGGGCTATAAGCATGTTTAATACGAAGAAGATAGACCGAAAAATTTTGCGGGGGGGGGGTAAAACTGCTTTAGTCCTCCTTGCAGGAATTTGCGCCGGATTTGCGGCGCTGTGTCTGGTTCATCTGCTGCCGGTGGATAGAATGTACCGGAATGTATATAATTCCAGAGATGCGGTCGGCGCCTGTGCACAGGTAGTTACGGGGTATGACAGTACGACAGTGGATAACTTTACAGACAGTATTATATTAAATCAGGTAATCTGCCCGGTTAATGCGCCGGTTCTGGAAAAGGCAGTCTATAATTATCAGGTGAATTACTGGCGGGGATATGAACAGCCGGAAAATCTGGAAAGATATCTGGATGGTGAGGAAGGATTCCGCTATCAGGGATACACCCATTACTGGGGCGGCTATCTGACGGTTTTAAAGCCTTTGTTACTGATTTTTGATTATGCCGATATTCTGGTTATCAACATTATTTTGCAGACATTGCTTGTTGCTTTTATAATTCTGGGGCTGTATAACACAGGTAAAAAATACGTGATTCTCCCTTTTTTGACGGCTGTTTTATCCATGATGCCGATAACGGCATCGCTATGTCTGCAATTAAGCGATGTCTTTTATATTGTGTTGTCGGCATCGGCTTTGATTATATGGAAAAGAGAACGAATCAGAGACGAACGGATGTACTTATTATTTCTGCTGTCAGGAATGGCAACCAGCTATTTTGATTTTCTCACCTACCCTTTTGTAAGCCTGGGAGTGCCACTGGTGATATTTCTGGCTTATCTTGATAGATACAGACCGGCAAAAAGAATTTTTTATACCATATTGTGCAGTGGAGAATGGTGTGTCGGATATGCAGGTATGTGGGCAGGAAAATGGATTCTGGGTAGTATTTTGCTTCCTGAAAGCGGAGCGATGAAGGTTGCCATAGACTCCATTCAATACAGAGGCTCGGATTTATCATCAGATAATGTGCATCTGACGGTGTTTAATGTACTTTTGAAAAATATGTATGTGTACCTGAGATGGCCGGTATTGCTGTTGATGGGCGCAGCGGCAGCATATCTGGCCGGCCGGATATTTCGGTCCCGCTGCTTAACCAAAAGCAGATTATATATGCTGATACCTTATGCTATGGTCTGCCTTTATCCGCTGGCGTGGTATATGATTGCGAAAAATCATTCCTACGAACATGCATTTATGGCCTACAGGGAGCTGATAATCGCCGCCTTCGCAGGACTGTGTATGCTGGCGGAAGCCGGTTATAATCAGAGAAATCTGCAGGACTGACTTTTGGGTGGAAAAAATCCGGTATTTGACTTATTGAATTTTAGTCATTATAATATATGCGAAGTTATAAATGAGGCATGTATTGAAGGAAAGAAGGAATAGAAATGACAAAAATTGATATTGTGTCAGGCTTTTTGGGAGCCGGCAAGACAACGTTAATTAAAAAGCTTCTGGCGGAAGCTCTTGGAGATACGAAGGTAGTTCTGATTGAAAACGAGTTCGGCGAAATCGGCATTGACGGCGGCTTTCTGAAGGAGGCCGGTATTGAGATTAAGGAAATGAATTCAGGCTGTATCTGCTGTTCGCTGGTAGGGGATTTCGGAACTTCTCTGAAGGAGGTTATGCACACCTACGAGCCGGAGAGAATCCTGATTGAGCCTTCGGGAGTGGGCAAGCTTTCCGACGTGATGAAAGCGGTTCAGGACGTGATTGACACCAAAGAAGTGGCGCTTAACAGCGCGGTTGCCGTGGTGGACGCCGCCAAATGCAAAATGTATATCAAAAATTTCGGAGAGTTTTTCATTAATCAGATTGCCCATGCAGGAACGGTTATTTTGAGCCGTACCGGCAATATTTCGGAGGAAAAGCTGAGCAAATGTGTGGAGCTTATCAGGGAGCATAATGAGAAAGCAACTATAATTACCACCCCCTGGGAGGAACTGGACGGAAAGGATATCCTGGCAACTATAGAGGGCGCGAAGGATTTGGAAGCGGAAATGATGGCGGAGATTCTGGCGCACAGAAACCGGGAAGAGGAACATGAACACCATCACCATCATGACCACCATCATGAGGGCGGGCACTGTTGCGGCCACCATCATCATGGAGAGGAAGAACATGCCTGCCATGATCATGAAGGGCACGGCCATCACCACGACGGGGACTGCGGCTGTGACCATCACCACGACGGAGATTGCGGCTGCGGCCATCATCATGACCATGACCACCATGCGGACGAGGTATTCACCAGCTGGGGGATGGAGACGCCGAAGGCCTACGGTAAGGATGAAATAGAGCATATTCTGGAGGAACTTGAAAACGAAGGTAAATACGGTTACGTGCTTCGCGCAAAGGGAATGGTTTCCGAAAAGGACGGCGGCTGGATTTACTTTGACTATGTGCCGGGAGAGAGCAATGTGCGCACCGGCAAGCCGGATGTGACAGGAAAATTCTGTGTGATTGGCTCAGGACTTCACGAAGAAGCGCTTAAGAAATTGTTTGACGCGGAATAAAGAAAGACAGGGAGAAAGAAGGGGTAGCATGAAACCGGTATACGTTATCAACGGATTTCTGGAAAGCGGAAAGACAGAGTTTATTTCCTTCACACTGGCGCAGCCGTATTTTCAGGTAAGGGGAAAGACGCTTCTCATTGTCTGTGAAGAGGGAGAAAACGAATACGAGGAGGCTCTTTTGAAAAAGAGCCGGACAGAGATTGTTTTCATTGAGGACGAGGAGGATTTCACTCCGGCTTATTTAACGGAGCTGGAAAAAAAGCATAAGCCCGAACGCATTATTATTGAATACAACGGCATGTGGAATTTTAAAAATATGAAGCTTCCGCCGCGCTGGGGAATTGAACAGCAGATTACCACCATAGATGCGTCCACCTTTCCCATGTATTTTACAAACATGAAATCTCTTTTGGCGGAAATGCTTCGCAAATCGGAAATGATTATTTTTAACCGCTGTGATAATGTGGAGGACTTAAGTCTCTATAAGAGAAATGTCAAAGCGATTAATCAGCAGGCAGATATTATTTTTGAGGATGCGGAAGGAGAAATCAACCAGATATTTGAGGACGACCTTCCCTACAGTCTGGACGCAGACATTATAGAGCTTGACAATGAAGGCTATGGAATATGGTATCTGGACAGCCTTGACAATCTGGAGCGCTATATTGGAAAAACCATCCGGTTTACAGCTATGGTTCTGAAGCCGGAAGACTTTCCAAAAGGATATTTTGTGCCGGGACGTATGGCGATGACCTGCTGCGCGGATGATATGGCGTTTCTGGGCTTTGCCTGTAAATATGATAAATGCGGCGAGCTTGCGGAAAAGCAGTGGGTAAAGGTGACCGCCAGAGTGACAAAAGAGTATTTTGAGGATTACGGCGGCGAAGGGCCGATTCTGAACGCACTTACCATAGAAAAAACCAAAGCGCCCAAAGAGCCGGTTATCAATTTTGTATAAGACAACTGAGGAACCAAACAAAGGAAATCACAATGTATCAGTATTCAATCATAGAGTGGCTGTTTTTCTTTTATTTATATTGTTTTTTTGGCTGGATATTTGAATCCACGTTTGTCTCTCTGAAAAGCAGAAAATTTGTAAACAGAGGATTTATGCGGGGTCCCTTTTTGCCGATTTACGGAAGCGGGGCAATCATGATGCTTGTGGTTTCCATGCCTTTTCAGGATAATATTTTTCTTACCTATATAGCGGGGTGCATCGGCGCAACTGCCCTTGAGCTGGTGACAGGAGAACTGATGGAAGCCCTGTTTAAAGTGCGGTACTGGGATTATTCCAATCAGAAAATTAATTATAAGGGTCATATCTGCCTTTCATCCACGGTGGCGTGGGGATTTTTGACCATCTTTATGACGGAATTTCTGCATAAAGGCGTTGAGCGCATTATCTTTGTCCTTCCATCGGCAGCAGTCACAGTGCTTACGGTGGCGACAAGCTTTTACATTGTGGTTGACTTCACACTTTCCTTCAAGGCAGCCATGGACCTGCGGGACGTGCTTATGGGATTGGAAAAGGCCAAAGAGGAGATGGAACGGATACAAAAGAGGCTGGATGTCATTATTGCTGTTGCCAGTGATGAAATCGAGTCACGCAGACAGGAAAACAGCCTGAAAGCGGAAGAATTAATGGACAGCATCGAAGCGAAATTCAATTCGCTGAGAGAGCGTCTTAAAATCAATCCTTCGGAATTTGTGGATGATGTGCGGGAAGAAATTATGGAGCTGCGCAACAAATACAGCATAGAAAAGGAACAGCGCATGCGGTTCAGAAGATTAAAGGATTTCTACCAGAGAAATCTGATTAAAGGAAATCCCACAATGAAATCAAAGCGGTTTGAGGAAGCTTTGGAAGAATTGAAAAAGGCTGTAAATGAGAGAAAATAAGTATCTTGCAGAAAAATGTTAAAAAATTTGAAATTTATATAAAAAACACTTGCATTATTTCCCAGGTTGTATTAAAATAAGCAAGTGTGATGCACATAAACTGAATGG
Source organism: uncultured Lachnospiraceae bacterium (assembly GCA_947063675.1). Taxonomy (GTDB): domain Bacteria; phylum Bacillota; class Clostridia; order Lachnospirales; family Lachnospiraceae; genus Suilimivivens. The sequence continues at coordinate 49 of CAMSTM010000131.1, read as the reverse complement.
CTCGTTGGTCAAGCGGTTAAGACGCCGCCCTCTCACGGCGGAAACAGGG
>CAMSTM010000130.1 GCA_947063675.1 uncultured Lachnospiraceae bacterium | reverse complement strand
GGAGGAAGACGTGTATGGGTATGCGCCCGATACGGGATTGCGGTTGTCCGTAGAAAAGCTGATGGCGCTGGGATGGAAGCCGACGGAGGGGCTGGAAAAGATGTACCGGGATATGCTGATTTGATTTCCTTTGAGAAAACAGGAAACTCAAGGTATAAAGCGGCTTGAAAAAGTTGTTGCATTTGATATAATATATACGTGGAGGGAAGGTAAATGGATAATGAAATGAAGTTAATGGTTAATACAATCATTGATGAAATGGGCAGGATGGAAGAACGGATAAATAAAAAATTTGATAAAATTGACAATCGTTTTGACAAATTAGACCAACGATTAGAATCTATGCAGCATGAAATTAATGCCTGTAAACTGGAACGTGATTCGGTTGGCTTATTGCTAAAGAAAATAGATGAGCTTGAAAGCAGAGTGGAAGAATTAGAGAAAAGAACGGCGTAAGGGGGCGGGAAAGTTCACTATTTCGTTATCTTGATGGTACAGAATTTTAAAGCATCTACTTATAAAGAGTAGGTGCTTTCGTTTTGATATAATATAAATGAACCTGAAATATCGCGGTATCTGGCGGGTAATAAGTGAATAATAAAAAACAGATAAAAAGTACACACACTAAAATACATAATAAAAATGTGTAAGATTTCAGTTTGCAGGACAATGTAAGTTTGTAAGACAGCCAAAAGGCCAGAACAGTACTCAAAATAAATGTACTAATATCGAAAACAAAAACATTTTTTCCAAGAATAGAGGTGTAAGTATAGTAAAAGAATGGAATCAAAAATACCCCTGCTAAAATACCAAAGCATAAAGCAGAAATGATGCATGAATATTTATTTCTGAATTTTAGAATCAATATTAGCGAGTACGTTATCATTGGGAAAAATAATAACTTCATATGTTCCCATACGGATTCATTGGCTGGCGTGAAAAGACCTGCTATTTGATTTTTATCAGTCCAATCATATAGAAAATGCGCAAGTGTTCCTGTGACCAGAACAGAAAGTATTCCAATTGTTGTATATCGTTTTAAATCTTTCATAGAAAAAACCTCATTAATAGTATATGTAATTGTAAGCTTATTATGAGTTCTTAGAAAAATAGCACAGTAAAAACCCCCTTTTCCTGAACGGAATATAAAAAGAATTAACAATGTATACTGATTGTAGTAAAATAGAAAAAAAGGGTTATGCCGATGGTGAATATAGCAAAATTTGACAGAGCTTCACAGGATGGAAAAAATGAAAAAAGGTATTTTACTTTTTCTGATTATGGCCCTGATTTGTTTTTGCACGTCAGGATGCAAAACGGCAGACGAGGGGCAGAGCGATGAGACAGAAATTGTGCAAAAACAGGTTGAGACAGCGCCGGAAAATAAAAGGCGGGCTGAGCCGGCGTTTGAGGAAGCCCTGACGGAAGAAAAATTTTATGATTATGAGATAAGGACCGGAGAGCAGGGGGAGCAATACGCCCTGCTTAAAGGAATCAGGGAAGAACACCGGGCGGATTTTGAGGAAGGGTTAAAACAGCTGGGAAACGAAAGATGGAAAATCACGTTTCCCGAACGGCTTGAGGGAGCTGTTGTGACAGGCTTTTGCGACTGTGCGTTCCAAAACATACCTTTGGGCGATTGCAGTCCATCTCTGGAACTATCTGCGCATATTACCTACATAGGGGAGCGCTGCTTTGAAAATTGCGGTCTTATGGACGTGACGTTTGAAAAAGGAGCAAAAAGAACAGGGAATCCGGCAGAGGCACTTATCATAGGAGACGGCGCTTTTGCGGGCAACCCGGAATTGTGGGGGCTTTATTTCCATGACAGGGAAGTTACGTTAGGCAGGGATGTGTTTGCCGGTTGTGCAGAGAAAGTATATCTTTGTTATCGGAAAGGGGAAAAAGAGCGGGCGGATTACTTCAGGGAATATGGCGGTGGCGGGGAAGGTGCGTCGGAAAGCCATGTGTATGCAGTGGAAATTCCGGCCTGTTACAGCGAGACCCCGATTGTGGATTATCCGCAGACACCTTACCTGTTAAAGCCGGATGTGAGGAATTTTTTTTATGGCGAAAACGGGGAATCCGTGGATGAGGACAAATTCTGCACGCTGGAATATGATAATAAGGCGCCGGACTACGGTTTTCCGGAATGGCACGCGCCCTGCGGTGAGTTCTGTGCAATGGCGGACGGGGGATGTGAGATTACGGCTTCCACGGAATTGAAATTTCCGGGTGATGAAGAGTCCGGGGAAATGTCTTATCCCGGGAGGCGGTATGAGCCGGGACATTTAAACAGCTTTTACGGGCGGGAGTATGCATGGGCGGAAGGCGCAGCGGGGAACGGTATTGGAGAGAGTATCAGTATTACCAGCAGCTGCAGCTACCGGTATCAGCGGGAATGGTATGAGGAGGGCGACGTACACTTTCTGGAGGGGTATGCTTCGGATGAGTTTTCCCCAGAACGGTATGCGCAGGATACCCCGGATATCTACGACGGTTATATGCGCTACACGGAAATCTGTGTGGTTAATGGTTATGCCAAAAACCAGAAGACGTGGGAGGAAAACGGGCGGGTAAAGCGGCTTCTTATGTATGTGGAGGATGAGCCCTTTGCTTATCTGGAACTGGAAGATACCATAAAACCCCAGTATTTTACTCTGCCTGTGGATGCGGTGAAGGCGGCGGACGGAGTGGCGGTTCATTTCCGGTTTGTGATTGAGGATGTTTATATGGGAACGAAGTATGAGGATACCTGCCTTACCGGACTGGTGGTAGAATATATGGGGAGAAGGGGACATTGACAATGGGATTTTGTTTGTGAAATATACCATATTTTATTTTTAATAATTCTAAAATTTTCAGAAAAATCTTGACAAAAAATTAACAATATGCTATTATAGCATCAACAGATAAAAGGGAGTAGCTGATACCGCAAGGTATATTCGAGTCGTCAGGACGATGTAAACATCCGATTTCGAGTCAGAAAACTGTAGCAAGACTTTTATCGTGGCAGACAGGCCGCGGTAGAGGTCTTTTTTTATAAAGTTTGATGACCGCGGCATCTGCGGAACTGAAAACAGCAGCAAAATTTAAAAGGAGGACAAGGTATGTTTAAGAAAAAACAAAGTAACAATGCGTATGAGGAGCAAAATCAAAAGGCGCGCTCCAGAATGGGGAAATTTAAACCGGGGAAAATAGTGGGGATTTTTATCGGAATTATTGCGGCGGCGTATCTTCTGGTGGGAAGCGTTTATTCCCTGAGGGAGAACGAATACGCAGTGGTAACCACCTTTGGCGTGCCCGGCGTGGTGGAGGAATCCGGTATTCACTTAAAGATTCCTTATATTCAGCGGATGGCGAAGGTGCCGAAGACCATCAACGGCTTTCCTATTGGATTTAACGCCGATTCCGACGAGTATGACGACAGGGAATCCTTTATGATTACCAGAGATTACAATTTTGTAAACGTGGATTTCTATGTGGAGTACCGTGTGACAGACCCTACCAGATATCTGTACGCATCGGAAAATCCGGTTGAGATTTTAAAGAACCTGACCCAGAGCTATATCAGGGACACCATTGGGCTTTATGATGTGGACAGTGTGATTACCACCGGCAAAAATGAGATACAGGCTTCCATCAAGGAAAAGATTGTGGGAAGGTTAGAGGAAGAGGATATCGGAATCCAGTTGGTGAACATTACCATTCAGGATGCGGAGCCGCCCACTCAGGAGGTAATCAACGCTTTCAAGAATGTGGAAAACGCCAAGCAGGGAAAAGAGACTTCCATCAACAGGGCGAACCAGAAGCGGAACGAGGATATTCCCGCAGCGAGAGCTCTGGCGGACGAAACCTTAAAGACGGCTCAGGCCCAGGCCGAGGAGCGTGTGAACGAGGCAAAAGGTCAGGTGGCCAGACTGAACGAGCTTTACGCGGAATACCAGAAGTATCCCTTAATCACCAAGCAGAGAATGTTTTATGAAACCATGGAAGAAATTCTGCCCGACATGAAGGTGATTATTGAAAGAAGCGACGGCAGCACCCAGACCATGCTTCCGCTGGAATCCTTTACAGGTTCTTCGGCGGGAAGCTTCGGCAGCGCGGCCTCAGGAAGCAGCTTTGCGGGAAATACAGGCGGCGGACCGGGAGCGGGCACGGGCGCGCAAAATGAAGTCAGCGACGATACAGCGGAGGAAACAGAAGAGTAGCGTGCGCGGAACCAGGACGCGCCGGGAAGTGGATGCGGAACTATAAAACAGCATCCGCTGCGCAGGCGCACGGAACAAAGAGCAGACGCATAAGCGGCTGAGAATTGTTCCAGAACAGGTGCGCCGGGGAGCGGCTGCGGAACTATAAAATTAAGAAAGGAAATTATTATGAAGAAAAAATTCGGTTTAACATTTGCAGTCATTTTATTATTTGCGGTCATCGGACTGGCGGACGCCTGCCTTGTGGTGACCTACCCCAACGAATACACCATTATCAAGCAGTTCGGAAAGATTGAGAGCATACGGGAGGCGCCGGGCTTAAGCGTGAAGCTCCCCTTTATACAGCGGGCGGAAAAAATCCAGAACGAGGTGCTCTTATACGACCTTGCGGTCAGCGACGTTATGACCAAGGACAAAAAATCCATGATTGCCGACTGCTTTGTGCTCTGGCGGATAGAGGACCCCTATAAATACACCCAGACATTAAGCGCCCAGAAGAGCAATGCAGAATTTCGGATTGACACCATTGTGTACAACAGTCTGAAAAATGTAATCAGCAGCTTAAGCCAGGAGGAGGTAATCAGCGGACGGGACGGGGAACTGGCCCTTGCCATCAGGGAGAATATAGGCGATACTTTAAATCAGTATGGAATCGAGCTCCTTGCCGTGGAGACAAAATCTCTGGATTTGCCCGACGAGAATAAAAGCGCGGTTTATGAGCGTATGATTTCCGAGAGAAATAATATTGCGGCAACCTTTAAGGCGGAAGGCGAGGAGGAAGCCAAAGAGATTTCCAATAACACCACGGCGGAGATTATCGTCATGCAGTCCGAGGCGGACGCGCAGGCCCAGGAGACCATTGCAAAGGGCGAAGCGGAATATATGCGGATTTTAAGCGACGCTTACAACGACCCTGAGAAAGCGGATTTTTACCTGTTCCTTCGGGCGCTGGACGCGGCGAAAAAGACCATGACCGGCGACAATAAAACGCTGATTATTGACGAAACGTCGCCGATTGCACAGATTTTTTACTAAATCCATTTTAGGATGGGAAAGGAACATAAGATAATGAAGATATCCTACAGGAAAGAGGGGAAGGAATGGCTGGAGGCGCTTCCCATAGGAAACGGCAGACTGGGCGCCATGGTATACGGCGGGACGGAGGAAGAGCGGGTTACGTTAAACGAGGATACGCTCTGGAGCGGCTATCCGGTGAAAAATTACCGGGGACTTTCCCATGACGATTACAGGCTTGCAAAAGAAGAGGCAAAAAAGGGAAATCACAAGGCTGCGATGGATATTCTGGAGGCAGGACTGAAAGAGGCTGAGGATGTGCAGATGTATCTGCCTTTGGGGGAGCTGAAAATCAAGTTTGACGGCGGCGGAAAGATTGGGGATTATAAAAGGACGCTGGACTTAGAGCGGGGGATTGTCACCGTTTCTTATAAAAGGAACGGGGCGGCCTGCACCCGCACCGCATTCGCCAGCCATCCGTCGGAGTGTGTTTTTTACCGGATAGAATCGGAGGAGCCTCTTTCCTTTCGGGTTTCTGTCACAAGCGGGCTGAAGGCATCCATCCGCTGTGAAAAGGAGAAAATCTGCCTGTCGGGACAATGTCCGGGGCGGGCGGGATTTCCGGTTGACTGCGAAAAGGAGCGCAGAGTACACACTTATCCCGAAACAGATAAGGAAAAGGGAATGACCTTTGGCGGACGGGTTTTCGTGTGGACAGAGGAAGGAGAAAAAAGAGCGGGCGCGGGTTACGTGGAATGCCGCGGCGTGAAGAAAGCGGTTCTGGCAGTGATTGCCAGAACCAGCTTTAACGGCTGCGACAGGCATCCTTTTTTGGATGGAAAAGACGTGGAGGCGGCGCTTTTGGAGGACGAGGCCGGGCTTTTGGAGCAGAGGAAAAATTCCTTTTCGGAAGTTTTAGAAAGCCATGTGAAAGATTACCGGAGCCTTTTCGGGCGGGTATCTTTTTCTCTGGGAGAAGAGCCCTGTGAAGAGATATTTCCCGAGGAGCAGTTTTTGTTTTTTCAGAAAGGACAGCGTCCTCTGGGAATGTATCAGGCGCTGTTTGACTATGGACGGTATCTTCTGATTTCCTCGTCACGGCCGGGAACCCAGGCGGCCAATCTGCAGGGAATCTGGAACAAAGAGCTGATTCCGCCCTGGTTTTGCGACTACACGGACAATATCAACCTGCAGATGAATTACTGGCTTACCGGTCCCTGTAATCTGCCGGAGCTTATCGGGCCCCTTGCGGATTTGTGCAGGGAGGCGGCTGCTACCGGAAAGGAAACCGCCAGGAGCCTGTTTCGGTGCGGCGGAGCCGCGGTTTTCCACAACATTGATATCTGGAGGAAGACGACTCCGGCTAACGGGCAGGCTATGTGGGGATACTGGCCTTTCGGGCTCGTCTGGCTGTGCCGGAACCTTTTTGACCAGTATCTGTTTACGGAGGATAAGGCTTATCTGGAGGATATTTTCGGGATAATGGAGGAGGCCGTTATCTTTGTGTGCGAAATGCTCGAGGAAACGGAAGAGGGATACACCGTTTTGCTTGCCACGTCGCCCGAAAACGAATATCTCTATGAAAAGGAGCGGATTTCCGTTTCCCTTTATACGGAGAATGTAAACGCCATGATACGGGGGCTTTTTCGGGATTACCTGCGAGCGTGCGAAGCCCTTTCACAAGATGGCGGTCTTCGGGACAGGGTAAAGGAATATCTTCCCCTTATCGTCAGGCCCCGAATCGGAAGCAGGGGGCAGATTCTGGAATGGGACAGGGAATATGAGGAGGCCGACGAGAATCACAGGCACCTTTCCCAGTTGTATGCTTTTCATCCCGGAGACGAATGGACGGACGTTGATTCCGAAGAATATAAAGCGGTCAGGGAAAGCCTGTTAAGGCGTGGGGACGCCGGCACCGGATGGAGCCTTGCGTGGAAAATTTCCATGTGGGCAAGATTAGAGGACGGGGAGCATGTCAGGAAAATAATGGACAATCTGTTTTACAGAGTTACCCCAAAAGAAGGGGCTCCGAGGCAAAGAGGCGGGCTTTACCCGAACCTTTTCTGCGCCCATCCGCCTTTCCAGATTGACGGTAACTTCGGTTACACGGCGGGAGTGGCGGAAATGCTGCTGCAGAGCCACGGGGACGAAATCGTGCTTCTGCCCGCAATTCTTCCTTTCTGGGAAACCGGAGAGGCGAGGGGGCTGCGGGCCAGAGGGGGAATCACGGTTTCCGTAAAATGGACGAAAGGCCGGGTTTTGTATGAGCTGTGCGCGGACAAAGATACGGTTATCAGGCTAAGAATCGGGAAAAAGGTTATGGGAGAGGTGCAGCTTAAAGGAAAGCAAATGCACAGCGGGAGCTGCGAAACCTGCACGGGATGAAGCCGCCGCAGATTTTCAGACAATTTTTCAGTTTTTTTTCATAAATCCGCCGAGGAATCTCGTTGCAAAAACAGACACCCTATGATATAATATTTTTGTGCGCAATGATAAAAAATTAACAATCATTGCGGGGGAATAACTATAATCAGTTTAATCAAACGGAGGAAAGAGATAATGGCAAAGAAAGTAGTTTTAGCCGGCGCATGCCGTACTGCGATTGGCACCATGGGCGGCTCACTGAGCACAGTGCCGGTTGCAGAGCTCGGAGCAATTGTAATCAAGGAAGCTTTAAACAGAGCAGGCGTGGCGCCTGAGGCTGTAGACCAGGTATACATGGGATGCGTTATCCAGGCAGGACAGGGACAGAACGTGGCCCGTCAGGCATCCATCAAGGCAGGGCTTCCCATTGAAGTTCCTGCGGTTACCATGAACGTTGTATGTGGTTCCGGTCTTAACTGCGTAAATCAGGCAGCTCAGATGATTATGGCAGGAGACGCTGACATTGTTGTTGCGGGCGGTATGGAAAATATGTCCATGGCTCCCTATGCGGTTCCTCAGGCGCGTTACGGATATAGAATGAACAACGGTACGTTGGTTGATACCATGATTAAGGATGCTCTCTGGGATGCATTCAACGACTATCACATGATTAAGACTGCGGACAATATCTGCGAGGAGTGGGGACTTACAAGAGAAGAGCTTGACGAGTTCGCATTAAAGAGCCAGCAGAAAGCGGAAGCAGCTCAGAAGTCAGGCGCTTTCGACGCTGAAATCGTTCCCGTTATGGTAAAGAAGAAAAAAGAAATGGTTGAGTTCAAGGTGGACGAAGGCCCCCGCGCCGGTTCTACCATTGAAGGCCTTGCAAAACTCCGCACCATCAATCCCGGCGGATTCGTAACAGCCGGCAACGCTTCCGGCATCAACGACGGCGCTGCTGCAATCGTTGTTATGAGCGAGGAGAAGGCAAAAGAGCTGGGCGTTAAGCCTATGGCTACCTATGTGGCAGGAGCTCTTGCAGGCGTAAGACCCGAGGTTATGGGTATCGGCCCTGTTGCTTCCACCAAGAAGGTTCTTGCAAAGACAGGCATGAAGATTGAAGATTTCGATATCATTGAGGCAAACGAGGCTTTTGCAGCTCAGTCCGTAGCGGTAGGCAAGGAGCTTGGCATCGACGTTGATAAGCAGCTTAACCCTAACGGCGGCGCAATCGCCCTTGGACATCCCGTAGGAGCTTCAGGATGCCGTATCCTTGTTACCCTGCTTCACGAGATGCAGGCCAGGGGCGCAAAGACAGGTCTTGCAACCCTGTGTATCGGCGGCGGTATGGGATGCTCTACCATCGTTAAAATTGAAGATTAAGGAAACGAAAAGGACTTCCGGGACGGTGAGAAGCTGTTCCGGGAGTTCTGTGTGCGAAAGGCCTGACTGAAAAATTTCAGGCAGCTTCGCAAAAATACAGAAAAGGAGGAGCAGTAGAAATGGAATTTATCGTGTACGAACAAAAGGGCGCCTACGGCATTATCACCATCAGCCGGGAAAAAGCGTTGAATGCCCTGAATTCAGCCGTTCTTGACGAGCTGAACCAGACATTGGACGCCGTGAACCTTGACGAGGTAAGATGCCTTATTCTGACCGGCGCCGGACAGAAATCTTTTGTGGCGGGCGCTGACATTGGAGAAATGAGCACGCTCACCAAGGCAGAAGGAGAAGCCTTCGGCAAGAAGGGAAATGATGTTTTCCGCAAACTGGAAACTTTCCCTATTCCCGTAATCGCTGCCATAAACGGATTTGCCCTTGGCGGCGGCTGTGAAATTTCCATGAGCTGCGATATCAGAATCTGTTCCGATAACGCAGTATTCGGTCAGCCGGAAGTGGGCCTCGGCATTACGCCCGGCTTTGGCGGAACCCAGCGTCTGGCCCGTTTAGTGGGGGCAGGCATGGCAAAACAGATGATTTACACCGCAAGGAATATTAAGGCGGACGAAGCTTACAGAATCGGCCTTGTAAACGCCGTTTATACACAGGAGGAGCTGATGCCCGCCGCAGAAAAGATGGCGGCCGGAATCGCAAAGAACGCTCCCATTGCAGTGCGCAACTGCAAGAAAGCAATTAACGACGGCCTGGACGCAGATATGGACGCGGCAATCGTTATCGAGGAAAAGCTGTTCGGCGACTGCTTCGAGACAGAAGACCAGAAATACGGCATGGCGTTTTTCCTTGACAAGAACAAAGAAAAAGTAAAAGAGCCCTTTAAAAATTGTTAACAAAAACAGCGAAAGCCCGTACAGCGCACGGAACGATATTCGGATGCAGAAGGCAGCCGGAAATTGTTCCGGACAAAAGTGTGTCGGAAGGGCTGCAGCGGAACTGGAATAGGAGGATATTGAGATGAAAGTAGGTATTATCGGTGCAGGCACAATGGGTGCCGGAATCGCACAGGCATTTGCAATGACAGACGGATATGAAGTATGTCTTTGCGACATTGAAATGAAATTTGCCGAGGGCGGCAAGGCAAGAATCCAGAAAAACATGGATTTCCTTGTAAAGAAAGAGAAAATCACACAGGAAAAAGCAGACGCTATTATGGCAAAGGTTACCTGTGGTCTTAAGGATATCTGCACAGACTGTGATTTGATTGTAGAGGTTGCTCCCGAAAACATGAAGATTAAGAAGGATACTTTCAAAGAGCTGATGGGTATTGTAAAACCCGACTGCATGTTTGCATCCAACACATCTTCCCTGTCCATTACGGAAATCGGCGCTGGCCTTGACAGACCCATGATTGGTATGCACTTCTTCAATCCTGCCGACAGAATGAAACTGGTAGATGTAATTGTTCCATGCATTCAATCCGGTCATAATGGTTACGGTAGAAAGGAT
>CAMSTM010000129.1 GCA_947063675.1 uncultured Lachnospiraceae bacterium | reverse complement strand
AAACCCGCCGGATTGTTAAGACACTGACTTTCAAATTCCTCGGACAGCCCCCTGTATCAACAGATTAAGGACCAGATTAAAGACGCTGTGCTAAAAGAAGAATTAGCCCCGGGAGACGCGCTTCCCTCCATACGCGCCTTTGCGAATGATTTGAAAGTCAGTGTCTTAACAATCCGGCGGGTTTATGAGGAACTGGAACAGGAAGGCTTTGTTACAAGCCAGGTGGGGATAGGAACTTTTATATCCGCGGGCAATCTTGAACTGCTCCGGGATTCCAGGCGGCGGCTTGTGGAACAGAAAATGCTTGACATGATACAGACAGCAAAATCACTGAAAATAAGTAAAGAAGAGCTCAATGCCATGATGGATATTCTTTACGAGGAGGATTAAAATGCGTGATATTTTGAACGTAGAGAATCTGAACAAATCTTATGGGGATTTCTCTTTAACAGATGTGACTTTTTCTTTGCCGGAGGGCTGCATAACAGGTTTTATCGGAATTAACGGCGCCGGTAAAACCACCACACTGCGGACGCTTTTAGGACTGACGAAAAAGCAGTCCGGCAATATTTGGTTTTTTGGCCTTGAAATGGAAAAGAACGAGAAACAGATTAAGGACCGTATCGGCATTGTTTTTGACGACGGCTGTTTTTATGACGAGCTTTCTTTAGCTGAAATGAAAAGCATAATTTCGCCGGCGTATACAAAATGGTCTGAACAGGATTTTGGACGGTATATGGATATGTTTTCCCTTGAGCCAAAGCAAAAAATCAATACCCTTTCCAAAGGCATGAAAATGAAATATGCGCTTGCTTTAGCACTTTCCCATAATGCAGAGCTTTTGATTATGGACGAACCGACCAGCGGGCTTGACCCTTTCATCAGAAGCCAGCTATTGAAAGCTTTAACCGATTACATGGAAAATGGCGGCAAAGGCGTTTTCTTTTCAACGCATATTACCTCTGACCTTGATAAAATTGCCGATATGCTCATTATGATTGACAACGGGCGCATTGTTTTTCAGGAAGAAAAAGACTTTCTGCTTGACACTTACCGTATTGTCAAAGGCGATGTGAAAGCACTGACTGATGATTCGCGCAGACTCTTTCTTGCCTTATCAGAAACCACATTTGGATTTACGGGGGTTACAAAACAAATAGCAAAGGTTCAATCCTTTTTCCCGGACGCTGTTACCGAACGTCCCGCGATAGAGGATATTATGCTTGCCAATATAGGAGGATTCAGGAAATGATGCTGCTTCATTTGCTTAAAAAAGACGTTCTCATTGTAAAAAAGTATGTATTGATTATGACGGCTGCTGCTGTCATTTTCCCGCCCTTTATGCTTTGGCGCGCGCCGCAGTACACCGGGGTTTTAGGATTTATGCTGTCTGTCATTTTTTGTGTGTTTATGCTGCTGCAATACGTATCCCTGAAAGAATGTCAGTTTCCAAAAGCTGCAACCCTTCTATGTGCCGCGCCATATTCACGCAGAATGATGGTTTTATCTAAATATGTTTTCTGCATGGCAATTTACGCGGCCTGCTGCATTATATATGGGATTGAAACTTTCGTTGTTCCGGGATTAGGCTCGTGCGACATAAAGCTATTTGTATTCATGCTTTTTGTGACTTCTGTTTTTATCGGCATATATTTGCCGGTACAATACAAATTGGGGTATGAGAAAACAAAACTGGCTTTTTTCGTCGTTATAATGGCTTCCCCTTTCATCCTTCCGCTGCTTATGACAATGGAAAACGTAAATCTGGATTTTCTTTCCCTGCTTTCTCCAATTCTTGCCTATGGGGGCATAGCCCTCTTAAGCCTGGGGATTTTAACTGTTTCAGCTTTCCTGTCAATGAAATTTTACTGCAGTGTAGACCTGGCCTGAATGAAAGGAGCCAAAAAATATGAACAGCGATACCATTTTTCTTTATGCCCTTACCGCGGCAGCCTTGTGCTTCGGACTTATAAACTGTATTCAATTTCTATTAAAGCGAAACAAGGCAGCGCAGACAACAGGAACCATTATTTCAATTAAAATGCCAAATCCCGAAACGGCAAAAGCCCGCAATTCAAAATGGGCAAAAGTTTCCTATACAGTAGACGGGAAAACTTACCAGTCAGAGAACCGCGTGCAAGTGCCTATGGCTTTGCAGGTCGGTTCGACTGTCAAAGTATGTTATGACAAGCTTAATCCCGGAAAACTATATAGTTTTTCCCTGTTACGAATTGCCATATCATTTTTAATTGCTGCTGTCTGTATTTTGGCGGCTGTATTTAAACTAATATAAGATAAGGGAATTCCTGTTGATTATTAGCATTCATCACCTGTTCACAGACGCCGCCATCCTGTGATAGGTGTGCCGCACGCCTCTGATTGCCACGGAATAGGCCATGATATTTTCCGGCAGCGCCATCCCCGGATAACCGGTATCCCCGATGTGATGAATGTCCGTTCCCGCCATTTTACACATCAGTGCAATCCGTCTGATTGTGTCCGTATCCGCTCCTTCCTGGGAAGTGCCGATAGCCGTTATTGTAAGAGCGCCTCTCTCATGGGCGAAGGCAATCAGCTCCCGCACGTACTCCATGGTAATTCCCGGTACGGTGCCCGGTGCGGGAAGCAGTATGATATCTGCTCCCGCATCGATAAATTCATCAATATCCTCTCTTGTAATGATGTGCTCGCCGCCTTCCCCCGGCACGCCGGAGGCATGCATTTTCCCCGCTGCCAGTATCAGCTTTTCCTTCAGCCGGGCCGATATGGCTCGCAGCGAGTCGGTAATTGCCCGGTTGCTCACGCCATTGCCGGGATTCCCTGTCAAAAGCACCATATCCACGCCCATTTCCGAGGCCCGGACTGCATTTTCAACCGTAGCTTTCCTGCCCTCTGACATTGCCCAGAGTGTACCGTCATTTGCCGAGGCCGCCTGCTCTTCCACCGGCTCCAGATTGATGCCCATCATCCGTCCGGTAAGGCGTTTCAATTCCCGCACGGTTTCGGCGGGCTCTACCTTCGGCAGGCCGCCAATCACCGGCTGATTCACGTCAAACATATTGAGCAGCAGAATATCGGCTCCGAGAGAAGCCGCAAATTCCGCATTGGTAACATCCCCAAGTATCGGCATGGTAACGCCGATGCACTCACAGGCCAGCACCCGCCCTTCGCTCCCGGCGATGGCGCTCAGATAATCTTTTTTCGTAAAGTTCTTAAAGTCAGAAGCTGTGCAGTCCAACATTCTCTTTGCCATATTGTTTCCCTCTGATGAAAAATTTTATTATATGCTTTTTTTCTGATACTATTTTATCAGATACTTCTCGACGCTTCCACTACCCATTTAATATGCCGGATATCGATATCGCCAGGAAGGCTGCAGTCCGGCCCCAGCATGAAGCCCTTTTTGCCGCCCTGCTGAATCAGTTTTTTCGTTTCTTCCTGAATTTCCTCCTTTGTCCCTTTGTAGAGAACGCCTTTTTCCTTATTGTCGAAACCTCCCCACACGGGACGGCGGAAGAACTCTTTTGCGTGGGGGATATCCAGATGGTCGATATACGCCGCCCAGTTTACCGCCCCGGATTCGTAGTCCTCCCAGACCTCGAGATGGTTCCTCACATCCTCCCAGCCGCAGCAGTGCAGGATATTATGGCTGCCAAGGGTATTGGCATAATCCAGAACCTTCTTATCGCCGGGCCTTACCCATTCATTATATTCCTCCACCGTAAACCGGTTGATTTCCGCATTCTGCACGGCATAAAACACGCCGTCGCATCCCGCCTCAAGAAGCCCCTTTACCAGCGCCTTTACATCCTCCGCAATTACGTCGCAGGCAAACTTCACGGCCTCCGGGTTGGCTCTGATGTACTCCATCATTTTATCCCAGCCGATTTGAAGCCTTAAGTAGGACAGGGGGCAGAACATGGTGTAAAAGCACATACTCTCTCCGTCCAGGGCCTTTACAATATCCGCCCCTCTCTGCACCTGCTCCGCGATAAAAGGGTGGTCACCCCTCAAAGGCTTTATATTGAACAAATCTTCCGGTTTTTCCAGATTTTCAAGCACCGGATTGGGGAAGCCGAAATAGCCGTCGCAGGAAATCTTCACAAAATCCTGGTCCGTATCCCTGTAAAATTTCATCTGCGCGTCGATATAGGCCTGTCCATGGCTTTGCTGCGGCGGAAAATGTCTCCAGAGCCCTACCGGCACATGGTCAACCTCCTGATTGTTAAAAAAAGCTTCCAGTCGTTCCTTTTTGTTCATTTTACTATGCTCCTTCTTAAAATTTATAAAATTATCAGTTCCTTGGTACTCTTTGTAAAATTGTCGAATCCGTCGGCAGTCACAATTCCCATATCTTCAATCCGAACGCCAAACTTCCCTTCCAGATAAATCCCCGGCTCCACCGTCATCATTTCCCCGGCTTCTAATGGGCTCTCGTCCCATGAGTTACATCTGGGATTTTCGTGGATTTCCAATCCAAGGCTGTGCCCCAGCCCGTGGGTAAAGCAGCCCGGATATCCGCTGCGCTCTATGTAATCCAGAACCGCCATGTGGACCGACTGTCCGGTTACGCCGGGCTTTAGCATGGAAAGCCCCAGCTCCTGCGCGGCTTTGACCGTATCATAAACCTGCCGCATCTGTTCATCCACATAGCCCACCGCCACTGTTCTTGTCATATCTGCGCTGTAGCCGTCTATGGTGCCCCCGAAGTCCATCATGACAAAGCTTCCTTCTATGATTTTGTCGTCGCCGCTGCCTCCGTGGGGATATGCCGTCTTTTTTCCGGCGGAAGTGATAAAATTCATACCGTAATTTTCACTTCCGATTTTTACCATATAGGTTCCCAACTCCATTCTCACTTCCGACTCCGTCATACCGGAGCGTATAAATTCCAGCATGTGGGTATATGCCTCGTCGCCGATTTGCTGCGCCTGCCGGAAGCAGCGAATCTCGTACTCGTCCTTCACCTTCCGCATCTCCGCCAGAATCCCGTCCAGCCCCTGCGTATGGCAAAGCTCAATACCGGCCAGCATGTTCTGCAGCTTCCGGTACTGCGATACGGAAATTACATCGTATTCCAGGCCGCAGCTTTTCATCCCTGTCTGTAAAAGCAGCTCTGCCGCCGCTTCCACAGGCCGGTCCGCGCACCGCACCTCGCAGCCCCGGACTCTTTCCCTTGCATGGTCTATGAATCTGGAATCGGTAAAAAACACCGCGTCATTTCCCGTTACCAGAAGCGCGCCCGCGCCGATTCCGGCAAAAGTAAGGTAACGCCTGTTCACTTCCCCTGAAATCAAAGCGGCGGAAAGTCCGCGGCTTTCCATTTTCTTTTGCAGGATTCCAATCCTGTCCTTGCGTTTCATCTCGTTTGACTCCTTTTTTACTTTATGCTAGACTTAATATAACATATATTTGCGTTTAATGCGAGGAACTTTCTGCAGCATTCAGAACAAAGTAAGACGGCATGCCGGCAAATGCGGCAGAGTCCCGGCAGTTGGGAGGAGGACAATTTGGTCAGACATCTGATTTACAGGGAATACCATTTTTCCCCTGATAAGCCTTATATCACCTTTCTTCAAAACGCCACAAATCCGGCGGTTTTGAATACGCCCCACTTCCATAATTATATTGAAATCGGTATCTGTCATCACCCGACGGGAACCGTGTTTTTAGAGGGGCAGACCTTACCGCTGATTTCAGACGGCTTTTTTCTGGTGCCGCCTTTTACCAGCCATTTTTCCCAGCCGGACGCTTCCTGCGACAGTTCGGAAATCGACTATTTCTATTTTGACCCGCAGCTTCTCATGGAATGCGTTTTTCCGGGCTTTTTATCTACCGCCAAAGCCGTCTGTTTCCCCGGCGGAATCCCTTTCATGTATCCTTCCCGGGAATATCCTCTGCTCAACTGGCTTCTCCAGTGCATTGTGGACGAGTTGAAAAGCCCGGGGCAGGGTTCTCCTGCCAGCATTAACGGGCTTATTCTGGCCTTTTTCACGGAGCTTGACGCGCTTAAGGTGAGCAGACAGACCTACGACCAGCCCAGAGCCGCCATTCTTCCGGCGCTGCATTATTTAAACGGGCACTATATGGAAGAAACCGGCTGTAAGCATCTGGCCGGTTTGTGCGGTTTGTGCGAAGGTCATTTCCGGCGGGAATTTAAGACAAACACAGGCCTGACCATAGGCCAGTATGTAAACCGGCTGCGCATTGAAGCCGCCTGCGGCAAAATGCTTCAGTCTGAGGACAGTATCCTTGACATTGCCCTTTCCGTGGGCTTTTGCTCTTATTCCGCTTTCCATGTGGCCTTTAAGGCGCTTCTAGACACCAGTCCCAGACAGTGGAGGAATTCTCACCGCACCATCCACAAGGACGCCATCCGTCATCTTCCCTACAGGGAGGAGAAGCCTGCGCGCCATGTCACCCCTTGATTCCTCCCGCGCTTGCCATTCCCTCAATAATATTCTTCTGCGCCAGCACATACACGATAATCACCGGCACCAGCGCCATCAGCGTTCCCGCCATCAAAAGGGCGTAGGAGGTCAGAAATTCCGCCTGGAAATACTTAAGGCCCAGCTGGAGCGTGCGCTTTTTATCTGCTGTCAGGAAAATCAGGGGCGCAAGGTAATCGTTCCATGTTCCCATAAAGGTAAAGATTGCCAGTGCGGAAAGCCCGGGCTTTGCCATGGGCGTAATAATCTGGAAACAGGTCTTCAGGTGTCCGCAACCGTCTATTTTCGCCGCCTGAGTATACTCGTCGGGAATCCCCATAAAGCTCTGCCGGATTAGGAACACCCCAAAGGGCGTAAAGCTCTGTGTCAGTATCAGGGACAGGTGCGTGTCCGCCAGACCGATTCTTGTAATCGTGATAAACTGGGGAATCATAATCACCTGCCAGGGCACCATCAGGGTCGCCAGATACAGAAGAAACAGTGCGTCCCTTCCCTTATAATGCAGCTTGGAAAAGGAATAACCCGCCAAAATACTTGTCACCAGCGTCAGCACCGTGATAATCACGGAAAGCTTGATGGAATTTAAGTAATAGGTTACATATGGAATTTTTGTAAATACGTCTGAAAAGTTCTCCCACCGAATCTGTTTCGGAATCCACTCAATGGGGAACTTAAACACATCCTGCTCATACTTAAAGGCAGTCGAGGCCATCCATAAAAACGGAAGCACCGTCACAGAGGCAGCTATCAGAAAGATGAGATAAGTTGTGGCAGCTTTTAAGGTTTTCTTGCTTTTTCCTTTCATATTCTCTGTCCCTCCTTAGTAATTGACCCATTTCTTCTGACCCCGGAACTGTATTAAAGTCACCACGAAAATCATCAAAAACAGAATCACTGCATAAGCCGACGCATAACCGAACTTATAATTCCGAAACGCCTCCTGATAGATGCGGTACACAAGCACGTTTGAGGAAGTGCCCGGACCGCCGTCAGTCATAACGTTTACCAAGTCAAAGACCTTGAAGGAATTTATGATACACATGACGGTACACAGGAAAGTGGTAGGCGAAAGCAAGGGGAGCGTAATTTTTATAAACTTCGCCCATGCCCCCGCCCCGTCAAGGGACGCCGCCTCATACAAATCCTCGGAAATGCCGGAAAGCCCCGCCAGAAACAAAATCATATAATAGCCCACATTTTTTATGATGGCTACGATGGTAACGGTGGTCATCGACCATGAGGTGGAGGTCAGCCACTTGGGTACGTTTTCCACGCCAAGCTGTCCTAAAATGCCGTTCACAGGTCCCTGCCCGCGGAACAGGCACATGAAAATAATACCTACCGCCACGCTTGAGGCAAGCTGCGGGAAGAAGAAAATCGTCTTGAAAATCTCGCTCCCACGAAGCTTCTGCATCAGCAGAACCGCCAGAATAACCGCAAACAACAGGGTGAAAATAACGCTTACCACAGAGTAATAGATATTGTTTTTCAGTGATGTATAAAAATACTGGTCCTTAAACAATGTGGTAAAATTGCGCAGACCCACAAATTTCGGAGAACTGAACCCGTCATATTCCATCAGGGAAAGCATCAGCCCCCATATCACCGGCACAAGCGTGAAAATAAGAAAGCCGACGATATTCGGAAGCAGAAACAGATAGCCGGCCACAGTCTCACGCTGTTCCATTTTTGTCATCTTTTTCTTTGCTTTTTCTTTTTTCATACAAAAACCTTTTCCTATTATAAATTCCGCAGGCAACTCTCAGTGCGCCATGGTCCGGAAAGATTTACCGCCGCTTTCTGCATCGTTAAATCCTTCCGTGCACTTTCGGATGCCTGCTGTTTTTCAGTTCAATAATGGGGCTGCCGAAGCAGCCCCACTTTCGTCAACATGTTTTCGGCAGACTTATGAAACCTGATTTTCAGATTACTGTCCCAGTATCTCTGCCCTTCTCGATTCAAAATTGCTCATGGTCGTATCGATATCCTGCTCGCCAATCATGTAAAGCTCCTGCTCCTCTTTCAGAATCGTCTCTACGGCAGAGTAATTCGGGTCGTAAATAACGTCGGGAACATTGTTTTTGGAAAATACGATTTTTGCAAGGGTGTCGTCCGGCTGTTTTGCCGCGTCAAGGTAAATCTTTTCAATATCGGCGTTGCTGTAGGCCGGCAGGGTTGCATGCTCGGCAATGATGGTTGCGCCGGGCTCCGTGCACATCCACTCGATAAAGTCATAAGCTTCCGCCGGATGCTTGCATGACTTTGCGATGGAAAGGTAGTTGATGGAACTGGGGGCGGTATAATCTGCTGCGCCCTCGGGAACCGGCATGGGCATTACCCTGTACTGGAAAGGCATCTCGCCTGTCTCATACTTGGAGTTGTAGCTTGCAACGCCCCATGTACCGTTCTGGAAGGTTGCCACGTATTCCGCCGGGGCAGATGTAAACAGGGAACCTGCATTCTGGCTCAGTTCCAGTTTTTCCGCAAAAGGAACATGTCCGCCGTCGTCTTCAAGGGCTTTCCACAGCTCAAGGCTCTGACGGATTTTACCGGTATCCTCGTCCATCACGCTGCCGCCAAGCTGCTGCAGAAGCACAAAGTTGTCCATACCTACCAGACCGCCGTAGGTTCCGTCCTTTGTAAGCTGCTTTGCCAAATCACGGTATTCGTCCCAGGTGAGCTGTTCCTGGCTGAAAGGAACGCCTGCCTTTTCAAAGAGGGCTTCGTTGGCAAACATCAGCCATACCGCGCCTCTGTAGGGAAGTCCGTAAAGGCCGTCCTCATTGGAGGTCTTAAATACCTCGCCGTAAACGCTGGTGTCAAGCCCCGATGCTTCCACATAGGAAGAAATGTCCTGAATGGTATTTTTTGACTTGTATTCTCCGTAAGGGCTTAAGCCGTTTACACAAAGCACGTCAAATTCCGTACCGCTGGCAAAGGTTGCCAGAATTTTTTCCGCATATTCTGTGGGCGGGAAATAAGTAACCTCAACCTCCGCCACCTCAGACTGGGCGTTGTACGCCTCTACCGCAGGGTCTAAGTATGCCGTCTCGTCACTCCATGAATAAAACTGGAGCTTCACCTTTTCTCCTGAGGCTTCTGCGGGAGCCGTATCAGAAGTATCGCTGCTGCCCGTATCCTGCGCGGTATTGGACGCGGTATCTTCCGCAGGCGCAGCGTCGCTTTTTGTACTGCCGGAATCAGAACCGGAGCCACAGGCTGCCGTGCTAAATGCCATCAATACTGCAAGGCCAAGTGCCGCTAATTTTTTTCTTTTCATCTTTTCCATCCTCCTTTTTATGTGAGAATTGTCTCAATCCTCGTAAGTTCTTCTTCTGTAAAGCCGGAATTTTCAAGCGCCTTTACATTTTCCTCAATCTGGGAAAGCCTGCTGGCGCCCAGAATCACTGATGTCAGCTTTCCTTTTTTCAGTGCCCACACAAGAGCCATCTGTGCCAGGGATTGTCCCCTCTCCCCTGCAATTTCATTTAATCTGCGGACTTTATCAAGCTGCTCTTTTGTAATCCTCTCCGCATTTAAGAACTGGCTGTGTCCGGCCGCCCGGGAATCCTCCGGGATTCCGTTTAAGTACTTTCCAGTCAGTATTCCCTGCTCTAACGGGCAGAATGCAATACCGCCGATTCCTTCTTTTTCCATCACCGGAATCAGGCTTTCCGTCTCCCGGAAAAGCATCGAATAATGATGCTGATGAATCAGGCACCTTACCCCCATGGATTTCAGCATAAGGGACGCTTCCTTCAACTGGTCTGCGCTGTAATTCGACAATCCAATATACAGCGCTTTTCCTGAACGGACGATTCCCGCAAGGGCGTCCATGGTTTCCCATAAGGGCGTCTGTGTATCCGGGCGGTGATGGTAAAAAATATCCACGTAGTCTAGCCCCATCCTCTTTAAGCTGGCGTCTAAAGACGATACCAGATACTTTTTGCTCCCTCCGTCGCCGTAGGGGCTTTTATTCATCACGTAACCGGCTTTGCTTGAAATAATCAGCTCGTCCCGATATCCCTTTAAGTCCTGTTTCAGAATACGGCCAAGGGTTTCCTCCGCCGAGCCCTCCTTAATTATGTATTTTGTTTTTGATATATATGTATTTTCTATATATATCA
>CAMSTM010000128.1 GCA_947063675.1 uncultured Lachnospiraceae bacterium | reverse complement strand
AAGCGGATGAACAGCTAAGGGAGCTTATATTTTATATTGCAGAGGATTCCGGGAGTACAGATACTGCATTGAATTATCTGGATAAGATTGAGACAGCAATCAATTGCTTAGAAGAATTTCCAATGTCTGGAAATAATCCAAGATATTCTATTTTACGAAAGCAGAGGTATAGGGTACTTATGGTAGAAAGACATTTGGTGTTTTATAATGTGAACGAAAGTGAAAAAATCGTTACCATATATGCAATCGTAGATGGCAGGCGGGAATATAGGAATTTAATTTAGGCGGTTTTTTAATGAAACAAGTCCAGATTATGCAATATTCCACTTCACATTCGCTGGATTTTATAATAATTTATTTTGATTCTTCAGAAATATATCAAAAATTCTGCCCATTCTTGACATCATATAGCGAAGAACAAAATTCATTACGGAATTTAAGAAAATTAACCGGAGGCCTTATGATAGAGTTAAAAGGAAAATATAACGAAGCGAAAATTTTTACCGACATTGTAGATGAAGCATCTATCTCACAGGTGCTTCTTTTACTTAATCAGGAATTTGTATCGGGAAGCAGGATAAGGCTGATGCCCGATATCCACGCGGGAGCCGGCTGCACAATAGGAACCACAATGACGATTACAGATAAGATTGTCCCGAATCTGGTAGGGGTGGACATCGGGTGCGGCATGGAGACTATCAGAATAAAGGAAAAGCACACAGAACTGCAGAAGCTGGATAAGCTGATTTATGAGAAGATACCGTCCGGTTTCAATGTTCGTGAGAAAGCCCACAGGTATTTTGATGAAATCAACCTGGAAGATTTATTCTGCTATAAGCATATAGACCCGAGAAGGGCGGAAAAAAGCCTTGGAACATTGGGCGGCGGGAATCATTTTATAGAGGCGGATAAGGACGATGAGGGAAATATTTATGTTGTCGTTCATTCCGGCAGCCGTCATTTAGGGCTGGAAGTGGCGAATTATTATCAGGAAGAAGGATATAAGTCATTAAACGGCTCCACAAAACAGGATATTGATGCTTTGATTGCGGATTTAAAGGCACAGGGAAAGGAACGCGACATTCAAAAAAGCATTGCTGCGCTGAAAAACACAAAAAGAACCAATATCCCCAGACAACTGGCGTATGTGTCCGGGGAGTTGTTTGAGCAATATATCCATGACATGAAAATCGTTCAAAGATATGCCGAATTAAACAGACTGGCGATGATGGATGAGATTATAAAAGGAATGAAGATTCATGTGGAGGAACAGTTTACAACAATCCATAATTATATTGACACGGAAGCAATGATTTTACGAAAAGGAGCTGTATCAGCCCAAAAGGGAGAGAAGCTGCTTATTCCTGTTAATATGCGGGACGGTTCTCTTATTTGTACGGGAAAAGGAAATGATGACTGGAACCGGTCGGCGCCTCATGGCGCAGGACGGCTGATGAGCCGCTCGGCAGCAAAGGAATCGTTTACAGTGTCAGAATTTAAGAATCAGATGCAGGGTATTTATACAACGTCGGTCAATAAAGATACTTTGGACGAGTGCCCGATGGCGTATAAGGGGATGGATGCCATTGTAAATAATATTGGCGATACTGTCGATATTCTTCACATTATAAAGCCGATATATAATTTTAAAGCCGGCGGGGATTAAAGGAGAAGAAAATCAAAGATGTGGGAGAGGAAAGGGATGTAGAAAGGTGCTTAAAATGCACCTTTTTAAAATATAATTTTTTACATACAAAAAAATATATTTGTTGTTGATTTGTTATATTAAAAGATGTATGATTATTATGCACGAGAATATGTGAGTTTATCAATGAAATGGTGTGTTTATGAAAAAAATAGATATTGCAAAATCAATTATAAAAAATAGTGGCGGTATCGCAAAGACAGCACAATTGAATGAAGTTGGAATACAGAATTCTGAAATAAAAAAAATGTGTGAAAGTGGAGAACTCGAAAGGGTCAAACATGGATATTATCAGGACGCTGGCCAAATGGAAATATCAGAGGAAAAGATGATAGCTACATTTTTGGAAGAGGGAATTGTATGCATGGAATCTGCGTTGTTTTATTATGGATATAGTGATAAAACACCTTTGGTATGGACGCTTGCTGTGCCAAGAAATATTTCCAGAGCGAAAACTAGCATTGATAATTTTGCATACAAACTTTATTTTGTGCAGCATGACAAATTATCATTAGGAAAGACGACAGGGGTATTTAATGGAATAGAACTTTCGGTATATGATAGAGAACGCACGATTTGTGACTGCTTTAAATATAAATCCAAAATGGATAATGAAATGTTTAATAAAGCAATAAACGCATATGTTGCAGACGATAAAAAGAATTTGAGCAATCTGTCAAAATATGCAAAAGATATGAGAGTATATAAAAAGGTTACTGAATTGATGGAGGTAATGCTGAATGGGTGATGTGGCGAATTCAGTGCTTGCAAGATTAAAGAATAAAGCAAAAGAAAGTGGCAGGAGTTTTCAGTTGTGTCTGCAATTATTTTGCCAGGAGGAATTCTTGAGAAGACTTGAGAAATCAAAATATGTAGATAATCTTGTGCTGAAGGGAGGATTATTTATATATTCTTTAACGGAATTTGATAGCAGGGTAACAGTTGATGTCGATTTTTTGTTAAAGAGAATGCCAAATACGCCTGAACAGTTAAGAAAGGTTGTGGAAGAAATTATTGCGGTGGAAACGGGTAATGATTTTATGACTTTTGAAATAAAAGATGTGGCACCTATAGCGGTTGCAAAAAAGTATGCCGGTATTGGGGTTACACTGAATGGCAAGATAAAGAATACTCGAACACCGTTTAGTATTGATTTTGGAGTGGGAGATGTAATTGTGCCAAAACAGGAAAAGCGTAGAATACCAACACAGTTAGATGATTTCGTGGCACCTGTTATCAATACATATTCCATAGAAACAATGGTGGCTGAGAAGATAGATGCAATACTTTCATTAATGGAATTCTCAAGCAGAATGAAAGATTATTATGATGTTTATTATCTTTCACATAAGTTTGATTTTGAAGGGAAAGTATTATGTGAAGCATTAAGTAAAACCTTTACTAATCGTGAGCATAATTTTACAATAGAGCAATTTAAGCAGATTATGACATTTGATTCTGATGATGGAATGCAGAAGAAATGGAAAGCGTTTACGAAAAAGATTGATGTCGAGATGGAAGAGTTTCCGATGATATTAAGAAGTATTATTGCTTTTTTATGGGAACCATACATAGCTGTTATAGAAGGAAGTATATTTCAAAAACAGTGGGATTTGAAGGAGGGCAGATGGAAAATGTAGGTGAGTGTTGTCAAAATCTGTTTGCATTGTGTATAGATTCGCTTAAACAAATAAATGTTTTTATAAGAAGAAAGGCTGAATTATTGCGCAGGAGGAACAATGACCAGAGATAAAAAAATTCAAAATGCATTTAAGGCGGCGTTTCCCCATACAATCCCGATTTTTGCGGGTTTCTGTTTTCTGGGGATGACATACGGGATTTACATGAACGTATCAGGCTTTCGCTTCTGGTATCCCATGATTATGAGCCTGACTGTTTTGGCCGGTTCCGTGGAATTTGTGGCTGTGAATATGCTGCTTGGGGCTTTCAATCCTATGCAGGCGCTGGCGATGACGGTTATGATTAACGCAAGGCATCTGTTTTACGGAATTTCCATGCTGGATAAGTACCGCGGAAACGGTCTGAAGGATATCTATCTGATTTTCGGCATGTGTGACGAAAGCTTTTCCATCAACTATACGGCGGAAATTCCCGAAGGGATTGACAGGGGATGGTTTATGTTTTTTGTGACGCTTCTGAATCACTCTTACTGGGTTTTCGGAGCGACGCTGGGAGGAATTTTCGGCTCCCTGATTCATTTTAATACGGAAGGGATTGAATTTGTGATGACGGCCATGTTTGTCGTAATCTTCATGGAACAGTGGCTTAAGGAAAAGAGCCATATAAGCACCCTGACAGGGCTCGGGATTTCGCTGCTGTGCCTCGCCTCTTTTGGCTCGGAGAATTTCATCATTCCGGCCATGCTCGCAATTCTTGGGGTGTTGATATTGCTTAAGGGAGTCCGGGAAAGGAAGGAGGCGGAGGGAAAATGACAATGACGCTCACAGAACAGATAATAACGATAGCGATGGTGGTGCTCGGAACGATGCTGACGAGGTTTCTTCCGTTTTTGATTTTTCCGGCAGGAAAACCCACGCCTGGGTACATACAGTATCTGGGAAAGGTGCTTCCGCCGGCTGTTTTCGGGCTGCTTGTAATTTACAGCCTGAAAAATGTCAGTCTGTTTTCGGGAAGCCGCGGGCTGCCGGAGCTGCTCAGTATTATCGTTGTGGTCTGCCTGCATCTTAAGAAAAGGCAGATGCTGCTCTCCATAGCGGGGGGAACGGTCTGCTATATGCTGCTGGTTCAGTTTGTTTTTCAGGCCTAATCTTAATAAAATATTAATTTATAGTTAAAAAAAATTATAAAGCTGCTTGCTATACTGATATATACTAGGGTTAAATATTTTGATGATACAAGGCTGGTCCGCAGAGCGTGCCGGCGTTTGTTTACAGAGGATGAGGCGGGATGGAACTGGATTTTATAGATATATCAAAGGCTGACGAGCAGGAGCGGGCGCATATGCCGGGCGCTGTGCAGCAGTCAAAATCCAACAAAAAGTTTAATAAAAGTATATTTCTGGATATAAGTAAAGATGCAGGCGGGGATGGATTTATTTATGAGGACGAAAGCGTAAACAGGGCGGCAGCGGGCGGAGGAAGCCCGGTCATGAGGACAGCGGTCAAAAATCCGGGTAAGACGATTGTAAACATAGATGTAAGCAGAACGGCGGAAAGGGAAAGAATCAGAGCGGCGGAGGGCGGTAAAAGCAGAAGCACCCGAAGAATGTCGGAAAGAGAAGAAAGAAGGAGAAGGGATACAGACGCCGGGCGGGAGAGAAATCCGGCGCCGGCAAGGCGCAGAAATTCCCAGAGCAACAGAAATTCTCAGAGTAACAGAAATCCCCAGAGCGGCAGAAATGCGCAGGGCGGCAGAAATCCCCAGGGCGGAGCAAGGGAAAGGAAAGCCGCGCAGGCAAAGGCGCAGCGGGAAAGAGAACTAAGGCGCAGGCGCAGACGGCGTCAGCAGATTACGGCAAAGCTCACGGTTCTTGTTTTTATGGTTTCCATGGTCAGTCTGTTGCTTTTTGTTTTTATAAAGCTGGTAAAAGGCGGGCCGGAAAATGTGGAAACGGTTAAAAATATAGATGCGGTTCTCACGGAAAAGGCCGCCAGAAGGGAAGTCATTAAGACAAACAAGACACAAAAGCCTATAATGGAGGAGGATTTTCTGACGGTAAACGAGTATTCCCGTCCCGGTGAGAAGCTTGAGAAGGTAAATAATATTTTTGTTCATTATACGGCCAACAAAGGAACCAGCGCGGCGCAGAACAGAAGCTATTTTGAGAATCTGGGTATTACCGGGGAAACCTCGGCCAGCGCCCATTTCATTATCGGCTTTGACGGGGAAATTGTACAGTGTATTCCTCTGGAAGAAATCGCCTATGCGGTGCAGAAAAGAAATTATGATTCCGTTTCCATAGAATGCTGTTATCTTCAGGAGAACGGAGAGTTTACCGAAGCGACTTATCAGTCGCTGATTCGCCTGAGCGCATGGCTTTTAAATGAATATGATTTGGCGCCGGAGGATATGAGAAGGCATTATGACGAGGGCGGAAAAAAATGCCCGTTGTATTATGTGGAGAATGAGGGCGCCTGGGAACAGTTTTTGAAGGATTTAAGAGATTATATCATGGCAGGAGCGGCGTGGGAAGCCGGAGGGAGTAACTGACCGGCGGATATTCCCGCGGGAAAGTATGTATAAAAACAGGGGGAAGCTTCCTTAAGTATCAGGGAGGCTTCCTTTTTTTATGCTTCACCGGCGCGCCGCCGTTTTCCGGTTGACAGAGCGGGTTATTTGTCGTAAAATGATAACACATGTTATAAAAAGGCGTTATATGGATATTGTGGGGTAACAGATATGGCAAGAAAAGAATCAATTACAAAGGAAGCAATTTTTCAGGCGGCGTTTGAGCTGCTAAAGGAAGAAGGGATAGAGCAGGTCACAGCCAGAAAGCTGGCGGCTTGGGCGAACTGCTCGACTCAGCCGATTTTCCGTGTTTATAAAAACATGGAAGAACTGACGGAAGAATTATTTGAGAAGGCATGTGAGTTTTTTCAGGATTATTATGCGGATTTTCCCAGGCAGACGGTGACTCCTTTCGTTAATCTTGGACAGGCTTACATTAAATTTGCCGGAGAACACAAAAAAATATTCGAGTTTGTGTTTTTGTCGCCTGAGAGGTTCGGCAAAAGTATGTATGATATTGTTAACGGCGACGAGGGCTACATAAGCCGTGAAATTCAGTCGGCAAAAACCCAGGGAAGCAGAAATGCCGGGGAACTTTTTACCAGAATGTGGATTTTTATCCATGGGGCGGCCTGCATGTCTCTCACGGGAGATTATGATTTGCCGGATGCCGAGACCATGCAGCTTCTCAAGGATTCCTATCATTCCTTTAAATAGTATACGGAGAGACTAAATGGAACAGCAGGCACATGACATCATAACAAGAATGAACGACAGATACATAAAGATGAGTAAGGGGCATAAAGCCATTGCCGCGTACATATCCGACCATTACGAACAGGCTGTTTTTATGACGGCGGCAAAGCTGGGAGAAACGGTGGGAGTGAGCGAATCCACGGTAGTGCGGTTTGCATCAGGGCTTGGCTATGAGGGCTATCCCGAGTTTCAAAAGGCGTTGGAGGAGTGGGTAAGAAACAAGCTGAATCTGGTGCAGAAAATGGGTACGAAGTACGGAAAGAGTACCAAATCCGAAATTCTGCAGGCGGTGCTCCATTCCGATATCGAGAAGATTGAGGATACCATTGTCAATCTGGACGCGGCGGCATTTGAGACGGCGGTGGATATTATACTGGAGGCAAGATGCGTGTACCTTATCGGTGTGAGAAGCTGTGAGCCTCTTGCAGATTTTCTCCATTTTTATCTGAACATGATTCGGGGAAATATTATTCATGTCAGGACAACGAGCGTTACGGAAATCTTTGAACAGATGATACGCATCGACGAGAGGGACGCTATCATCGGCATCAGCTTTCCCAGATATTCCATGAGAACCTTAAAGGCCATGGAGTTTGCGAATGACAGGAACGCCAGGGTCATCACCATCACGGACAGCATTCATTCGCCCATGAATCTGTATTCCTCCTGCAATCTTCTTGCAAGAAGCGATATGGTTTCCATTGTGGATTCGCTGGTGGCGCCTCTTAGTGTTATCAATGCCCTTGTGGTGGCTCTTTGCATGAAGGAGCCGGATGTGGTGAAGCGGAATCTGGAAATGCTGGAAGACGTGTGGAACAATTATCAGGTTTATCTGAATGATGAAATTAACTTTATAGACGGGGAAATTCCTTTAAATAATCCTCTGGTGAAAAAGAATGAATGATGGAAAGAAAAACGGAAAGAAGAAGGTTCTTGTAATTGGCGGCGGAGCGGCGGGAATGATGGCGGCCATTGCGGCAGATAAGGAAGGCGCGGCGGTTACCCTGCTTGAAAAAAATGAAAAGACCGGCAAAAAGCTTTTCATCACGGGAAAGGGCAGGTGCAACCTGACCAATGCCTGCGGGGAGGAGGAATTTTTCAAATCCGTTGTCTCTAACAAAAAGTTTCTGTACAGCGCATTTTACACTCTGGATAACCGGGCAGTGATGGAGTTTTTTGAGAAGGCGGGCTGCAGGCTCAAAACAGAGCGCGGAAACAGAGTGTTCCCGGTATCGGACCATTCCTCCGATGTGATTGCCGCATTGAATAATCGGATGCGGAAAGAGGGGATAAAGGTTCTCCTTAATACCACGGTATCGGAAATTCTGACAGAGACAGAATCGGCAAAAGAAAATCCCATGACCGAAGGAAAGCCGGGAGCGGAAGCCGGGGGAGGGGCAAAGAACAAAAGCCGCGTTACGGGCGTAAAGCTGGCGGATGGAAGGGTACTTCCGGCAGACGCCGTGATTATTGCCACAGGCGGGAAGTCCTATGAAAGCACCGGCTCTGACGGGGACGGCTACCGGTTTGCGGAAAAAGCCGGGCATACAATCAGGGAAGTGAAACCGGCTCTGGCGCCCTTTACCGTGAAGGAGGAGTGGTGTAAGTCTCTGCAGGGGCTGTCTCTTAAAAATGTATCGGCGACCCTTATCTGTAAAAAGAAAAAGCTTTATGAGGGCTTCGGGGAAATGCTTTTTACCCATTTCGGCGTCAGCGGCCCGTTAATTTTAAGCGCAAGCAGCTATTACGCAAAGAAAATAAATAATATGCCTGCGCAGCTCCATATTGATTTGAAGCCCGCCTTATCCAGGGAACAGCTGGACAAAAGAATTCTGCGGGACTTTGACGAAAACAAAAACCGTCAGTTCAAAAACGCTTTAAACGGACTGTTGCCAGCAAAGATGATTCCTGTTATGATTCAAATATCGGGAATTTCCCCTGAAAAGCCGGTAAATGAAATTACAAAAGAGGAGAGAACACGGCTGCTTGCCTGTCTGAAAGACCTTGCACTTACGGTCACGGGGACGAGAGGATTTTCCGAGGCAATTGTCACTCAGGGAGGCGTCCATGTAAAGGAAATCAATCCCTCCACCATGGAATCAAAGCTGGTCTGCGGATTGTACTTTGCGGGAGAGGTTCTTGATACCGACGCCATGACAGGAGGATTTAACCTGCAGATTGCCTGGTCCACCGGTTATCTGGCGGGAATAAGCGCTGCGGTAAATACAACGGATGCCGGGCTTTTCCGGACATCCTTATGTTAAACAAACGCTGTTTCGCAAAGCGTAGCAGCTTATTGAAATAAAAGGAGAGAAAACATGAGCTATCAAATTGCAATAGACGGTCCTGCCGGGGCCGGCAAAAGCACCATCGCCAGAAAACTGGCAAAGCAGAAAGGTTTTATTTATGTAGATACCGGAGCAATGTACCGGGCAATGGCATACTATTTTTTGAAAAAAGAGGTGAGCCCGGATGATATACCATCCATAGAAAAAAGATGTATGGAGGCGGACATTACAATCGGTTATGAAAACGGCGAGCAGGTAGTCTACTTAAACGGGGAAAACGTAAACGGCGTTATCCGCACAGAGGAGGTGGGTAATATGACTTCCTCATGGGTGAGCAAAAATCCCGGAGTAAGGGAACGGCTTACGGCTCTCCAGAAGGAACTTGCAAGAACCCATGATGTGGTAATGGACGGGCGCGACATTGGCACATGCGTGCTCCCGCATGCCGATGTGAAGGTGTATCTGACCGCCAGCGCGGCAGTAAGGGCAAAAAGGCGTTATGACGAGCTGACGGCAAAAGGCGTTGCCTGCGATATCCGGCAGATTGAGGAGGATATCGTTTTAAGGGATAAGCAGGATATGAACAGGGAAATCGCTCCCCTTAAACAGGCAGCGGACGCCGTGCTTGTGGACTCCTCAGATATGACAATTGACGAGGTGGTGACTGCAATTTCGAATTTATGCCGGGGAGAGTCATAGGGAATAAGAAGCGTAAGAACAGACAGGGGAAGAGCCGGAGGCGGTAGTGAAGGCAGAAGCAGAGGCTTGCGGAATTCCCGGAGGATAGAGATGGAAGTAAAACTTGCAAAAAGCGCCGGCTTTTGTTTCGGGGTAAAGCGGGCGGTTGAACAGGTATATGAGCAAATTGAAACCGGCGGAAAAATATATACTTACGGGCCAATCATACATAATGAAGAGGTAGTAAGAGATTTGGAAGAGCGGGGCGTAAAAGTGATTCATGACGAAGACGAGCTTGCCGGTATCAAAGAGGGAACGGTGGTAATCCGTTCTCACGGCGTTCCGTCCCGGATTTATGATTTGATTGAGCAAAACGGGCTGGAGTGTGTGGACGCCACCTGTCCTTTCGTAAAAAGAATTCACAATATTGTGGAAAAGGAAAGCGCGCAGAATCAGATTATCATCATAGGAAACGCCGGGCATCCCGAGGTGGAAGGGATTATGGGCTGGTGTCATACGCCTGCAGAAGTGATTAAATCGGCGCAGGAGGCGGAAAATTTTGAGCCGGACAGGGAAAAAACACTCTGTATAGTATCCCAGACGACATTTAACTACAACAAATTTAAAGAACTAGTTGAAATTTTTCAAAAAAGAGGGTACAATGTTAATGTTGTAAACACTATATGTAACGCAACAGAGGTTCGACAAACGGAAGCTGCCCAGATTGCAGCCGAAGTTGATGCAATGATTGTAATAGGTGGCCGACACAGTTCCAACACACAAAAGCTGTATGAAATATGCCGTGAGAAATGTAAAGCCACATATTTTATACAGAGACTGGGAGACTTGCATTTAGAACTTCCTGAAACTGCTGTTTTAGTGGGTATTACGGCGGGGGCTTCCACCCCGAACAATATTATCGAGGAGGTTCAGAATATGATATTCCGAAGGTTCGAATCCTTCACTATTCTTGGGGAATAGTTAG
>CAMSTM010000127.1 GCA_947063675.1 uncultured Lachnospiraceae bacterium | reverse complement strand
CGTATGTCCGGTGCTGTGAGAGGACGGCGGTTAGTCACCGCCTCCTACTCGATTGTCTCAAGTAAAATCTTTCTAGAAATAATCCGAAAAATAAGCCTTTTCTACCGGAATCAGCCTCTCTAACCATGTCAGCATATAATATTCCGTCTTAATCTTTTCATGCTCATACAGATAAGAGGGACGTTTATATCCCATAAGCATAGCCGTCAGGGTATTGACGTCAAGTTCCACCACATTGATGGACTGGTTATCCTCCACCTGCTCGCAGAAGGATTCGCCGTCGTGCCAGGACACCAGAAAATCGCCTTCGTTCCAGGAGGCCATTTTATCGTGCACCTTGAAGTGGATTTTGAAATCCTCGGGCTGTATCTGGTAAGGATAGTACTCCAGAAAATCCCTCACATTCACGATTCTCGCCATGATATAGGGGGAAATCTTTTCCGTGATTTCGCTGTCCTCGAACAGGTATGCCATGGGTTCGCCGGAGTAATTGTCGCCCTTTACCTGTTCAATCATGGAAAAATGGGCGCTGATATAGTTCCAGAGTCCATAGTTGGCTTCAATGTTCAGATATACCATTTCCTTAATGTGAAAGATATCGTTGGCAATATAATAAACCACATAACCTAAGGGTCTGTGTTCCTTATTATAATAAACGGCGGCAATCATATCGTCGTTGTCCCATCGCCAGTATTCCTCCCAGGATAAATCATCCCTTATCAGGCAGCCATGGCGCTGCAGGGCAAAATAAGAATGCACGTTGTGATAATCAGTAGAATCCAGGCTGACCCGCTCCACCATACCGTCTACAGGGCGGGGCTTCGGAAGCTGGGTATCTTTTACGGTAAAGGAAAGCTTGTCTGAAACAATTTCCCATCCCATTTTTCGGTAAAGGGGGATAGAATAGGGATATAAAAAGGAAATAACCATTTCCTTCCTGTGCATGTAATCGAGAACGTGTTCCATAAGAGAACGAATCAGACCCCTTCCGGTATACTCCGGGTATGTGGCGACGCCGGTGATGCCGCCCATATCCATGATTTCATCGTGGATATTGACTTTCATGGAATAAACCACAATCATCGATGCCAGCTTATCCCGGTAAAACCAGCCAAGCACAAAGGCTTCTTCCAGAATGGGGCGTTTGGCGGATTTGATTTCATCCTGTTCCCATCCGGTCTGAAATAAGTCGTAGGAGGTTACCTGAAACGCGTACTGGAGCAGGGCGTTGAACTGTTCCAAATCATTTTTGTCAAGCTCCCGCATTCGGTACTCGCCCTTTGTTTCAAGGTAAATATGTTCTTCTTTTCCGTCTTTCATAAAAACCTGAGCCTTTCCGAGGCAGGAGAGCCGCGCTCATATCTGCCGTCCGTTTTATTTTACACCAGGAAAAAGGCTTCGTCTATGAGTTTTTTCTAAAAGTCTTGCTGATAATGGAAAGTATGCGTTATAATGTACAAAGTGGCAATGAGCGGTGACGGCGTATTTCCCGGACGCGCACTGCAAGTATGCCGGTTTTCCGAATACGTACTGTGGAAATATGAAAGAGAAAGGATAGCAATTATGTATCAGAAAGTGTCAACAGACCTGAATTTTGTGGAACGTGAAAAAGAAATTGAAAAATTCTGGCGCGAAAATGATATTTTTAAAAAGAGTATGGAAAGCCGGAAGGATAAACCGACCTATACTTTTTATGACGGCCCCCCGACGGCAAATGGCCAGCCTCATATCGGCCATGTGCTTACCAGAGTAATCAAGGATATTATTCCCAGATACCGCACCATGAAGGGCTATATGGTGCCCAGAAAGGCGGGGTGGGATACCCACGGGCTTCCGGTGGAGTTAGAAGTGGAGAAACAGCTCGGGCTTGACGGCAAGGAGCAGATTGAGGAATACGGATTAGACCCGTTTATCAGAAAATGTAAGGAAAGCGTCTGGAAATACAAGGGCATGTGGGAGGACTTTTCCGCTACGGTAGGCTTCTGGGCGGATATGGACGACCCTTATGTTACTTATCACGACGATTATATCGAGTCCGAATGGTGGGCGCTGAAACAGATTTGGGATAAGGGCCTTTTGTATAAAGGCTTTAAGATTGTGCCCTACTGCCCCAGATGCGGGACCCCGCTTTCTTCCCATGAGGTGGCGCAGGGATATAAGGCAGTAAAGGAACGCTCCGCGGTGGTCCGTTTCAAAGTGGTGGGCGAGGACGCTTTTTTCCTGGCATGGACAACCACGCCGTGGACGCTGCCCTCTAACGTGGCGCTGTGCGTGCATCCGGAAGAAACCTACGCGAAGGTAAAAGCGGCAGACGGACGCACTTATTACATGGCAAAGGCGCTTCTTGACACCGTGCTCGGAAAGCTGGGCGGGGAAGGGGAGCCGGCCTATGAGATTCTTGAAACTTACGCGGGAAAAGATTTGGAATATAAGGAATACGAGCCTTTGTTTGCCTGCGCCGGAGAAGGAGCGGTAAAACAGAAAAAGAAAGGCCATTATGTGACCTGCGACGGCTATGTTACCATGACGGACGGTACGGGAATTGTCCATATCGCTCCGGCTTTCGGTGAGGACGACGCTCAGGTGGGCC
This sequence comes from uncultured Lachnospiraceae bacterium, assembly GCA_947063675.1. Classification (GTDB taxonomy): domain Bacteria; phylum Bacillota; class Clostridia; order Lachnospirales; family Lachnospiraceae; genus Suilimivivens. Next base: position 8,117 of record CAMSTM010000127.1, on the reverse strand, counting down.
GCAAATACGACCTTCCTTTCGTACAGTTTGTGGACGGCAAGGGAAATATGACAGAGGAAACCCCTTATGCCGGAAAATTTGTAAAGGACGCCGACAAGGATATTCTGGTGGATTTGGACAAGGAGGACAAGCTCTTTGACGCGCCGAAGTTTGAACATGATTATCCCTTCTGCTGGCGGTGCGACACCCCTCTTATCTACTATGCAAGGGAATCCTGGTTTATTAAAATGACGGCGGTTCGGGACGATTTGGTCCGCAACAACAAGACGGTAAACTGGTTCCCGCCTTCAATCGGCGAAGGACGGTTCGGCAACTGGCTTGAAAATATCCAGGACTGGGGCGTTTCCCGGAACCGTTACTGGGGAACCCCGTTAAATATCTGGGAATGCGAAGGCTGCGGGCATCAGGAGTCTGTGGGTTCGCGGGAAGATTTGGAGAAATTAAGCGGCAATCCGCAGGCAAAAACGGTGGAGCTGCACCGGCCCTATGTGGATGAAATTACAGGGGTATGCCCTAAGTGCGGCAAGACCATGAAGCGGGTGCCCGAGGTGATTGACTGTTGGTTTGACTCGGGGGCAATGCCTTTCGCGCAGCACCATTATCCTTTTGAAAACAAGGAGCTGTTTGAAGCCCAGTTCCCGGCTCAGTTTATTTCCGAGGCCGTGGACCAGACCAGAGGATGGTTCTATTCCCTGATGGCGGAATCCACCCTGCTCTTTAACTGTTCGCCCTTTGAAAATGTCATTGTCATGGGGCACGTGCAGGATGAAAACGGACAGAAGATGAGCAAGTCCAAAGGAAATTCCGTAAGTCCTTTTGACGCGCTGGCGTCCTACGGAGCGGACGCTTTAAGGTGGTATTTCAGCATCAGTTCCGCGCCCTGGCTGCCCAGCAGGTTCCATGGAAAAGCGGTAATGGAGGTGCAGAGAAAGTTCCTTGGCACCCTTTGGAACACCTATGCTTTCTTTATCCTTTACGCCAATATTGACGATTTCGACGCGACCAAATACACTTTGGAATACGACGGGCTTCCCGTAATGGATAAGTGGCTGCTGTCCAGGCTGAACACGGCCATTCAGAAAGTGGATAACCATATGAACGGCTACCAGATTACGGAATCCGCAAGGGTGCTTGACGATTTTGTGGACGAGCTGAGCAACTGGTATGTACGCCGCTGCAGGGAGCGTTTCTGGGCAAAGGGAATGGAAAGCGACAAGATTAACGCGTATATGACCCTGTACACTGCGCTGACGGAAATCTGCAAGTGCGCCGCGCCCATCATTCCGTTTATGGCGGAGCAGATTTATTTAAATCTGGTAAAGAGCCATGACAAGGAGGCGCCGGAGAGCATTCATCTGTGCGATTTCCCGGCAGTCCATGAGGAAATGATTGATAAAAAGCTGGAAGAAAACATGGAGGAAGCGCTGAATATCGTGGTTATGGGACGTGCGGCCCGCAACGCGGCAAATATCAAGAACCGTCAGCCCATCGGAACCATGTATGTGAAAGCGGACCATGCGCTTGATTCCTACTTTACCGATATTGTGAAAGATGAGCTGAATGTAAAGGAAGTTGTGTTCAAAGAGGACGTCAGCGACCTTACAAGCTACAGCTTTAAGCCCCAGCTCCGCACCGTGGGACCGAAATACGGCAAGCAGCTTGGCGGTATCCAGAAATATCTCTCGTCCGTAGACGGCAGCGAGGCAATGAAGCAGCTTAAGTCGGAGGGCGCACTGAAATTTGAGGTAAACGGTGTGGAAATTGCTCTTTCAGAGGAGGATTTGCTGATTGACGTGGCCGAAAAGGCAGGCTTTGTGACCCAGGGCAACAATCAGGTTACGGTGGTTCTCGATACCAACCTTTCGCCGGAGCTGATTGAAGAGGGCTTTGTGTACGAGGTAATCAGCAAGATTCAGACCATGCGTAAGGACGCGGGCTTTGAGGTCATGGACCACATCAAAGTGGCAGTCAACGGAAATGAAAAGATTGCCGGAATTGTAAATGACAACAGGGCGGCAATCTCTGAAAAGGTGCTGGCGGAAGCGATTGTTATCGATGAGCCGGTTTCCGTTACAAAGGAATGGAACGTAAACGGCGAAAAGGTGACCATCGGCGTAGAGAAGGTCGGTTAAGGCTGGCGGCGCGGCGTAAATTTCCGGACGGGCCGGCGCGCGTAAAGCGCCGGCTCAGTCCGGCACCTTTTGAAAATGCTGGTAATCCTTCATGGAGTTCCAGTTGCCGCCCCATATAAAACCGTGGTCGGTAAAAAGACGGTAGCATAAATCGTTTTCGTCAATTTTATAGGGAAAATCCCGGGAGCGGTCGGCGTATATTTCACTTCCTTCAGGTGAAATGTAAGTCTGGCCGCTTCCGTCTTTGTTGAAAACAACGTAAGGATTGTAAAAAGGATTAATGTCAATGGCCAGTCCCAGCGCGTGCCTGGACAGATTGGAGGAGCCGTCCACCAGCCGGTAATTAAAACAGGAGGTGTTATTGTCCTCCATGGAGGCGGTGTCGTCGCCGTTATATTCGTCTATGAGGCTGATTTTTTCTATCCGGTATTCGTTGATATAAAGCTCGTAAAAAATTTCCGCCAAATCCTGTGCGATTTTTTTATTGCAGATTAATTCTCCGGTTTCCACCTCTCCGTCAAAATTGTGGTAAAGCACGTTCATGTACCGCAGGTCATCGTAGGAGACGGCAAGGCTTTCCTTATCCGTAACGATATTTACCGCCTCAAAGGACAAAAGCGGGGCGGTTTCCTCCTCCACAGGATAGGAGATGCCCGTAATGCGTCTGATAACGTCGTCGGAAAGGGGCTGATAGGAAAAGCCTTCCTTATAGTAAACGGTGTCTGTTATATCCGTATCAGGAGGAGGGGAGGCTGCAGAGTCCGGGGAGGCATCAGCGGCGTTATCGGGAGAAGCAGGCGCAGAACTACTGATGTCTGCAACAGGTAAGTGAACGGCGCCTCCGGAGGCCGCAGGAGCATTGTCTGCGCCGGCAGCAGGTTCCGCTGTCGCTGCAGGTGTGGGATATACAGGTTCCTCTGTTCCTGCAGGCGTTGCATATGCGATTTCCGGGTTTGAGTCCGCGTATTCTATGAGAGTTTCCCCACGGGAAAGCAGCCTTGCCACGGCGGAAAAAAATATAATGATTACGGCCATAGTGCCTAAAGGTTTTAACAATTTATTCATAACGTCTCCTGAGATTAGTGTCAGTTGTGTTTTGCGGTGCGAAAGCGTATATTTCGCCAAGTGTGAATCCGGCTTTTCACCGAAGGCGAATTTTTTACAGACCGATTCAGCAGCTATGGAGCCGGAGGCTGAATAGTTACTTGTTTAGCATACGATAAATCAGAATGTATTGCAAATGAAATTAATATCCTGTAAAATATAGGGCGGACAAAATCTGAGAAAATTTGTAAAAGTGTGCTTTGTTGCGGACGGAAGCAGAAAGAGAGTTGTTTTAAGACGGCAATCTGATTGCAGGCCGGCGGGAGTGAAGAATCAGGATGGGAATAATAAAGACAAAGAATCTGGCTTTTGAATATATCCGAAGAGATGAGGAAGGAAACGTGGAGGGAATCACCCGCGCGCTGGACGATATCAACCTGGATGTGGAGCAAGGCGATTTTGTGGCAATCCTCGGGCATAACGGCTCCGGCAAATCCACCTTTGCCAAGCACATCAATGCCATCCTTTATCCCACGGAAGGAACCATATGGGTGGATGGCAAGGATACTGCCGAGGATGAAAATCTCTGGGACATCCGTCAGGAGGCGGGGATGGTATTCCAGAATCCCGACAATCAGATAATCGGACAGGTTGTGGAGGAGGATGTGGGCTTTGGCCCCGAGAATCTCGGCGTCCCTACTAAGGAAATCTGGGAGCGGGTGGAGGAAAGCCTCAAGGCGGTGGGAATGTATGAGTTCCGCAAGTATTCCCCCAACAAGCTTTCCGGCGGGCAGAAGCAGAGAGTGTCCATTGCGGGCGTAATTGCCATGCATCCCAAATGCATTATCCTGGACGAACCTACCGCCATGTTAGACCCAAGCGGACGCAGAGAGGTTATCCGTGCCGCCCGTGCGCTGAACGACGTGGAAGAAATTACGATTATTCTGATTACCCATTATATGGAAGAAATTATTCATGCAAACAAGGTATTTGTTATGGATAAGGGAAAAGTTGCCATGGAGGGAACGCCGAGAGAAATTTTCAGCAGGGTGGAGGAACTGAAAGAACTGCGGCTGGACGTTCCGCAGGTCACGCTGCTGGCACATGAGCTGCAAAAAAGCGGCGTTGCAGTCCCGGACGGCATACTGACCTGCGAGGAGCTGGTGGAGGCGCTGAAGGCTCTGCACTGATACTGGTGTTTGCGAAAAGCATGGAGGAAGTAAATGTCAATTATTTTAGACCATGTCAATTATATCTATGAGGCCGGCACGGCAATGGAGCATGCGGCGCTTAAGGACGTGAATCTGGTGATACCGGAAGGGCAGTTTATCGGGCTGATTGGACATACCGGTTCCGGCAAATCCACACTGGTGCAGCTTTTAAACGGGCTGTTGGTTCCCACGTCGGGAAACATTTATTATAACGGCGCGGATATTCATGAGAGCGGTTATAATAAAAAGGAACTGCGCAGCAAGGTAGGGCTGGTTTTCCAGTATCCCGAGCACCAGCTTTTTGAGATTGACGTCTTTTCAGACGTGTGTTTCGGCCCCAAAAATCTGGGACTGGATAAAAAGGAAGTGGAGCTTCGGGCCTATGCCGCATTAAAGCAGGTGGGGCTTGAGGACGAATATTTTTATCAGTCGCCCTTTGATTTATCCGGCGGCCAGAAACGGCGGGTGGCCATTGCAGGCGTACTTGCCATGAAGCCGGAGGTATTGATTCTGGACGAGCCCACGGCGGGCCTTGACCCGAAGGGGCGGGATGAAATTTTGGACCAGATTAAAAAGCTGCAGACGCAGATGCAGATAACGGTTATTTTAGTTTCCCACAGTATGGATGACGTGGCGAAATACGTGGACAGAATTATTGTGATGAACAGGGGACAGGTCATGTTTGACAACGTGCCGGGGGAAGTGTTCCGTCATTACAAAGAGCTGGAAGCGGTAGGACTGGCAGCGCCCCAGGTGACTTACATCATGCAGGCGCTTAAAAAGAGCGGCCTTGCGGTGGACACGGAAATAACAACCATAGAGGAAGCGAAGGCTTCCATACTGAAAGCGCTTGGAATAATATCCTGACGGATGTTTTTAGCTGACGGCAGTACCAGTGCGGTTATAGAGCTTAAGCCTTATGGCGGGAAGCGAGGAAAAATGTTAAGAGAAATTACGCTGGGACAATATTATCAGACGGATTCGGTGATACACAGGCTTGACCCGCGGGTAAAGCTTATGACCACCATCTTTTATATTATTTCCCTCTTTATTGTTGATAACATTATAGGATATGTAATTGCCGGTCTGTTTCTGGCGCTGGTGATTAAGCTGTCCAGGGTTCCCCTGAAATTTATGGTCCGGGGAATGAAATCCATTATATTCCTGCTGCTGATTGCCGTGGTCTTTAACCTGTTCCTGACGCCGGGGGAAGCGGTGCTGACTTTCTGGAAGGTAAGAATTACAAAAGAAGGAATAAGGCTGGCGGCCTTTATGGCAATCCGGCTGGTGTTCCTGATTATGGGCTCGTCGGTGATGACGCTGACCACCACCCCCAATAATCTGACGGACGGGATGGAGCGGCTGATGGGGCCTTTAAAGCACTTAAAGGTGCCGGTTCATGAAATTGCCATGATGATGTCTATCGCCCTCCGGTTTATTCCGATTTTGCTGGAGGAAACAGATAAGATAATGAAAGCCCAGATTGCCAGGGGGGCTGATTTTGAGAGCGGAAATCTCATAAAAAAAGCCAAAAGCCTTGTGCCGCTTCTTGTGCCCCTGTTCATCTCCGCATTCCGCCGTGCCAATGATTTGGCAATGGCAATGGAGGCGAGATGCTATCGGGGCGGAGAGCGGCGCACAAAGATGAAACCCCTTATATATAAGAAAAGAGACGGCCTTGCCTACGGGGCGGTGGCCTGTTATCTGGTGATTTGCGTGGTATTCGGGAAAGTTCTGCTATGAAAAGAGTAATGCTTGTGGTGGCTTACGACGGCAGCGCCTGCCATGGATGGCAGCTGCAGCCGGGGAAGCGCACCGTGGAAAGCGAATTAAATTATGCTTTAAGCGAGCTGTTAAAGGAAGAAATTCAGGTGACCGGCGCAAGCAGAACCGACTCCGGCGTTCACGCCCTGTGCAATGTGGCGGTATTCGACACAGCCTCGCGCATTCCCGGAGAAAAGTTTTCCTACGCCTTAAACCAGCGTCTGCCGGAGGATATCAGGATTCAAAGCTCCCGGGAGGTGGCGCCGGATTTTCATCCCAGACATTGCGACAGCCGTAAGACCTATGAGTACAGAATATTAAACAGGGAATTCCCCCTGCCGACAAGAAGACTGTACGCATATTTCACCTATACGCCGCTGGACGTGGAGAAAATGAAAAGAGCCGCAGCATTTCTTGTGGGAGAGCATGATTTTGCAAGCTTTTGCTCCGTTTCATCTTCGGCAGTCTCCACGGTTCGGAGGATTTATGAGCTGACGGTGGAGAAAGAAGGCGACGAGATTGTCATCCGGGTCTGCGGCAGCGGCTTCCTTTACAATATGGTAAGAATAATCGCAGGCACGCTGATGGAAGCAGGCCGCGGGAGCAGGTCGCCGGAGGAGATGGCGGATATACTTGCGGCGAAAAACCGATGCGCGGCAGGGCCTACGGCGCCGGCGTGCGGGCTGACGCTGGTGAAGTATGAGTTTTTGTAAGGATTTGGATATTTGTGTGAATTTTTGTGTAAAATTTGGGGTTGACACGCCTTTAAGCGTATCTTATAATTATTCAGTGCGAAAAGGTTTAATAATGCGTTGTCTGGCAGACAGCTCTTTGACAGGGCAGGTCTGCAACATTCCCCTGACAGGGCATTATAGATAAAGATTTGCTGATGCCTTGAAGTTTTCCGGCGGCCCGGACATCCGCCCGATAAATGGAGGGACAGCAGCAGGAGAGTATTTGTCATACGTCGCATACGAAGAAAAATATGCGCAACTGAAGACAGGGCATATGCCAGGATAATTTTAATGGAGGAAATATCATGAAGACAGCAATAGTCAATCCGGCCACAATTGAAAGAAAATGGTATGTGGTGGATGCTACAAATATGACACTGGGACGTTTGGCTTCAGAAACAGCCAAGGTTTTAAGAGGTAAGAATAAACCCATATTTACTCCTTTTTTGGATATGGGAGATTATGTGATTATTGTAAATGCTGATAAGGTAAAGGTTACAGGCAAGAAGTTAGACCAGAAAATATACTACCATCATTCAGGATATGTGGGGGGCCTTAAGCAGACCACCCTTCGCGAGATGATGGCCAAGAAGCCCGAAAGAGTAGTAGAGCTTGCCGTTAAAGGCATGCTTCCCAAAGGACCTTTAGGAAGACAGATGTATACCAAGCTTTACGTATACGCAGGACCTGAGCACAAGCAGGCAGCTCAGAAGCCCGAAGTATTAACATTTTAAGAGGGACTGAAAGGAGAAGATGAAAATGGCTAAATCAGCAAGATTCTACGGCACAGGCAGAAGAAAAAAATCAGTTGCCAGAGTGTATTTAATGCCCGGTAAAGGTGAAATTGTAATCAATAAAAGACCTATAGATGATTATTTTGGATTTGAGACCCTGAAGGTAATCGTTCGTCAGCCCATGGCGGCAACGGATACCGTTGACAAGTATGACGTCCTTGTAAACGTACGCGGCGGCGGATATACAGGCCAGGCCGGCGCCATCAGGCACGGTATTGCAAGAGCGCTTCTTCAGGTGGACGAGGATTTCAGACCGGTTCTTAAGAAAGCCGGTTACCTGACCAGAGACCCTCGTATGAAAGAGAGAAAGAAATACGGACTGAAAGCAGCCCGTCGTGCTCCGCAGTTTTCCAAGAGATAGGCAAACGGAATATCAAATATGTATTTCAATCCCCAGAACTTATGCGTTTTGGGGATTTTATCTGATTTTTGTAGAAA
>CAMSTM010000126.1 GCA_947063675.1 uncultured Lachnospiraceae bacterium | reverse complement strand
AAAGAGTAATAAAAAAGGGCGGAAATTCGAACTTAAAGAGTTTCCGAGACCGCTCTGAATTATGTATGGAGGCGCTTGATAAATGAAGAAACCGAAAATAAAAATTACGCTTATAGACCGGAAGGGCGCGGCGGGGTGCCACCGGGGACATAAGGTGGGAGATTCCTTTGATTTTGATACGGAGCGGGGGAAGCTTTGCCCCATGGCTATGCATGTTGCTTTTCCCTACGTGGATATTCTGCGGTACGGCGGCGAAATTCCCGGACAGGAGAAGGGAACGGCGGTGTTTGCCTGCCCGGATGTGGATACGCTGAATGTGTTTAAGATAGAACGGGCAAAGGAACAGGGAGAAAATCTGTCACTATAAAAGAATAATTGGCACATACTCCAGGGCTGTCGGTCAATACCGATTTAAGCCCTTTTTGTATGCGCAGCATTCACAGCTATGGCATCTTACCGCACCAAAACGGCAGAATATGTTCCGGCCTCTTGTAGGAGGCATTCTTTTGGATAAAATAGAAAACAGAAAGAGAAAAACGACAGGAGGTGCCTCGTTTGCAGGTTCATGTGGAAATCGGGGAGGACATTCCCGAAACCGTTATTACCATAAGGTGCCGGGAGAAAACGCCCTATATCAATAAATTAATTGCAGCGCTTAAAATTGTGGACAGACAGATTGTGGTGAACTGTGAGGGAAACATCACGTCCCTGAATCTGGATGCTGTTTTATATATAGAATCGGTGGACAGAAAATGCTTTGTCTACACGGAGAAAGAAACCTGCGAGTCCGACAGCCGGCTGTATGAGCTGGAGCAGCAGCTTAAGGAGTATCTTTTCGTGCGCATCAGCAAGTCCGCCATTGTAAACCTGAAAAATATCAAGTCTATAAAAACGTACATTAACAGACGGCTGTTGATTACATTAAATAACGGAGAGCAGTTAATCGCATCCAGGCAGTATGCGGATGCCATCAGGAAATTGCTGGAGATGAAGGGGAAAGCGGATTAGGCGGAACTGTAATAGAAACGGAGGCAAGGCGATGGAAGAAAGAAAGCATTTGTTGGATTACCTGACACAGGTTTTTACGATTTTTGGAATAACGATTTTGGTAATCGGCATTATCTGTACCCTGTTGGGGGAGGCGGCGGCGGAAGAATCCACCATGTTCCGGTTAGGGAGCGGCGGGATTCCTGTGGAAACTGTTTTTCAGTATCTGCTCACAAGTATCTGCGTGACGGCTCTGCGTTTCGTATTTTTTACGGATATCCTGATAAAAAAAATGTCCGTTACAGGAAGAACTGTCGGAATGCTTGCGGCGGTGATTGTCTTAATCGGCGTTTTTTCCTGTATATTCGGGTGGTTTCCCGTGGACGAGGCGGAGGGGTGGATTGCCTTTCTCCTCTGTTTCGGGATTTGCTTTGTCATCAGCGCGGCAGTATCGGCTTACAGGGAAAGGGTGGAAAACAGGCGTCTGGAGGACGGATTGGAGAAGTTAAAGAAAAAGAAGGATAAAGGAGAGACGCAGTGAAATCATTTATTGAAGTAAGCGGCTTATCGCATTCCTTCGGGGAGAAAAAGGTTCTGGACAACATTTCCTTTCAGGCGGCAAAAGGGGAGATTACCGGCCTTTTGGGGCCGTCCGGCGCGGGAAAAACCACGCTTGTAAATCTTCTCACCGGACAGCTTAAGCCGGACGCCGGGAAGATAACAATAGACGGCAATACGGGGAACTGGAGCCGGGCGGGGATTATGATGGACAGTTTTGGTCTTTATGAGCGGCTGTCCGTCTATGAAAATCTGAAAATATTTGCCGGGATTTACCGGGCGCCCAGGGAGCGGATTGACGGGCTCCTTAAAAAGGCGGAGATGATAAAGGAGAAAAAGACGGCAGTGGGGAAGCTGTCGAAAGGAATGCGCAGCCGGGTGAATTTCTGCCGGGCGCTTTTGAAGGAGTGCGATATTCTGTATCTGGATGAGCCCACCTCCGGCCTTGACCCCGCCACCACGGAAAAAATCCATGAAATGATGCTGGAGGAAAAAAGCGCCGGAACCACAATTTTTCTGACCACTCACAATATGCATGAGGCGGAGAAGCTCTGCGGCAGGGTGCTTCTTTTAAATGAAGGGCGGCTGGTGGAAAACGGCGTCCCAAAGGAAATCTGCCGGAAATATAATTCCGAAAATAAGATAGAAGTGGTTTTGAAAAACGGAGAGGTACATACCATAAAGAACGCCGGTGAAAGCGCCGGGATTCTGGGGAGGTGGCTGAGCGAGGATGTAATCGTGAGTCTCCATTCTTCGGAACCGGATTTGGAAAAGGTATTTCTTGGCATAACGGGAAGGAGGTTAGGCGAATAATGAACAACATACTTATCATTTTGAAAAAGCAGATAAAGGACACGCTGAAAAACAAAGCGGTTCTGATTCAGTTTGTGATGTTTCCGCTGATGGCGTTTATCATGACGAAGTCGGTGAAAATAGAGGGGATGCCGCCTGATTTCTTTGTGAATATGTTCGGAGCAATGTATGTCGGAATGGCCCCCCTTGTCGCCATGTCTGCGATTATCTCCGAAGAAAAGGAAAAGAATACCCTTCGGGTGCTGATGATGGCGGATGTGACGCCGGGGCAGTATCTTGCGGGAATCGGCAGCTATGTGTTTCTGGCGTGTATGGCCGGGGCGGCGGTTTTCGGCGCTTTGTCAGGTCATGAGGGCTTGCGGGAAAAGGGGCTGTTTTTGCTTATCATGGCGGTGGGGATTCTGGCGTCTTTGATTCTCGGGGCGGCGATAGGAGCCGGGAGCGCAAATCAGATGGCTGCAACCTCCGTCACCGTCCCCGTGATGATGGTTTTTTCATTTCTTCCCATGCTTTCCGTGTTTAATGAAACCATAAAAAAGATAGCGGAAATTACTTATTCCCAGCAGATAAGCCTGCTTTTTAACGGATTGGGAAAGGGGGAGGATTATACGCGGAGCGTGATGATTGTCACCGCGAATATGATTGTGTTTGGCGGCCTGTTCGGGCTCATGTATAGGAAAGGCGGATTTGGCAGGGGGTAAAAGATTGATTAAGAGGAAATTCTGTGTTAAAATTTGAAAGCCGGACCAGCCTGGCAAGATATGAAAGTATAACTACCGGGAGGAAGCAGGAATGATTATGATGGAGCAGGTGTGCAAATCATACAGGATTGCAAAGAGAAACGCAGGCTTTAAGGAGGCGTGCAAATCGCTTTTTCATCGGGAATATGAAGTGATTGCCGCCTTAAACGATGTCAGTTTTACCATAAACGACAAAGAGATGGTGGGCTATATCGGACCTAACGGAGCGGGGAAAAGCTCCACAATTAAAATTCTCAGCGGAATATTGACACCGGACAGCGGAACGGTTCTTGTGGACGGAAGAATTCCCTATAAAGACAGAATCGAGCATGTAAGGCAGATTGGCGTGGTGTTCGGACAGCGTTCCCAGCTTTGGTGGGATGTTCCGGTCATTGATTCCTTTGATTTGCTGAAGGATATTTATTCAATTTCCCAACCAATGTACAGGCGCAGCCTCGAGGAGCTGACGCAGCTTTTAAATCTGGAGGAGCTTTTGCGCACGCCGGCAAGGCAATTGTCCCTGGGGCAGAGAATGCGGTGCGAAATTGCGGCCTCCCTTCTGCACAGTCCGAAGATACTGTTTCTGGACGAGCCCACCATAGGGCTGGACGCGGTTTCCAAGCTTGCGGTGCGGGATTTCATTTTAAAGCAAAATAAGACCCATGGGACTACCGTGATTTTGACGACCCATGATATGCAGGATATAGAAGCCCTTGCCAGCAGAATCATTCTGATTGGAAAAGGGCGGATTTTGATGGACGGGAGTCTTTCGGATATCAAAAAGGGAAACGCCGATATTGACGAGACGGTGGCGGAGCTGTACCGCTCCTACGACATTTAAAGGAGGAATGGCTGTGAAATATCTGTCATTTTTTCGGCTGCGTTTTGCCACGGGGCTGCAATACCGGACGGCTGCGTTAGCGGGAATCGTCACACAATTTGCATGGGGCTTTATGGAAATCATGATATTTAAAGCCTTTTACCGGGCGGACGCCGCCTCTTTTCCCATGAGCTTTCAGGCAACTGTCTCTTATATCTGGCTGCAGCAGGCCTTTCTGTCTCTTTTTGCAGCATGGATGATGGATAATGAGATTTTCCCCATGATTATAAACGGCGACGTGGCTTATGAGCTGTGCAGGCCGGTCAGCATTTATGATATGTGGTTTGCAAGGAACGCTGCAAACCGGCTTGCAAGGGCGGTGCTTCGGTGTTTCCCTGTTCTGGCGGTGGCTGCTTTCCTGCCAGAGCCTTACGGGATTGCGGCTCCGGCGGATATGCCATGCTTTGTAATGTTTCTTCTTGCAATGGTTCTGGGGCTTTTGGTGACGGTGTCCTTTTGTATGCTTATCTATATGCTGACATTTTTTACCATATCGCCGGAGGGGCTTCGTATGCTGTTTATTTCGGGGACGGAATTTCTGGCGGGCGGGGTGATTCCGCTGCCCTTTTTCCCGGATAAGCTGCGGGAAGTGATGGAGCTTCTGCCCTTTGCCGCCATGCAGAATGTGGCGCTGCGTATCTACAGCGGGAGCATGAGCGGAAGCGAAGCAGGAAGGGCGCTGTTTTTGCAGCTGTTCTGGCTGACAGCGGTAACGGGACTTGGAAAGATACTTTACCGCCTGGTGGAAAAGAAAATTACGGTGCAGGGAGGATGAGGCGAAAGGGTTGCTTTCGCCTGGCAAATTTGCGTGAAAGCCTCAATTTGCGGCGTGCGGGAAGGCGGCGGATGAAAGATGAGAAATAAAGTATCGTTTATAAAACTTTACCGGCATTATGTGTCGATGAATGTGCGGAGCGTGATGCAGTATAAGACCTCCTTTTTGCTGTCGGTGATTGGACAGTTTCTGGTGTCCTTCAACGTGTTCCTCGGAATCTTTTTCATGTTTCAGAGGTTTTCGAGGGTGGACGGATTTTCCTACAGCGAGGTTTTGCTGTGCTACGGCATTGTTTTACTGGAATTTTCTCTGGCGGAAATGTTTGCAAGGGGATTTGACATGTTTCCGGGTATGGTGAGAAGGGGAGAATTTGACCGGGTGCTGGTGCGCCCCCGGGGAGAAATTATTCAGGTATTGGGCAGCAGGTTTGAAATGGCAAGAATCGGGAGGATGCTCCAGGCACTGGTGATGTTTGTCTACGGAATTGTGAAAAGCGACGTGACATGGACGTTTCCAGGGGTGCTTACCGTAATTTTCATGCTGACGGGAGGCGTTGCGGTTTTCGGAGGGCTTTTTCTGATTTATGCCGGAATCTGCTTTTTTACGCTGGACGGACTGGAGTTTATGAATGTGTTTACCGACGGAGCCAAAGAATTCGGGAAGTATCCTGTGGGGATTTACGGGGAAAAGCTGCTGTTATTTGCCACCTTTATCGTGCCTTATGCACTGATTCAATATTATCCGCTGCTCTATCTTTTGGGGCGGCGGACGTCCCTGTTTTACATGATTTTGCCTTTGCTTGCCGTATTTTTCCTGATACCGGGCATGCTCCTTTGGAGGTTCGGAGTGCGGCATTACCAGTCCAGCGGGTCATGAAGTGAAAAAGGAGTGGGATTTGTATGAACAGAATTTTAATTATAGACGACGACAGGGAGCTGTGTGCTCTGATAAAACGGAGCGTTTTAACGGAAAATATCGAGGCTGACTTCTGCCACAGCGGCAGGGAGGGGCTTGCCAGGCTGGAAGGCGGTGTTTATCAGCTTGTGATACTGGACGTGATGATGCCGGGCATGGACGGGTTTGAAACCTTAGAGCAAATAAGGAAGGAAAGCAGCCTGCCGATTCTGATGTTTACCTCCAAAAACGACAGCATATCAAAGGTCCGCGGGCTCCGCGCGGGAGCCGACGATTACCTCACCAAGCCTTTTGATATGGACGAGCTGATTGCCCGCATTATTTCCCTGATTCGCAGATATACCCGTTTTAATCAGGAGGAGGGAGCGCCGAAGCTTTTTTCCTTTGACGGCCTTGCCATCGACATGGATACCCGCCTTGTCACTACGGAAAAGGGCGTCTTTGAGCTGCCGCCGAAGGAATTTGATTTGCTCTTATTCTGCGCGGAAAATCAGGGAAAGATTCTGACCAAGCAGCGGATTTACGAGGCGGTCTGGGGGGAGGAATATGTTTATGACGACAGTAATATTATGGCGGTCATAAGCCGCCTTCGGAAAAAGCTGGAGGCTAGTCCCGGAAACCCCAGGTATATCCAGACGGTGAAAGGGATTGGGTATCGGTTCAATAAGGATGTTTGATTGAATAAGGAATTATTGGCCTCTCCGTTTTTTTGCGGCGGGGCTGTTGACCTTAGGGTAAAAGTATGGAGGTGTTTCTATGCAGTTTCTGTCTCTGGAATTTCTTTGCATTCTGCTTGCGGCTGTTGCCATGTCGTCCCTTTTTCTTGCTTTTTTCCTTATCCGGCGTGTGAAAAGACAACTGAATGAAATGACAGAAGCGCTGGCCGATGTCAGAAGCGGCAACGGAAACAGACGTATTCTGGCACAGGAGCATGAGCTTACAGCGCAGATTGCTTATGAGATGAATGATATCATCGTGTCCTATGAGGGAAGGCTTGCGGCTTTCAGGGAAACGGAAGAAACGAATAAGCAGCTTATGACGAGCCTGTCCCATGACGTGCGGACGCCCCTTACCACGCTGATTGGCTATCTTGACGCTGCCCGCAAGGGGATTGTGACCGGAAAGGAATGCGACGATTATGTGGAAACCGCCCGCCGAAAGGCCCATGATTTGAAGGACTACATCGATGTGCTTTTCGACTGGTTCAAATTAAATTCGGGGGAGTTTGTCATGGAAATCCGCAGACTGGAGGCGGCGGAGCTTACCAGAAACATTTTGATTGACTGGATACCGGTGTTCGAGAATAAGGGGATAGAATATGACGTGGACATTCCCGAACAGGCCTTTTGGGCCAGGCTCGACGAGGACTGCTACATGCGGATATTGAATAATCTGATACAAAACGCCCTTACCCACAGCTGCGGAGATAAAATTGAAATCAGCCTGTCGGAGCAGGAAAAGGGGAAAAATATGAAAATCCGGGTAAAGGACAACGGAGTGGGAATGGAAAAGGAGGATTTGACGCATATTTTTGAACGGCTGTACAAGTGCGATAAGGGGAGAGCGGCAAAGGGCAGCGGACTCGGCCTTTCCATCGTGCGCCAGCTTGCGGAAAAGATGGGCGGCGCCATAACTGCGGAAAGCAGGCCGGGGTACGGCACTTCATTCACGCTGCTTTTTCCGCTGGATGATTCACGCATGTAACAGACGGGCGGCTCATGGCGTATTTAACGGCTGACAGGAGAATTGCCGATTTGCAAGGTTAATGCAAGGTTCCGGCAAGGTTAATGTAAGACTGGGGTGATAATATATGTGGTAAGGAGGGACCCACGAAGTGGGAATCTCAAAAACACAGGAGGTTTTACGAATGAGCAAATATGTTATTGAGACCAGAAATCTCACCAGGCAGTACGGCGCTCAGAAAAGCGTCGCCAGTCTGAACATTCATGTACAGCAGGGCAGAATTTACGGACTGCTGGGAAGAAACGGAGCCGGAAAAACTACTACCATGAAAATGCTTCTGGGACTGACCCCGCCGACAGCCGGCGAGGTCAAAATATGGGGAAAGCCCCTTAAGGGCAATGAAAAAAAGCTGCTGCCCAGAATAGGAAGCCTGATAGAGTCGCCGGGATTTTATCCAAACCTGACGGGAACGGAAAACCTGAAAATCTTCGCCACCTTAAGGGGAGTGCCGAACGCCCACGCCTTAAAGGACGCGCTGGATTTGGTAGGGCTTCCCTATAAAGATAAGAAGCTGTTTTCGCAATATTCCCTGGGAATGAAGCAGCGGCTTGCAATTGCCCTTGCTGTTATGCACGACCCGGAGCTTCTTATTCTGGACGAGCCAATTAACGGACTTGACCCCATAGGAATTGCGGAGGTGCGCTCCTTTATCCGGCAGCTTTGCGACGAGAGGGGGAAGACCATTTTGATTTCCAGCCATATTCTGTCCGAGATTGCGCTGATTGCCGACGATATCGGCATTATCGACCATGGCGTTTTGATTGAGGAGGAAAGCTTTGCAGAGCTGGAGAAAAAGAGCAACAGGCATATTCACTTTACCCTTTCAGACACCGCCCAGGCCGCAAGGATTCTGGAATGCGACTTTTCCGAAAACCGGTTTTCCATACAGGACGATGCCAATATTCTGGTTCATAATCTGGATTTGCCGGTAGGGAAAATCGTCACGGCCTTTGTGGAAAGCGGGCTGGAAGTGTCGGAGGCTCATCTTTGCGAGGAAAGCCTGGAAGAATATTTCAAGCGGGTTACGGGAGGTGAGGGCATTGCTTAGACTGATTGTCTGTGAATTCGGAAAGCTGAAAAGAAAGAAGCTGTTTCAGATTGCATTCCTCACAACCTTTGTTATGCCGCTTTTGTACTTTCTGATTCTGGATAGTACAACGCTGGACAATATGATGTCGGTAGTAAAGACGGACAACGCTTTTCTGCTTTTAATTCCCTTTTCGGTAGTGCTTGCCGCCAATCTGTTCTTTGAAGAACATGACTGCGACACCCTGAAAAATCTCATGTGCATTCCGGTTACAAAAGGGCGGCTGACGCTGGCAAAGCTTTTTGTGATTTTACTTTTTGATATCGGGTACGAGATTGCCGGAGGGATAAGCGCAGTTTTCCTCACCGTTCTGTCGGGCGAATCGCCGGAAGGTCTCGGACAGGAGCTTCTTCTTACCGCGGGAACCGGGATTTTAATATGGGCGGCGGCCATGCCCTGTATTCTTTTTGTGGTCTGGTGCAACAGGTCCTACATTATTTCAGTGATTATTGCGTTTTCCTACGCCGCAATTAATTTTATTATGTATACAAACGAACAGTTTACCATGGTTCCCATTGGCTTTAATTTTACCACATTGCTGCCTGTGCCCATGATTAGCCGCTGGCTTTACCAGTACCATTCGCTGGAGGACGCGGGGGAGGAGATGCTTGCCTTTTATAACCGATTCCGTCCCTATTTTGTGTCAACGCCGGTTATTTTTGCGGTACTGCTGGGAGAGGCTGCCGTGTGCATCGGGCTGATGATTCAGGTTTACCGGAAACAGAGTGTGTAAGGAGGGCAGGTATATGTGTGCGATTATAAAAACAGAATTTCAGAAAATAAAGCGGTATCAGATTCTCTTAATTGGGCTCATCGGCATGTTCTGCTCGCCGCTTTTACAGTTGTTTTCACAGATGATAATGGTGCCGGAAGCAAGAAATCCTCATTTTGACTTTGCAGCCCTTATAGACGCTACAATCTGGGGCAACGCGCAGATTTTCATGCCGGTGATGTTTACTTTAATCGGCGGCTATCTGATGAACAGGGAATACACGGACGATACCCTGAAAAATATTCTGACCGTTCCTCTTTCCTTCCGGAAATTTCTGGCGGGAAAGCTGACGGCTGTGGGGCTTCTGGCAATTCTCATGGGAATATACAGCCTTCTGGCGGCGGTGATTGTGGGGCTCGTTGCGGGACTTTCCGGCTTTGGCGGTCTGGTTTTATTAAAGGGCCTGTTGCAGATGATTGGACTTTCTGCTACTGTTTATATTGTGGTGCTGCCGCTTATCGGTATTTGCAGCAGAAGGCCGGGAATGTTTATGAGCGGCTCGGTGTTCGCGTTCATTGCCGGGTACGCCGTCCTGTTTTTTAAGCAGGGGCTTTTGAGAAATATTTATCCCTTTTCGGCGGCGCTGACCCTGATTGGGTTTGACACGGCTTCTTACAGCGGCACGTCGGATAGGGGCAGCATTCCCCTTGGGATTGCCTCGCTGGGAGTAATGCTGCTTCTGGGAGTGCTGGCTGTCTGTACGGCCGGGGCGCCGGGAGAAGCGGTGAAAAAGGGGAAAAAGAGGAAGAAAAGGGGACAATGACATGGAGAGTAAAATCATCATAGCAGAAACGGAAAGGCTGATTTTAAGAAGATATCAACAAGAAGATTTACAGGATTTATTTGAATATTTATCAGACAGGGAAGTTGTGGCATATGAGCCATATAAACCTCTGACCTTTGATGAAACAAAAGAAAATCTCAAGTGGCGTGTCGGGACAGATGAAATGATTGCCGTTGAACTGAAAAAATCCCGCAAAATGATTGGCAATGTGTATATGGGAAAACGGGAATTTGAAGCGCTGGGATTTCAGAGAGAGGCTTATTTCAGAAAAAATGTATTTTTCTGGAAAGATGAAAGCGGAAAAGCGATTTGGAAAGATACATATGTGTATGCAAAATTAAATGCGGAGGAATAAAGGACTTCTGAGGGTGAATTGAATGAAATAATGGATATATTACTTTATAAAAATGATTTGTGAAAGGCGCAGACAATGAACGGTAAAATTTATGAATATGACTCTCTGATTTATGAAGCCGGCAAAAAGGGAGGCGCATACGTTATTTTTCCCTACGATATTCGAAAAGAATTCGGAAAAGGACGGGTGAAGGTTCATGTAACCTTTGACGGAGTGCCTTACGACGGGAGTATTGTAAATATGGGAGTTAAGAATGCCGACGGAAGTATCTGCTACATCATAGGGATTCGGAAGGATATCCGCACCCGAACAGGAAAACAGCCGGGGGACAGTATCAGGGTAACAGTACAGGAACAGGACGGCAGCAATTAATGATTTGATAAAGTAGGTAGTGTAAAATAGTTTGTGTCTTTGGAAAAAAAATCCTCTTTTTTGGTAAGAA